>NZ_JBSFIE010000028.1:0-105014 GCF_053597395.1 Streptomyces sp. NPDC001415
CGGTTACATTCCGAACCCGGAAGCTAAGCCTTTCAGCGCCGATGGTACTGCAGGGGGGACCCTGTGGGAGAGTAGGACGCCGCCGAACAAATTTTGGGGAAAGCCCCGCACCAGACTCTTCGGAGTCACGGTGCGGGGCTTTTCTGCGTTTCAGGGGAGGAGTGGAGGAGTGGAAAAAGGCTCCCTTCTCCCCCTCCTCCTTTTCTTACAGGCGGCCCGTCGCCTTGAGTTCTAGGTATGCGTCGGCCAAGGCTGGGGCCAGTTCGTCGGGGGTTGCATCGACGACTGTGACCCCGTGGCGCATTAGTTTCTCGGCGGTGCGGCGGCGCTGCTGCTGGGTCTGGCCGGCTGCGGCCGCCTCATAGACCGCCTCGACGTTGCCTCGTGCGGCTGCCATCTGCTGGATGTGCGGGTCGGCCACCGACGCCACTAGGACCGTGTGGCGCTGGGTGAGTTGAGGCAGTACGGGGAGGAGGCCCTCCTCGGCTGCTGCGGTGTCCAGGCTGGTCAGCAGGACGATCAGGGAGCGGCGGGGCGCGTGGGTCAGGGCCGCTGCGCTGAGCCCGCGGGCGTCGGTCTCCACCAGGGACGGTTCGAGCGGGGCCAGCGCGTTGACCAGTGCGGGCAGCAGTTCGCCTGCGGCTCGGCCCAGTACCTGGGCGCGTACCCGGCGGTCGTAGGCGAGGAGATCGACTCGGTCGCCGGCTCGTGAGGCGAGGGCGGCGAGTAGTAGTCCGGCGTCCATGGCGGCGTCGAGCCGGGGCACGTCGCCGACACGGCCGGCCGATGTGCGGCCCGTGTCGAGGACGACGAGCACGTGGCGGTCGCGCTCTGGGCGCCAGGTGCGTACGGCGACATTTCCCTGGCGGGCGGTCGCGCGCCAGTCGATGGAGCGGGTGTCGTCGCCTGGGACGTACTCGCGCAGGCTGTCGAATTCGGTGCCCTCGCCGCGGGTCAACACGCTGGTGCGGCCGTCGAGTTCGCGGAGTCGGGCAAGGCGGGAGGGCAGGTGTTTGCGGCTTGCGAAGGGTGGCAGGACGCGGACCGTCCAAGGGACGCGGTGGCTGCCCTGGCGGGCGGCCAGGCCGAGGGGGCCGTACGAGCGGATCGTGATGCGGTCCGCGTGGCGGTCGCCGCGGCGGGTCGGCCGCAGCGTTGTGGACAGGCGGCTCCGTTCGCCCGCCAGGACCGTCAACCGGTGCCGGGATGCCGCCTGTTCGGCCCCTGAAGACCAACTGCTGGGGGGCCAGGCGTCCCTGAGCTGGGCGCGGAGACGGCGGCCGGACGGGTTGGTGACGGTGAGGCCCACCTCGGCCGCGTCACCCAGTCGAACTGACGTGTCACCGCTTCGGGTGAACTGGAGCTTTTGCACTGGCGCTGCACATGCGTAGTCGCACAGAATTGCGAGTGCAAGGGGAGCGTTGACCGCCAGCATGCCGGTCCAGCCCGGGGTGAAGACACCTACCGGGATGGAGCCGAGGGCGGCGAGGAGTGCGGAGCGTCCGGTGAGAGCCATGGGGGCGCCTCAGCGGGGCACGGGGACGTGGGCGAGAACCGAGGTGATGACGGAGTCGGCGGTGACGCCCTCCATCTCGGCTTCGGGGCGCAGTTGGATGCGGTGGCGAAGTGTGGGGAGTGCCAGGGCTTTCACATCGTCCGGGATGACGTAGTCCCGGCCGGTGAGCCAGGCCCAGGCCCGGGCCGTGGAGAGCAGGGCCGTGGCGCCTCGGGGGGAGACCCCGAGGCTGAGCGAGGGGGATTCACGCGTGGCACGACAGATATCGACGACATAGCCGGTGATCTCGGCCGAGACCGAGGTCTTGGCGACGGCTGCGCGGGCGGCTTCGAGGTCGGCGGGTCCGGCGACAGGGCGTACGCCTGCCGCTTGGAGGTCGCGGGGGTTGAAGCCGTTCGCGTGGCGGGCCAGCACGTCAATCTCGTCCTGGCGTGAGGGCAGCGGGACCGTCAACTTCAGCAGGAAGCGGTCAAGTTGGGCCTCGGGCAGGGGGTACGTGCCCTCGTACTCGACCGGGTTCTGAGTGGCGGCCACCAGGAACGGGTCGGGCAGGAGGCGGGGGGTGCCGTCGACCGTGACCTGGCGCTCCTCCATGGCTTCGAGGAGGGACGACTGGGTCTTGGGCGGGGTGCGGTTGATCTCGTCCGCGAGCAGCAGGTTGGTGAAGACCGGACCGGGCTGGAAGGAGAACTCTGCGGTACGGGCGTCGTAGATGAGTGAGCCGGTGACGTCGCTGGGCATCAGGTCGGGGGTGAACTGGACGCGCTTGGTGTCGAGTTCGAGGGAGGCTGCCAGCGCGCGCACCAGGAGGGTCTTGGCAACGCCCGGTACACCTTCGAGCAGCACGTGGCCGCGGCAGAGGAGGGCGACGACGAGGCCGGTGACGGCGGAGTCCTGGCCCACCACGGCCTTGGCTATCTCGGCGCGCAGGGCTTCCAGGGAAGCGCGGGCGCTGTCCGGGTCCGCTGCGGTCTCCGGGGTGCGGTCGCTCATGAAGTGCGTACCTCTCTTTCGAGGGCGTCCAGTTCGTCCGCGAGGCGGACAAGTGCGGCGTCGTCGGCCGGTGGTGGGCCGAAGAGCAGGGAAAGGGGGTCACGGCCGGCCGCGGGGAGCCGGGCGGAGACGGCCGGGACGAGGACCTCGGGGGAGTGTGCCGCCGAGGCGGCCACGCCCAGGAGGGCGGCCAGGCGGGTGCGGGTGGCCGAACGGAGGGTGTCGGCCGCGCGGTCGCGGGCGTTGGCCTTGCGGTAGAGGCGGGCGCGGCCCTCGGTGGCCTCGGACGCACGGATGGCGACCGGGAGTTGCTCGGTGACGAGCGGGCCGAGTCGGCGAGCCCGCCAGATGGCGGCGAGCACGGCGGCGAGGGCGAGTTGGAGGGCGGCCCAGCGCCATCCGGACGGGATCAGATCGAAGAAGGAGCGTTTGCCGCCGTCGGTGGCCGACGCGTCACCCAGCGAGGGGAGGTACCAGACCAGATGGGGGCGGGAGCCGAGCAGTTGGAGGGCGAGGGAGGCGTTGCCCTCCTTGTCGAGCCGGTGGTTGAGGAGGATGTCGGGGGCGCCGAGCAGGACGGTGTCGCCCTGGCCCTGATGCGCGGTGCGGAGCAGGGTGGGCAGGCCCTCGGCCGGGTAGCAGCCGTCGCTGTTCTCATTCGGGGCCGCGTAGCGGATGCCGCCGGTGTCCGCGCGTCCCGCTCGGGTCGCGGCGGGCTGGGAGCAGTTGGGGTCGCGGGGCTTGACGGAGACGGGGCTCTCGGCGCGTATCCCGGGGGCGAGGATGCCCAGGGAGGGCGCGCTGGGGGCGATGAGGACCGTACGGCCGCCGGAGTCGGCGGTGGCGGCGCGGAGTTGACGTTGCTGACCCTCGGTCAGGAGGTCGGGGACCGTGATCAGGAGCGTGGTGTCGGGGCCTGTGGCCGCTGTCGCCTCGTCGAGGGTGGTGACCACGCGGGTGGAGACTCCCTGGGCCTTGAGGAGTTGGGCGACGGCGCGGCTGCCGTACTGGTCGGCGGAGCGCGGGTCGAGGCTGCCGTGCTGGGAGTTGGAGTGCAGCGCGGCCAGCGCGATGCCGGCCGCGGCCAGGATGGCGAGGGCGAGCAGCAGGCCCCGGCTGCGGGTCCACAGCTGGCGGACCGTGACCGAGGTGGAGGTCGGGGCGGCTGTGGGAGCGGTCATTCGGCCCCTCCGTGGACCGCGTCGCTCAACGCGGGTTTGGCGCGGTCGAGGTCGCGGTCGAGGTCGCGCAGGCGTCCGTACGCTGCTTCGTCGGCGGTGCGGCCGCCATATGTGATGTCGTCGAAGGACCGGGCGGCGGTGCGGAGTCGGTCCGCGTGGCCGGGCAGGGCGCGGCCCGCTTCGGCGGCTGCTTCGTCGGCGGTGCGGCCGGGGCGGGGGTCGAGGAGGGCGCGCTCCTCCAGCGAGCGGACGATGGCGCGCATCCGTTCCTGGACGGCTTCGTTCCAGCGGCGGGCGGCGGCGTGTGTCTCGGCCGCGGTGCGGTGTTCGGCGGCGCTGCGCGGGCGGTCGTCGAAGACCGTGCCGCCGGCGGTGGCGGTCCGCTGCGGGGTGCCGAGCCGCCACCACAGTGCGGCGACCAGTGCGAGGACGACGACCGCGATCACGACCAGGCCGAGCGGGCCGCCGGGGGTGGCTCCCGATGCCGAGTCGAAGAGCGAGCCGACCCAGTCCCAGAATGCGTCGAGGGCGCGCTGGAGGAGGCTCGGGTCGTTCTGGTGGTACGCCGGGTCGGACAGTTCGCGCCGGGCCGCCTCGCGGGCGGGGTCGCGTCCGATGTCCACCGGAGGCTCGCCGGATGCGCTGTTCAGCAGTCGTGCCGTGATGAAGCCCCCCGCTCCTGACACTGCATCAGCTCCCGGGTGTCTCGTAGCCGGGAACGCCTGCGGCGCGGGCGAGTTCGAGGTCGAGGGCCTCGCGGCGGATGCGCTGGTCAATGTAGAGCAGGACGCTGACACCGGCGGCGATGGGGTAGGTGATCGCGGATGCGATCACGGCCCCGATGCCGGAGATGATCAGGTAGGCCCAGCCGAACTCCGGGGTGGTGCCGCTGAGGATGCCGTGGAAGTCGCTGCTGTCCACGGCCATCGCGATCGCGGCGAACGGGAACACGATGATCATCGAGACGATGGCCATCAGGATCGACGTCAGCAGGGTGATGCCGAAGATGCGCCACCAGGAACCGTTGACCAGCTTGGCGGAGCGGCGCAGCGACTGGACGATGCTCTGCCGTTCCAGCATCAGTGCCGGGGAGGCGAGGCTGAAGCGGACGTACAGCCACAGGGCGACCAAGGACGCGGCGAGGCCGCCGAGCACGGAGAGCGCGGCGCCGCCGCCTCCCCCGAGGAGCGCGCCGGGAAGGATGCCGACGGCGAAGATCGCGCAGAACATGCCGAACAGGAGGGCCAGCAGACCGAACAGGCTCAGCAGACGCGGGCGGGCCTCCGTCCAGGCCTCGCCGAGGCTCACCGGGCGGCCGAGCACGGAGCGACTGACGACGATGGTGAGGACGGCCGTGGTGAACAGCGTGGCGAGCTGACCGATGATCAGGGGCGGCGTCAAGTCGATCAGGCTGGACTGCAGCGCGTGGAAGGCCTGGTTGACGGCCTCGGTGCCGGTGGCGTTCGGGTCGACCGAGGCCGGGGTCGGCAGGATGAACCGGTCGGCGAGGATCTGGGCGATCTGGGAGATCACCGCGACGGTCAGCGTCAGGCCGAGGACCGTGCGCCAGTGGGCGCGCGCGGTGGAGACCGCGCCGTCGAGAATCTCGCCGGCCCCCAGCGGGCGCAGCGGGATGACGCCCGGCTTGGCGGCGGGCGGACGTCCGTAGTTCCGGTTCCAGTTGCCGCCCGGAGACTGCCCCGGGACCTGGCCCCAGCCGCCGGGGCCCTGCTGCGGGCCTCCCCAGCCGGGGGCCGACGGGGGAGGTGTCCGGCCGGCGTCCGGCGGGGACCACTGGGCGGCCGGGGGCTGGTCCTGCGACCACTTGGAGGCGGCACGGGCCCGTTCGGAGGGCTCGGGCGTCGGGGGAGTGCCGGAGTTTTCGCCGTCGGAGGGGGCCGATCCGGGCGAGGCCCAGCCCGGAGAGTCGTTCACGGTCGTCCACCTCGTGGATTGGTCGCGGGACCGGCTGCGCTTGCCGGCTCCTTCGGGTTGGCTGCCATCGTGCCACGTGGATCCTGGCCACGGACCTGCCCCCGTATCTCGTTCGCACCTTCAATTGTCGGTGGCTCACGGGGCAGACTGGGCGGATGGCTGATCAGGACGTGCGAACCACCATGGGGCCCGGTCCTTCGAGGATTGAATCGCTGCGCTGGGACGAGCCGCCGGAGGGGCCCGTGCTGGTCCTCCTGGACCAGACCCGGCTGCCCGCCGAGGAGGTGGAGCTCGTCTGCACGGATGTGCCGGGGCTGGTCCTCGCCATCCGGACCCTCGCGGTACGGGGGGCTCCGCTGCTCGGCATCGCCGGGGCCTACGGGGTCGCGCTCGCCGCGACACGGGGGTACGACGTGGACGAGGCGGCGGCGCTGCTCGCGGGAGCGCGGCCCACCGCGGTCAACCTCGGGTACGGGGTGCGGCTGGCGGCCGGGGCGTACCGGGCGGCCATCGAGAAGGGCGCGGGTCCGGCAGAGGCCGGGGCAGCGGCGCTGGCCGCGGCCAAGGAACTGCACCGGGCCGATGCCGAGGGCAGCGCGCGGATGGCCCGGCACGGGCTCGCGCTGCTCGACGAGCTGCTGCCGGGCGGCAGCCACCGCGTCCTCACCCACTGCAACACCGGCCGGTTGGTCTCCGGCGGCGAGGGCACCGCCTTCGCGGTCGCGCTGGCCGCGCACCGGGCGGGCCGGTTGCGGCGGCTGTGGGTCGACGAGACGCGGCCGCTGCTGCAGGGCGCGCGGCTGACGGCGTACGAAGCGGCGGGCAGCGAGATGGCGTACAGCCTGCTGAGCGACAATGCGGCCGGCTCGCTGTTCGCTGCGGGCGAGGTCGATGCCGTTCTCATCGGCGCCGACCGCATCGCGGCCGACGGCTCGGTGGCGAACAAGGTGGGCAGCTATCCGCTCGCCGTGCTCGCCAAGTACCACCACGTGCCGTTCATCGTGGTCGCGCCGGTCACCACGGTGGATCTGGAGACTCCCGACGGCGCTTCGATCGAGATCGAGCAGCGGCCCGGCCAGGAGGTGACAGAGTTCACTGCGCCGCAGGTCCCGGGGGGCGGCTGGGGGTCCGGTTCCGGGCTGCCGGTGGCGCCCCTGGGGACACAGGCGTACAACCCCGCCTTCGATGTGACACCGCCGGAACTGGTCACGGCGATCGTCACGGAGGAGGGGGTGCTCTCCCCGGTGACAGGGGGCGGGCTGAGGGAGCTGTGTGCCAGGTCACGCCGGGTAACGATTAGCTAATGGGATGATGACGTTTATGAAGGGACGCGTCCTTGTCGTCGACGACGACACCGCACTGGCCGAGATGCTCGGCATTGTGTTGCGTGGAGAAGGTTTTGAGCCGTCGTTCGTAGCGGATGGCGACAAGGCACTGGCGGCATTCCGTGACGCCAAGCCCGACCTGGTGCTGCTCGATCTCATGCTGCCCGGACGGGACGGCATCGAGGTCTGCAGGCTGATCAGGGCCGAGTCGGGTGTGCCGATCGTCATGCTCACCGCAAAGAGCGACACCGTGGACGTGGTGGTCGGCCTGGAGTCGGGGGCCGACGACTACATCGTGAAGCCGTTCAAGCCGAAGGAGTTGGTCGCCCGGATCCGGGCGAGGCTGCGCAGGTCCGAGGAGCCGGCGCCGGAGCAGCTCGCCATCGGCGACCTGGTGATCGACGTCGCCGGGCACTCGGTGAAGCGGGACGGGCAGTCGATCGCGCTGACCCCGCTGGAGTTCGACCTGCTGGTCGCGCTCGCCCGCAAGCCGTGGCAGGTGTTCACTCGAGAAGTACTCCTCGAACAGGTCTGGGGCTACCGCCACGCGGCGGACACCCGCCTGGTCAACGTGCATGTCCAGCGGCTGCGCTCGAAGGTCGAGAAGGACCCCGAGCGGCCGGAGATCGTGGTGACCGTCCGTGGGGTCGGTTACAAGGCAGGACCGAGCTGAGATGACCCAAGAAGCTGGGCGCAAGACGTCCTGGGGCGGCCGGCTGCTCCAGGACGGAGCGCCCGGCGGTCCGGTGCTGCGCCTCGTCGTGCGCTGGCTGCGGCGCCCGCTGCTGCCCGCCGCGCGACTGTGGCGGCGCAACATCCAGCTGCGGGTGGTCGCGGCCACCCTGCTGATGTCGCTGGGCGTGGTCGTGCTGCTCGGCTTCGTGGTCATCGGGGCGGTGCGCAACGGCCTGCTCGAAACCAAGGAGAAGGCGGCCGTGAGCCAGTCGGCGGGCGGTTTCGCGGTCGCGAAGGACAAGGCCGGCACGACCGTCTCGTCCGGTGACGACCCCACCTCGGGCCGCGGCTCCGGTTCCTCGGTGAGCTGGCGCAACAACCTGGTGACCCAGCTCGCGAGCAGCGGCCAGGGCGCGTTCTACGTCGTCGCCCTGGGGTCGGCCTCATCGGATTCGGACTCGGCGTCCAGCAACCGGGGGCCGCGCGCCTCCGGCTTCGTGGACCCCCGCGCGAGTGTTCCGCAGAGCCTGCGCGACAGCGTCGACGAGGGCACCGGCGCGTTCAAGACGTACACCTCGATCAAGTTCACCGACGGTCAGGAGGCCGAGCCCGGGCTCGTGGTGGGCACCCGGCTCAAGGACGTCGACGGGCAGTCCTACCAGCTCTACTACCTCTTCCCGCTGGTGCAGGAGGAGAAGTCGCTCACCCTGGTCAAGACGACGCTCGCGACCGCCGGGCTGTTCGTCGTGGTGCTGCTCGGGGCGATCGCCTGGCTCGTGGTGCGGCAGGTGGTCACGCCGGTCCGGATGGCGGCCGGAGTCGCCGAACGGCTCTCCACGGGCGTCCTCAGAGAGCGCATGAAGGTCACCGGCGAGGACGACATCGCCCGGCTCGGCGAGGCCTTCAACAAGATGGCGCAGAACCTCCAGGGCAAGATCAACCAGCTGGAGGAGCTGTCGCGGATGCAGCGGCGGTTCGTCTCGGACGTCTCGCACGAGCTGCGCACCCCGCTGACGACCGTGCGGATGGCAGCCGATGTCATCCACGAGGCGCGGGTCGACTTCGACCCGGTGACGGCGCGCTCGGCCGAGCTGCTCGCCGGGCAGCTGGACCGATTCGAGTCGCTGCTCGCCGACCTCCTGGAGATCAGCCGGTTCGACGCGGGCGCGGCGGCGCTGGAGGCCGAGCCGATAGACCTGCGCGAGGTCGTGCGCCGGGTGATCGAGGGCGCCGAGCCGCTCGCCGAGCGCAAGGGCACCCGGATACGGGTGGCCGGCGACGAACAGCCCGTGGTCGCCGAGGCCGATGCCCGCCGGGTCGAGCGGGTACTGCGCAACCTGGTCGTCAACGCCGTCGAGCACGGCGAGGGCCGGGACGTCGTGGTGCGCCTCGCGGCGGCCGGCGGGGCTGTCGCGGTCGCGGTGCGGGACTACGGCGTCGGGCTCAAGCCCGGCGAGGCGACACGGGTGTTCAACCGGTTCTGGCGGGCCGACCCGGCGCGCGCCCGTACCACCGGCGGCACCGGGCTCGGCCTGTCGATCGCCGTCGAGGACGCGCGGCTGCACGGCGGCTGGCTGCAGGCCTGGGGCGAGCCGGGCGGCGGTTCCCAGTTCCGCCTGACCCTGCCACGTACCGCCGACGAGCCGCTGCGCGGATCGCCGATACCGTTGGAGCCGGAGGACTCACGGGCCGCCCGTGAGCGCGACAAGGCCGAGGTGGCGGCCGCGCAGGCGCAGGGCAACCGGCTCTCCTCCGTACCGACGCCGCGCCTCGACCGCTCCACGCTGCCCGTGCCGCCCACGGCCCCGGTGCGTCCGCGCACCTCGGGCCCTGGTGCCAGCCCGGCGGGGCTGCCTGGAGGCGGCGGGGGCCGGGTGGTGGCCCGGCTGACCGAGGCGGAACCGGGCGCACGTCCCGCCGCGGAGCCCGGGGAGGGAGCGGCGGGTCCCGAGCGGCTTGCCGAAGTGACTGACCAGGAAGGATCGGCCCGTGGGCGCTGACCGGGGGAGGGCCCGCGGCAGGCTGCCGCGGGCGGTGGTCGTGCTGGGCAGCGGCTCGCTGCTGGTGTCGGGCTGTGCGTCCATGCCGAGCAGCGGCGATGTGCACTCGGTGTCGGCGTCCCAGCGAGCCGATTCGCAGGTGCAGGTGTACGCCGTGCCGCCGCGGCCCGGCGCCGAGCCCAACGAGATCGTCGCGGGCTTCCTGGAGGCCATGACCAGCGACGATCCCCAGTTCGCGATGGCTCGCCAGTATCTGACCGCGAAGGCCGCGAAGGACTGGCAGGCGAATCAGGTCACCGTCCTCGCCGACGGCCCCGACCCGCAGCCGAACCGCTCCGGCGACCGGGGAGCGGACTCAAGCGGCTTCACCTTCACGGTGTCCGGCAAGCCCGTCGCCGTCGTCGACAAGCAGCGCGCCTACCAGCCCGCCAAGCCGCAGGACACGTACAGCCAGACCATCCACCTGGTGCGGCAGAGCGGTCCGGACGGGATGGGAAAGGAGTGGCGCATCGACGCGCTGCCGGAGGGGCTGCTGCTCGGGCAGTCCGACTTCCAGCGCATCTACCGCTCCGTCAACAAGTACTACTTCGCGGCCGGCCAGGACCGTCTGGTCGCCGACCCGGTGTACGTGCGCCAGCGCACCGACCCCGAGACGCAGATGAACCTGATCACGCAGACGGTGCAGTCGGTCCTGGACGGCCCGACCAACTGGCTGAAACCGGTGGTCGCTTCGAAGTTTCCGTCGGGGACGGCGCTGAAGAGCGACACCAAGTCGCTTTCCCTGGACGACCGCAACGCGCTGAAGGTGCCGCTGAACGAGCGGGCTTCCAACGCCGGTGAGCCGCAGTGCAAGCGGATGGCGGCCCAACTCGTGTTCACCCTGCGGGATCTGACGACGACTCGGATCGGCCAGGTGGAACTCGACCGGGCCGACGGCTCCCAGCTGTGTGTGCTCAGCGGCGACCAGGCCGAGACGTACGCGCCGGACCGCATGTCGACCAGCCCCGGGCAGTACTTCGTGGACGCCGGCGGCCATGTGGAGCGGATGCGGGCCGACGCGGGGAGCTCGGACAGCTCGGGCGGCAGCACCGACAGTTCGGACAGTCCGGACGCCTCGGTGGTGACCGAGCCGGTGCAGGGCCCGTTCGGCAAGGGCGAGCAGCAGATGCGTACGGTCGCGGTCTCGCGGGACGAGAAGCGGGCCGCCGGGGTGTCGGCGGACGGCAAGTCCCTGCTCGTGGCCCCGCTCGCGGCCGGCGGCGAACTGGTGCGCACGCCGGTGACCAGTGACGACAAGGACGCCAGGAACGGCGGCCTTTCGGCGCCGAGCTGGGACGGGCGGGGCGACCTGTGGGTGGCCGACCGCAATCCGGCCAAGTCCAGGCTGCTGCGCCTCGCGCAGGGCACGGGCGAGCCCGAGGCGGTCGATGTGGCCGGTCTCAACGGCGCGCAGATTCAGCAGGTGCGCATGTCCGCGGACGGGGTGCGGGTCGCGCTGCTCGTGTCCGAGGGCGGGCACACGACGCTGCGGATCGGCCGGGTCGAGCGGACCGGCGACGCTGACAAAAGCGTGGCCTCGGTGGTCGAACTGCGCCCCGGGGCACCGCAGATGGAAGACGTGACCGCCGTGTCCTGGGCCGGGCGCAGCCGCCTGGTCGTGGTCGGCAAGGAGATCGGCGGGGTCTCCCAGCAGATGCGCTATGTGCAGACGGACGGGTCGACCTCGGCGGCCGGCACCTTGCCGAGTGTCAACAAGCTCACGGACATCGCGGCCACCGACGACGACCGGATGCCGCTGGTGGCGCACTCGCAGGAGGACGGCATCGTCCGGCTGCCGCCCGGCGCGAACTGGAAGACGGCCGTCAAGAAGGGCTCGGCGCCCGCGTATCCGGGGTAGCCGCCGGGGGCGTGGACAGGTTGTCCACAGGGGTGGCCCGGCCCCGTTCCCGTTGGCACAGTGGAGGCCATGCGGGGGTGGTGGCGGGAGTTCTCCGGCCTTGTGCTGCCGACCGCCTGCGGCGGCTGCGGGAGGCCGCGTACGGCGCTGTGCGAGGGGTGCCGGGCGGCGCTGCTCGGGGTGCCCGCGTGTCGGGTCCGCCCGGCGCCGGAGCCTGCCGGGCTGCCCGCGGTGTACGCCGCCGCGCCCTACGAGGACGCGGTGCGCGCGCTGCTGCTCGGGCACAAGGAGCGGGGCGCGCTCGGCACGGCCGGGGTGCTCGGCCAGGCGCTGGCGGGCGCGGCCCGGGCGGTCGCGGGCCCTCATGGGCAGGGGCCGTTGCTGCTGGTCCCCGTGCCCTCGTCGCGGCGGGCGGTGCGGGCCCGTGGCCACGACGCGACGCGGCGGATCGCGCTGGCCGCGGCGGGGGAACTGCGCCGGACCGGGACGGATGCCCGGGTGGCCGCGGTCCTGCGCCAGCGTCGTGCGGTGGCCGACCAGGCGGGCCTGAGTGCCCCGCAGAGGCTCGCGAATCTGTCCGGCGCTCTGGTGGTCGCGGGCGGTGGCGCACGGCTGCTGGAGGGCGGCCGAGTGGTCCTGGTGGACGATCTGATGACCACGGGCGCATCGCTGGTGGAGGCGGCGCGTGCGGTGCGGGCGGTGGGGGTAGGCGATCCCGGCAGCGGCTCTTACGCCGGAGACCGATGCCCGGGGCAGGGAATTCCAGGATTTCCCCGCGCGGGGGCTTCGCATCATCGGCCGGGAGCCGGGGCGGCGGTGCGGAACACCGGTGTTCCGCACCTGGTGGCCGCGGTTGTCGCGGCCACTCCGGAATCGTTCGCAATAAACCGGAACTGACCGCGAACTTGCATCGTTGCAGGTAGTGAGAGGGCAGAAGTACCTGAGTGGAGGTACGTGCGAGTAGCGGGTGCCGACATCGGGCCGGGCGAGCTATGTTCGGTTGTGAGGAATGGCGAAAGACCGTTCACTTAATGCACGGCTGAGCTTCGGCGCGTTTTCACTTACCCCCGACTTGGTGGGGTGGGGATCTTCTCGACGGGGGAGGAGGAGGTGATACGTCACCGAGTCCGACGCCCCGGCACTCACCGGGGTCTGGTGCAAAAGGGAGCAGCTCCGCACTGAGGCGGAGTGATCCGGGAACGGAGTTCTGCGTGGACATCGTCGTCAAGGGCCGCAAGACCGAGGTGCCCGAGCGGTTCCGCAAGCACGTGGCCGAGAAGCTGAAGCTGGAGAAGATCCAGAAGCTCGACGGCAAGGTAATCAGCCTCGACGTCGAGGTGTCCAAGGAACACAACCCGCGGCAGGCGGACCGTTCGGACCGGGTGGAGATCACCCTCCACTCGCGCGGCCCGGTGATCCGTGCGGAGGCGGCGGCAGCAGACCCGTACGCGGCGCTCGACCTGGCGACCGGCAAGCTGGAGGCGCGGCTGCGCAAGCAGCACGACAAGCGCTACACGCGCCGGGGCAACGGTCGGCTCTCGGCCGCCGAGGTCGTCGATGTCGTGCCGGGTGTGGCGGAGTTGAACGGAAACGGCAAGCCTGTGGACGCTTCGAAGGAAGACCGTGTTCCCACCACCAGGATCGGCTCGCTCGAAGTACAGGGCGAAGGACCGCTGGTGGTCCGCGAGAAGAACCATGTCGCAGCCCCGATGACGCTCGACCAGGCGCTCTACGAGATGGAGCTGGTCGGGCACGACTTCTACCTGTTCGTCGACTCGGAGTCGAAGCAGCCCAGCGTCGTCTACCGGCGGCACGCCTACGACTACGGCGTCATCCACCTGGAGACCGACCCGCTCGCCGGTGAGGACGCCAGCGGTGCGGGCGGTGCGCTCGGCGGCTGACCCCGGCCGGGAAGGATCGCGAAGGACCCGCCGGCCGGCGCGTTGAACGTCCGCGGACGGAGCGCCGTACGAACGGGTGAAGGTGCCCCTGGAGCCCTCGTGCGCCCCCAGGGGCACCACCGTGCGACCACTGGACCACCCTTCTGTCGGCCGGGCATGAAATCATGGCGTCGCACGCCAACCGCAGCTCCCTGGAGCGTGGTTGGTGCCGCACACCAACTCGGGCCACGGCCTTCAGGGGGAGGAACGATGGCGGACAGCTTCGGGCCGGTGCACGACGGTTCCCATGCCGACAGCCCGAACGGTGGGGACCGCGAGGCCGGCATGGACGCGGGAAGCTCCCGCAAGGAGCCGATCCGGGTCCTGGTGGTGGACGACCACGCCCTCTTCCGCCGGGGCCTGGAGATCGTGCTGGCCGCCGAGGAGGACATCCAGGTCGTCGGCGAGGCGGGGGACGGCGCGGAGGCGGTGGACAAGGCGGCCGACCTGCTGCCGGACATCGTGCTGATGGACGTGCGGATGCCCCGGCGCGGCGGTATCGAGGCGTGCACCTCCATCAAGGAGGTGGCTCCCAGCGCGAAGATCATCATGCTGACGATCAGCGACGAGGAGGCCGACCTCTACGACGCCATCAAGGCGGGCGCGACCGGCTACCTCCTCAAGGAGATCTCCACCGACGAGGTGGCGACCGCGATCCGGGCGGTCGCGGACGGGCAGTCGCAGATCAGCCCCTCGATGGCCTCCAAACTGCTCACCGAGTTCAAGTCGATGATCCAGCGCACCGACGAGCGCCGCCTGGTGCCCGCGCCCCGGCTCACCGACCGCGAGCTGGAGGTCCTCAAGCTGGTCGCCACGGGGATGAACAACCGTGACATCGCCAAGCAGTTGTTCATCTCCGAGAACACCGTGAAGAACCATGTGCGCAACATCCTGGAGAAGCTGCAGCTGCACTCCAGAATGGAAGCGGTGGTCTACGCGATGCGCGAGAAGATCCTGGAGATCAGGTAGCCAGCGCCGAGGTGAGCGCCGACACCTCCTGCGGCGTCCCGGCCCGTTCGACCCGGACGGAGTCGCAGCCCACCCACTCGGCGGCCTCCAGCAGGGCCTGGGCCATGGGCCGTACGGCCTTCGGCGAGTCCAGCGAGACCTGCTTGGCGACCAGGGTGCGACCCTCGCGCGCAGGGTCGACACGGCCGATCAGCCTGCCGCCGGAGAGCAGCGGCATCGCGAAGTACCCGTGAATCCGCTTGGGCTTGGGGACGTACGCCTCCAGGCGGTGGGCGAAGCCGAAGACGCGCTCGGTGCGGGCGCGCTCCCAGACCAGTGAGTCGAACGGCGAAAGCAGCGTGGTGCGGTGGCGGCCGCGGGGCTCGGTGGCCAGCGCCTCGGGATCCGCCCAGGCGGGCTTGGACCAGCCCTGCACGGTGACCGGCACCAGGCCCGAATCGGCGACCACCGCGTCGAACTGCTCGCCCTTGAGGCGGTGGTAGTCCGCGATGTCGGTGCGGGTGCCCACCCCCAGCGACTGCCCGGCGAGCCGCACCAGACGGCGCAGGCACTCGGCGTCGTCCAGGTCGTCGTGGAGCACCGCGTCCGGAATGGCCCGCTCGGCCAGGTCGTACACCCGCTTCCAGCCGCGCCGCTCGGTGCAGACCACCTCGCCATACATCAGCGCCCGCTCGACGGCGACCTTGGACGCCGACCAGTCCCACCACTCGCCCTTGTTCTTGGCGCCGCCCAAGTCCGTTGCCGTGAGCGGGCCTTCGGCGCGCAGCTGCTTGATCACCTGCTCGTACGTGCCGTCCGGCAGCTCGTGGTTCCAGTGCGGCCGCGAGCGGTAGGCGCGGCGGCGGAAGGCGAAGTGCGGCCACTCCTCGACGGGCAGGATGCAGGCGGCGTGCGACCAGTACTCGAAGGAGCGGCCGCCGCTCCAGTACGCGTCCTCCACGGTCGTGCGGCCGACCGCGCCGAGGCGGGCGTACGGGATGAGCTCGTGCGAGCGGGCGAGCACGGAGATGGTGTCGAGCTGGACCGCGCCCAGGTGGCGCAGCACCCCGCGCACCCCGGCCCGCCGGTCAACCGCTCCGAGGAAGCCCTGGGCGCGCAGGGCTATCCGGCGGGCTTCGTCGGCGGACAGTGCGGCGGCGGGAGGCGGCAGGCTCGTCATGCTCCGCACGATAGTGGCCGCCACTGACAACGCCCGGGCCGAGATCAGCTCTGCGCGGGTAGGTAGGGGAGCACGCCCGGCAGGCCGAGGTCCGAGGGGAGCAGGGCACCGACCCAGCTGTCGCGGCGGGTGCCCTGGTGCACGGCCGCCGAGCGCAGCGTGCCCTCCATGGTGAAGCCCACCTTCAGGGCGACCGCGCGGGAAGCCTCGTTGCCGACGTCCGCCCGCCACTCCAGGCGGTCGACGGCGGCCGCCTCGAAGGCCCAGCGGGCCGCCCTGGCCGCCGCCTCCACCATGTAGCCGCGGCCCCGGTGCTCCTTGGCCGTCCAGAAGCCCAGCTCCGCGAGGCCGGGCCCGCGCCGCATCACGCCGATCATGGCCACCAGGGACGAGCCGTCCGCAGTAAGTACCGCGAAGGTGTAGTCGGTGTCGTTGCGCCAGCCGTCGGGCCCGTAGGACGAGGTGAAGCCCTCCGCGTGCTCGCGCAGGTACGGGGACGGGACAGTGGTCCAGCGCTGGATGTCGGGGTCCTGACAAGCCGCATAGGTGGCATCGGCGTCCTGGGGGCCGACGGGGCGCAGGAGCAGGCGTTCGGTGGTGAGTGTCACGGGTTCCATCGCCCGATTCTCGGTGGGCCGGGCAGGCGGGGCCACCTCATTTCCCCGTCAGCCCGGCACCTTCGGACAGTCCCGTCCGTTGTCGTAACGGCAGACCTCCCGGCGCGGCCGGGTCCTCGCATACGATGACCGTTGCTGTACCCATACCCATAGCCACTCGACCGCGCCAGGCCCGACCGGCAAGGAGACCAACCCCCGTGTCCGTCCTCTCAAAGATCATGCGTGCAGGCGAAGGCAAGATCCTGCGCAAGCTGCACCGCATCGCGGACCAGGTCAACTCCATCGAAGAGGACTTCGTCAACCTCTCCGACGCCGAGCTGCGTGCCCTCACCGACGAGTACAAGCAGCGGTACGCGGACGGCGAGAGCCTGGACGACCTGCTCCCCGAGGCCTTCGCGACCGTGCGCGAGGCCGCCAAGCGCGTCCTCGGCCAGCGTCACTACGACGTCCAGATGATGGGTGGCGCCGCCCTGCACCTCGGCTATGTCGCCGAGATGAAGACCGGTGAGGGCAAGACCCTTGTCGGCACGCTGCCGGCTTACCTGAACGCGCTGTCCGGCCAGGGTGTGCACCTGATCACGGTCAACGACTACCTGGCCGAGCGCGACTCCGAGATGATGGGCCGGGTGCACAAGTTCCTCGGTCTTGAGGTCGGTTGCATCCTCGCCAACATGTCGCCCGCCGAGCGCCGTGCCATGTACAACTGCGACATCACGTACGGCACGAACAACGAGTTCGGCTTCGACTACCTCCGCGACAACATGGCGTGGTCCCAGGACGAGCTCGTCCAGCGCGGCCACAACTTCGCGATCGTCGACGAGGTCGACTCGATCCTGGTCGACGAGGCCCGTACGCCGCTGATCATCTCCGGCCCGGCCGACCAGGCCACCAAGTGGTACGGCGACTTCGCCAAGTTGGTGACGCGCCTGACCAAGGGCGAGGCGGGCAACCCGCTGAAGGGCATCGAGGAGACCGGCGACTACGAGGTCGACGAGAAGAAGCGCACCGTCGCCATCCACGAGCCGGGCGTCGCCAAGGTCGAGGACTGGCTGGGCATCGACAACCTCTACGAGTCGGTGAACACCCCGCTCGTCGGTTACCTGAACAACGCCATCAAGGCGAAGGAACTGTTCAAGAAGGACAAGGACTACGTCGTCATGGACGGCGAAGTCATGATCGTTGACGAGCACACCGGCCGTATCCTCGCCGGCCGCCGCTACAACGAGGGCATGCACCAGGCGATCGAGGCGAAGGAAGGGGTGGACATCAAGGACGAGAACCAGACGCTCGCCACGATCACCCTGCAGAACTTCTTCCGCCTGTACAAGCGCCACGACCAGGACGGCAAGGAAATGCCCGGCCTCTCGGGCATGACCGGTACGGCGATGACCGAGGCCGCCGAGTTCCACCAGATCTACAAGCTCGGCGTCGTCCCGATCCCCACCAACCGCCCGATGGTCCGCAAGGACCAGTCCGACCTGATCTACCGCACCGAGGTCGCGAAGTTCGAGGCGGTCGTCGACGACATCGCCGAGAAGCACGAGAAGGGCCAGCCGATCCTGGTCGGCACCACCTCGGTCGAGAAGTCCGAGTACCTCTCGCAGCAGCTCTCCAAGCGCGGCATCCAGCACGAGGTGCTCAACGCCAAGCAGCACGACCGGGAGGCGACGATCGTCGCCCAGGCCGGCCGCAAGGGCGCCGTCACCGTCGCCACCAACATGGCCGGACGAGGCACCGACATCAAGCTCGGCGGCAACCCGGACGACCTCGCCGAGGCCGAGCTGCGCCAGGCCGGTCTCGACCCGGTCGAGCACGTCGAGGAGTGGGCCGCGGCGCTGCCCGCCGCCCTGGAGAAGGCCGAGCAGGCCGTCAAGGCCGAGTTCGAAGAGGTCAAGGAGCTCGGCGGCCTGTACGTGCTCGGCACCGAGCGGCACGAGTCGCGGCGCATCGACAACCAGCTGCGCGGCCGCTCCGGCCGTCAGGGCGACCCGGGCGAGTCCCGCTTCTACCTGTCGCTGGGCGACGACCTGATGCGCCTGTTCAAGGCCCAGATGGTCGAGCGCGTCATGTCGATGGCCAACGTTCCGGACGACGTCCCGATCGAGAACAAGATGGTGACGCGCGCGATCGCGTCCGCCCAGTCGCAGGTCGAGCAGCAGAACTTCGAGACGCGCAAGAACGTCCTGAAGTACGACGAGGTGCTCAACCGCCAGCGCGAGGTCATCTACGGCGAGCGCCGCCGCGTCCTGGAGGGCGAGGACCTGCACGAGCAGGTCAGGCACTTCATGGACGACACGATCGACGCCTACATCCAGGCCGAGACCGTCGAGGGCTTCGCCGAGGAGTGGGACCTGGACCGGCTGTGGGGCGCCTTCAAGCAGCTCTACCCGGTGAAGGTCACGGTGGAGGAGCTGGAGGAAGCGGCGGGCGACCGGGCGGGCATCACCGCCGAGTTCATCGCCGAGTCCGTCAAGGACGACATCTACGAGCAGTACGCGGCACGTGAGGAGCAGCTCGGCTCCGACATCATGCGCGAGCTGGAGCGCCGCGTGGTCCTTTCGGTCCTGGACCGCAAGTGGCGTGAGCACCTCTACGAGATGGACTACCTCCAGGAGGGCATCGGCCTGCGGGCCATGGCGCAGAAGGACCCGCTGGTCGAGTACCAGCGCGAGGGCTTCGACATGTTCAACGCCATGATGGAGGGCATCAAGGAGGAGTCGGTCGGCTACCTGTTCAACCTGGAGGTCCAGGTCGAGCAGCAGGTCGAGGAGGTCCCGGTCGAGGACGCTCCGGCCGACGTGCCCTCGCTCAGCAAGGAGGACGCCATCCCGGCCGCGCGTCCGGAGATCCGGGCCAAGGGCCTGGACGCCCCGCAGCGCCCGGACCGGCTGCACTTCTCGGCGCCGACGGTGGACGGCGAGGGCGGCGTCGTCGAGGGCGACTTCGACAACGGTGACGACGAGCCCGCCCGCTCGGAGTCGGACGGCCTGACGCGCGCCGAGCGCCGCAAGGCCCAGAAGACCACGGGCGGCCGCCGCCGCAAGAAGTAGCTCGCCGCCAGAGGCGAGTCGCCGCGAGAAGCGATCAGCGGCTGTGCGTCGTCGAGGGGCCCGGCACCGGGAAAGGTGCCGGGCCCCTTCGCTATGCCGGGACGCGTTCGCCGCCCAGCTCGACCGCCGCGCACCGCCAGCGCAGGTCGGCGCCCTGCTCCAGGCGGAAGGCCATGGCGCGCACCTGCTCACCCGCGGCGATGCAGGCGGCCGCCTCGACGATGCCGCGGTCCAGCGGGGCCGCGCGGCAGGACCGTACGACGGGACGGGTGCCGCGGGTGCGGAACGGGGTGCGCGGGGCGAGCCGCACCAGCTGCTCGTACGCGTCCCCGACGGTCAGGCCCAGCATCCAGTGCACCGGGCGCTCGCCGCTGAGCACCGCGAGGAGCTTCTGCGCGAACAGTTCGTGCGGGGTCAGCCGCTGTGGGCGCCGGGTTCCGGTGCTGCCGGGCCTGCGCTGGTCGCCGCGTCCCGCCGGCCCGGTCGTGGTCCTGGTCATGGCTGCCGCCCCCTTCGATACCAGTGGGTAACTTCTGTTGGGGATCTTGTACGGGGGCGGCGGGAGCGGCCGCAAGGACCGGACCGGGGTGCGGCGAAGGCCTGGAAGATTCACCTATCCGGGTGAGTTGGTGGGCTGTCTTCCCAGGTGGGGGCCAGTGCGACGGGTTCCGGCGGACAAGGGCGCCGTGCCGGTACCGGCAGCTCGAAGGGGGACTCCCGCGCGTATCCTGAACCCGTCTCACGACCGGATGGGACGACGAGAAGAGAGCGGTCTGTCATGCGCGTCTACGTACCCCTGACCATCTCGGGTCTTGCGGCGGCACACCGTGCGGGAGAGCTCGGCCCCGGGCCGCTCACCGCCTACGCCGTCACCCCCGGCCTGCGCGAGTGGTACGTCTCCGACGACATCGAGGAGCTGGAGTACGCGGCGCTCAGCCGGGCCGCGGCCGCCTCGCTGCGGCTGCTCGCCGGAGCGCCCGGCACGGCCAGGCGCCGGGTCGTGATCGCCGTGGACGTGCCCGACAACACCGTGGCCGCCGACCCCGACAGCGCCCTGGACACGAGCTCCCTGGGCGAGGTCCGGATCGCCGCCGCGGTGGCGCTGGCCAAGGCGGCCGCCGTGCACGTCGACGCCGAGGACGCGGTGGCCGATGTGACGGCCGCGGCGGACGCGCTCGGCGCCGCCGACCACGGCGACGACGACGCCCAGTTCACCGTGGACGGGGCCGAGGACCACGAACTGCTCTGGTTCGGGGTGCAGGAGATCCCCAATCTGATCGCCTGAGCTACCGCCTGACCTGCGGAAACGGCTGCGTACGGTCGATTGTCGGTGGGGGTGGGTACCGTTTTGGCATGGGGAACGGCAGGCAGGACACGGGGAAGCGCCCGACGCATCTCGTCTGGGACTGGAACGGCACGCTGCTCGACGACAACGCGGCGATCATCGAGGCGACCAACGCCGCCTTCGCGGAGCTCGGCCTGGAGCCGATCACGCTGGAGCGGTACCGCGATCTGTACTGCGTGCCGATACCCCGGTTCTACCAGCGCCTGATGGGCCGCCTGCCCACGGACGCCGAGTGGCTGGTCATGGACGAGGCCTTCCACCAGCAGTACTGGGCACGGGCGGACGCCTGCGGGCTCACCGAGGGCGCGGCCGAGCTCCTCGCGGCGCGCTGGGCGGCCGGGCTCAGCCAGTCGCTCCTCTCCATGGCGCCGCACGAACACCTGGTGCCGATCGTGCGGCGGCACGGCATCACCGAGCACTTCGTACGGGTCGACGGACGCACCGGGCCCTCCCACGGCAGCAAGGCGGAGCACATGGTGCGCCACCTGACCGCGCTGCGTGCCGCGGACCCGGAGATATCCGGCGAGCGGGTCGTGGTGATCGGGGACGCCGTCGACGACGCGGTGGCAGCGTCCGCGGTGGGCGCGGCGGCCGTGCTGTTCACCGGCGGCTCCCACAGCCGGGCCAGCCTCGCCGCGGCGGGGGTGCCGGTCGTCGACTCCCTCGCCGAAGCGGTGGCCGTCGCTGAGGAGCTGGTGGGCTGAGAGCCTGTGTCTAAACCCCGCCCGGGCCCGCGGCGTCTGGCACGCACGCTCGCCGCGTTGCCGAAACGCCCTAGTAGCTCCGCTACGAGAGCCTTCCGGCGCCTTGCGATCGCACGCACCAGACGCCGCGGTCTGATCCGGACGGGGTTTAGACACAGGCTCTGAGCGGCGTACGGCACCGGCGCTCCCCGCCGAGGCCGTGGCCGGCGCGGAGGAACTGGCCGGCCGAGCCGGGTTACGTCACCGGCGCCTTGGCCCGCAGCACCGTCAGGAACTCCCGCATCCAGCGGGAGTGGTCCGGCCAGGCGCGGGCGGAGACCAGGGTGCCGTCCACCACCGTCTCCGCGTCCTGGAAGCTCGCGCCCGCCGTCTGCATGTCCAGCTCAAGCGCGGGATAGGCGGTGACCCGGCGGCCGCTCAGGCCGCCGATCGCGGCCGTCAGGAGCGGGCCGTGGCAGATCTGGGCGACCGGCTTGTCGGTGTCGAAGAAGGCCTTGAGGATCTTCCTCAGCTCCGGGTCGTTGCGCAGGTACTCGGGGGCCCGCCCGCCCGGGATCACCAATGCGGCGTACTGGCCGGGGTCGACCTCCGAGAAGGCCAGATCGGCGGGCCAGGTGTAGCCGGGCTTCTCCGTGTACGTGTCGAAGCCGGGCTCGAAGTCGTGGATCACGAACCGCAGCTTCTTGCGGGCCGGGGCCGCGATGTGGACGTCGTAGCCCTCCTCGCGCAGGCGCTGGTACGGGTAGAGGACTTCCAGGGATTCGGCGGCGTCGCCGGTCACGATGAGGATCTTGGCTGCCATGAGTGCACTCCCTCTCAGGGGGCTGGAGCTCAGGTGGCTGGAGGTCGATCGCACATGCGGATTCCGTACCGTCAACCTGCCCGCGCGGCGCCGGTTTGCCAAGAGGGCTCGTTCTTGCCGCCACGTCGCTGTCCAGAGTGTCAAACTTCGGGCCCAGCTTTTGTACACATAAGGCTCATGACGGTTCCGGGGGAAGGGGCGATAGCCTGGACCCGTGATCAGCGCGATATGCCGCGGAGGCACTGACGCCTCTGCCCTGCGCCCGGAGCAGCATCCTGCCCGGGCAGTCGCTGATTCCCTCCACCCGGAATCAAGGCCCGAAGCCACAAAATTGGCCGGTAAGCGCCCGGGTATCTCTCATCGCGGCATAGCGTCGACACCGACCGGACACCCCGCGTCGTGGCGTCGCGTCGCTTCTTTCCCCTACGTCACGCAACGGCGCGCGACAGGAGCCAGAGGACATGCAGACCAAGCTGGACGAAGCCAAGGCCGAGCTGCTCGCGCGGGCGGCCCGGGTAGCTGAGAACAGCCCGGCCGGGGGGCCCGGAGGCCTGGGGGACACCCCCCGGACCGACCGGGCAGCCACGACCGGGGCCACGAGCGAGGAAGGTCCCGACCAGGGCGTCCTTCTCGGGTACCTCCAGCGCTACTACCTGCACACCGCTCCCGAGGACCTGGCCGACCGCGACCCGGTCGACGTCTTCGGCGCAGCGCTCTCCCACTACCGCCTCGCGGAGAACCGGCCGCAGGGCACCGCGAACGTCCGGGTGCACACCCCGACCGTCGAGGAGAACGGCTGGACCTGCAGCCACTCCGTCGTCGAGGTCGTCACCGACGACATGCCCTTCCTGGTCGACTCGGTCACCAACGAGCTGTCCCGGCAGAACCGCGGCATCCACGTCGTGATCCACCCGCAGGTCGTCGTGCGCCGTGACCTCACCGGCAAGCTCATCGAGGTCCTCGACACCGGCGCCCAGACCGCCGAGCTGCCGCACGACGCGCTCACCGAGTCCTGGATCCACGTCGAGATCGACCGCGAGACCGACCGCGCCGACCTGAAGCAGATCACCGCCGACCTGCTGCGCGTCCTGTCCGACGTACGAGAAGCCGTCGAGGACTGGGAGAAGATGCGCGACGCCGCGCTGCGCATCGCCGACGAGCTGCCCAAGGAGCCGAAGGCCGGCGACCTGCGCGACCAGGAAGTCGACGAGGCCCGCGAGCTCCTGCGCTGGCTCTCCGACGACCACTTCACCTTCCTCGGCTACCGCGAGTACCAGCTCACCGACGACGACTCGCTGTCCGCCGTCCCCGGCACCGGTCTCGGCATCCTGCGCTCCGACCCGCAGCACGGCGAGGACGACGGCCACCCCGTCTCGCCGTCCTTCAGCCGGCTGCCCGCCGACGCCCGCGCCAAGGCCCGCGAGCACAAGCTCCTCGTGCTGACCAAGGCCAACAGCCGCTCCACCGTGCACCGGCCGTCCTACCTCGACTACATCGGCGTGAAGAAGTTCGACGAGCAGGGCAACGTGATCGGCGAGCGCCGGTTCCTCGGCCTGTTCTCCTCGGCCGCCTACACGGAGTCCGTGCGCCGGGTGCCGGTCGTGCGCCGCAAGGTCGACGAGGTCCTCAAGGGCGCCGGCTTCTCGCCCAACAGCCACGACGGCCGCGACCTGCTCCAGATCCTGGAGACCTACCCGCGCGACGAGCTGTTCCAGACCCCGGCCGACCAGCTGCGCTCCATCGTCACCTCCGTCCTGTACCTCCAGGAGCGGCGCCGGCTGCGCCTGTACCTGCGCCAGGACGAGTACGGCCGCTACTACTCGGCGCTGATCTACCTGCCGCGCGACCGCTACACCACGGGCGTACGGCTGCGGCTCATCGACATCCTCAAGGAGGAGCTCGGCGGCATCAGCGTCGACTTCACCGCCTGGAACACCGAGTCGATCCTGTCCCGGCTGCACTTCGTGGTGCGCGTCCCGGCCGGCACCGAGCTGACCGAGCTCACCGACGCCGACTCCGACCGCATCGAGGCCCGCCTCGTCGACGCGGCCCGTTCCTGGGCCGACGGCTTCTCCGACGCGCTGAACGCCGAGTGCGGCGAGGAGCGCGCCGCCGAGCTGCTGCGCCGCTACGGCCACGCGTTCCCCGAGGGTTACAAGGCCGACCACTCGCCGCGCGCGGCGGTCGCCGACCTCGTGCACCTGGAGCAACTGACCCACGGGCGCAACGACTTCGCGCTCTCCCTGTACGAGCCGGTCGGCGCGGCCCCCGGCGAGCGCCGCTTCAAGATCTACCGGATCGGCGAGCAGGTCTCGCTGTCCGCGGTGCTCCCGGTGCTCCAGCGCCTGGGCGTCGAGGTCACCGACGAGCGGCCCTACGAGCTGCGCTGCGCGGACCGTACGCACGCCTGGATCTACGACTTCGGCCTGCGCATGCCGAAGAAGACCAACGGCAACGGCGACTACCTGGCCGACGACGCCCGCGAGCGCTTCCAGGAGGCCTTCGCCGCGACCTGGACGGGTGCCGCGGAGAACGACGGCTTCAACTCCTTGGTGCTGCGCGCCGGCCTCAACTGGCGCCAGGCGATGGTGCTCCGCGCCTACGCCAAGTACCTGCGCCAGGCCGGCTCCACGTTCAGCCAGGACTACATGGAGGACACCCTCCGCGACAACGTCCACACCACCCGGCTGCTCGTCTCGCTCTTCGAGGCGCGGCTCTCGCCGGACCGCCAGAAGGCCGGCACCGAGCTCATCGACGGACTCCTCGAAGAGCTCGACGGGGCACTCGACCAGGTGGCGAGCCTCGACGAGGACCGCATCCTGCGCTCCTTCCTCACCGTCATCAAGGCCACGCTGCGTACCAACTTCTTCCAGAAGACGGCAGAGGGCACGCCGCACGCCTACGTCTCGATGAAGTTCGACCCGCAGGCGATCCCCGACCTGCCGGCGCCCCGCCCGGCGTTCGAGATCTGGGTGTACTCGCCGCGCGTCGAGGGCGTCCACCTGCGCTTCGGCAAGGTCGCCCGAGGAGGCCTTCGCTGGTCCGACCGGCGTGAGGACTTCCGCACCGAGATCCTCGGCCTGGTCAAGGCACAGATGGTCAAGAACACCGTCATCGTGCCGGTCGGCGCCAAGGGCGGCTTCGTCGCCAAGCAGCTCCCCGACCCGTCGGTGGACCGCGACGCCTGGCTCGCCGAGGGCATCGCCAGCTACAAGACGTTCATCTCGGCGCTGCTCGACATCACCGACAACCTGGTCGCGGGCGAGGTCGTCCCGCCGGCCGACGTGGTCCGCCACGACGAGGACGACACCTACCTGGTGGTCGCCGCCGACAAGGGCACCGCGACGTTCTCGGACATCGCCAACGACGTGGCGATCAGCTACAACTTCTGGCTCGGCGACGCCTTCGCCTCCGGCGGCTCCGCCGGATACGACCACAAGGGCATGGGCATCACCGCCCGCGGCGCCTGGGAGTCCGTCAAGCGGCACTTCCGCGAGCTCGGTCACGACAGCCAGAACGAGGACTTCACCGTCGTCGGCGTCGGCGACATGTCGGGTGACGTGTTCGGCAACGGCATGCTGCTCTCCGAGCACATCCGCCTGGTCGCGGCCTTCGACCACCGGCACATCTTCATCGACCCGAAGCCGGACGCGGCCGTCTCCTACGCCGAGCGCCGCCGCCTGTTCGACCTGCCGCGTTCCAGCTGGGCCGACTACAACAAGGAACTGCTCTCGGCGGGCGGCGGCATCCACCCCCGCACCGCCAAGTCGATCCCGCTGAACGCCCACATCCGCGAGGCCCTCGGCATCGCACCCGGCGTCACCAAGCTGACCCCGGCCGACCTGATGCAGGCCATCCTCAAGGCCCCGGTCGACCTGCTGTGGAACGGCGGCATCGGTACGTACGTGAAGTCGTCGGCGGAGTCCAACGCGGACGTCGGCGACAAGGCCAACGACGCGATCCGCGTCAACGGCGAGGACCTGCGCGTCAAGGTCGTCGGCGAGGGCGGCAACCTGGGCCTGACCCAGCTCGGCCGGATCGAGTTCGACCGCAAGGGCGGACCCGAGGGCCAGGGCGGCAAGGTCAACACCGACGCCATCGACAACAGCGCGGGCGTGGACACCTCCGACCACGAGGTGAACATCAAGATCCTGCTCAACGCCCTGGTGGCGGACGGCGACATGACCGTCAAGCAGCGCAACAAGATCCTCGCGGCGATGACCGACGAGGTCGGCCACCTGGTGCTGCGCAACAACTACGCGCAGAACGTGGCGCTGGCCAACGCGGTCGCGCAGTCGCCCTCGCTGCTCCACGCCCACCAGCGGTTCATGCGCCGCCTGGGTCGCGACGGCCACCTGGACCGGGCCCTGGAGTTCCTGCCCAACGACCGCCAGATCCGTGAACTGCTCAACAGCGGCAAGGGCCTCAGCCAGCCCGAACTCGCCGTGCTGCTGGCGTACACCAAGATCACGGTGGCCGACGAGCTGATCCACACCGGCCTGCCGGACGACCCGCACCTGGCCAAGCTGCTGCACGCCTACTTCCCGCAGCAGCTCCGCGAGAAGTTCACCGAGGCCGTCGACGGGCACGCGCTGCGCCGCGAGATCATCACGACCGTCCTGGTCAACGACACCGTCAACATCGGCGGTTCGACCTTCCTGCACCGGCTCCGCGAGGAGACAGGGGCCTCGCTCGAAGAGATCGTGCGGGCGCACGCCGCGGCCCGCGAGATCTTCGGCGTGAACGGGGTGTGGGACGCCGTCGAGGCGCTCGACAACAAGGTCGCCGCCGACGTCCAGACCCGCATCCGGCTGCACTCGCGCCGTCTGGTCGAGCGCGGCACCCGCTGGCTGCTCAACAACCGGCCGCAGCCGCTCCAGATCGCCGAGACGATCGAGGACTTCTCGACCGGGGTGGCCCAGGTCTGGGACGCGCTCGCGAACCTGCTGCGGGGCGCCGACCTGGAGTGGTACCAGGGCATCCTGGACGAGCTGACCGGCGTGGGCGTGCCCGAGGAGCTCGCGCGACGCGTCGCCGGGTTCTCCTCGGCCTTCCCGGCGCTCGACATCGTGGCCATCGCGGCCCGTACCGGCAAGGAGCCGCTCCAGGTCGCCGAGGTCTACTACGACCTCGCGGACCGGCTGCGGATCACCCAGCTCCTGGACCGGATCATCGAGCTGCCGCGGGCCGACCGCTGGCAGTCGATGGCGCGCGCGGCCATCCGCGAGGACCTGTTCGCGGCGCATGCCGGGCTGACCCAGGACGTCCTGTCGGCAGGCAACGGCGCGACGGCGCCGGATCAGCGCTTCAAGGCGTGGGAGGAGAAGAACGCGGCGATCCTGGGCCGTGCCCGCACCACCCTGGAGGAGATCCAGTCCTCCGACGCGTTCGACCTCGCGAACCTGTCCGTCGCGATGCGGACCATGAGGACGCTGCTGCGCACGCACAGCTGACACGCACCCCGCTGAAAGGGCGCCTGCCGTTGAACGGTGGGCGCCCTTTCGCCTGTCAGTGCCTCGACCCGGCTACTGGCCCGCCTTCCACAGGGTCAGGGTGCCCTCGTAGGTCGGGACGTGGCTCGTGCTGCTGTCCGGGGTCACCTTGGTGATCTTCCACATGGCCACATTGCCCTTGGACGTGACGGTGCACATCGCGTCGCCCGCCTTGATGACGGCGTCCCCGGCCATCGCCTTGCCGTCCTCGGTGGACGGCAGCGGGTTCTGCAGGGCGCCCGCCCGGCACTGCTCGGGAGTGGGCCCCGAGGCCTTGCCCATGGCCCGGGTGAAGTCCACCCGGTCGTCACGGAACTCCAACTCCTCGTCCGACGAGTCGAGTTTGCCGGTCGGGTCGACCGTCGGGGCATCGAAGTCCACCGAGGTGTGGTCGAGCGAGGACGGAGTGCGCACGGTGAGCGGCTTGTCCTGGAAGACCACGGTGTACGTGGCGTCGGCGGGCGGCGCCTCGGGGCTGCCCGAGGAGTCGTCGGCCGGCGTGGCCGTATCGGCCTCGCCGCTCGAAGAGGCCTTCGGGGCAGGGGAGTCGGACGGCTTGTCGTCCTTGGCGGCGCTGTTCTTCGCGCTGTCGTCGCCCTTGTCGCGGGTCAGCCACACCGCCGCGCCGGCGCCCGCCCCGAGGGCGACCACCAGCGCCACCGCGATCAGCACGGTGCGCCCGCGCCGCTTGCCCGGAGCCTGCGGCGCGGCCGTGCCGTGGGCGGGCGGCGGCTGATGGCCGTACGTTCCGTTGAACCCCGGCTGCTGCGCGGGCGGTGCGTACGTCGGCGTGTATCCGGGGGCCTGCCCGGCGGGCGGGCCCTGCGGCATCGCAGGGGGCACCGTCGGCTGCTGCGGAGGCGCGGCCGGGGCGGGCGGCGGGGGTGAGGCCGCCGCCTGTTCGCTGCGTACGATCTCGGCGGCGACCGGGGCGGGCAGCCAGCCCGCGAAGTCGCGCAGCGGGCGGCCCGCAGCCTGCTCGCACAGCGGGGTGAGCTCGGCGGGGGTAATGCGCTGCGCCGGGTCGGCCGCGAGCGTGCACTCCAGGAGCGGGCGCAGCTCGTCGGGGTAGCCGCTCAGGTCCGGCGGGCGGTGCGCGGAGTTGGCGATCTGCGCGGCGACCGTGATGGCGCCGCCGTTGCCGTAGGGGTGCCGGCCGGTCGCGGCGACGGCGGCTATGAGGCCGAGCGAGAACACGTCGGTGGCGGGCGTGAGTTGCTCGCCGAGCGCGTGCTCGGGCGACATGTACTGCGGGGTGCCGATCATGCCGCCGCTCGCCGTGAGCTGGGTGGCGTCGGCGGCCCGGGCGATGCCGAAGTCGATGACGTACGGGCCGCCGGAGCCGAGCAGGATGTTGCTGGGCTTCAGGTCGCGGTGGATGACCCCGGCCGCGTGGATCGCGGTCAGCGCCTGGGCGGCGCAGCCGATGAGCTGGAAGACGGCGGGCAGCGGCAGCGGGCCGAACCGGTTCAGGGCGTCGTGCAGCGCGAGGCCCGGCACGTACTGGGTGGCGAGCCAGGGGCGGTCGCCGCTGGTGTCGTGGTCCACGACCGGCACGATGTGGTAGCCCTGCACGCGGCGGGCCGCCTGCACCTCCTGCTCGAAGCGGCGCCGGAATTCGCTGTCCTGGCCGTACTCGCGGCGGATCACCTTGAGTGCGACCGGCTGGCCGCCGCGGGTGTGCGAGAGGTAGACCGTCCCCATGCCGCCCTCGCCGATGCGGGCGAGCAGCTGGTAGCCGGCGGTCTCGCGCGGGTCCTCCGGCCCGAGCGGGCCGAGTGTGTCGCCGAGGATGGGTTCCTCCTGGGTGCTGGGTTGCGGCTGGGTCGGGTGACATCAGGGGTGATTCCCCCGGCCCTGTGGCGCCGGCCCCTCCAACCCCTTTGAAAGTAAACGGAGTTGAGGGCGAGGCGCGCTGGGGGGCTTGCGCCTGGCCCTGCCGACGTCGTGGCCCGGGATCTCGCTCGGATCGTCCGCGCGCGGTGGCGGGAAACGCGTGTCCGGCACCTCGGCCCCCCTGGTCACCCGGTGAACTGCCGGTCGGATCCGGCCAGTTGGGTCAGAGACTAGCGCGCCCCGCTGACAGGGGTGGTCGGAGTTGTCGAGGAGGTGACGGTGGCCGTCCACAGCCTGCGGCACGAGACCAGCGCCGCCGCGAGCAGCAGCGCGTTGCGCGCGGCCATGATCCCGGTGCCGAGCGGGGTCGTGGCCATGACCTCGCCGTACAGGCAGGGAAAGGCGAGTGCGCTCAACGCGGTCGCGGGGAACAGGAGTTGGGCGACCGGGCGCTGGGTGGTCTGGCGCGAGGTGAGGCAGACGGCGGCCAGGCCGAGCAGCCAGATCAGGTACTGGGGGCTGATCACCCGGCTGGTCACGGTGAACAGGAGCACCGCGCACAGCGCCGCGTCGAGCGGCACCGCCACCGTCCAGCGCCGGGCGCGCACGCGCCAGAACACCAGCCAGGTGAGCGCGAGTCCGGTCAGGGCGAGGCTGAGAGCGGCGAGCGCGGAGACGTACGGGCCGGTGAACTCCATGGCTCCGTACCGGTAGACGACCTGGCAGGGGTGGTCGGCGATCAGGTGGGCGAGCTGGAGCGCGGTGCCGCCGAGGGATTCGATCTGGATGCCCCGGCCGCTCTGCTGCCGGGCGAAGTCCAGGGTGTGGTCGAAGACGAGGGCGAGCACGGCGAGGAGGGCGGCCGCCGAGCCGAGCGCACCGAGCAGCGCGCGGCGGGCACCGCGTACGGGCGGGGCGCCGACCAGCGTGAGCAGCGGCCACACCTTGACCAGGGCGCCGAGCCCCGCGAGCGCGCCGCCGAGGCCGGGCCGACGGCGCAGCGTGAGCAGCGCACCCACCGCGAGCGCGGTGACCTGCACGTCGTAGCGGGCGTACGGGATGTGCAGGAGCAGCGGGAGGCCGCACACCCAGAGCCAGGCGCCCGCCGCACTGCCGCCGGGGCGGGCGCCGGCCCTGACCAGCGCGCGGGCGATCAGCGCGTCGCAGCCGACGGTGACGGCGGTGAAGGCCTGGAAGAAGGTGAGGAAGGGGAGGAGCGCGGGGGCGAGCAGCACCGCCGCCGCGCCCGGCGGGTACTGCCAGGTGGGGTCCCCGAAGGGGAAGGTGCCCGTGCCGAGCTGCTCGTACCAGCGCCGGTAGAGGCCGTACACCTCGCCGGTCACGCCGCCGACGCCGAGCCGGTCGGTGACCAGGAGATGGAGCATCACGGCGCGGGTGGCGAGCCAGCCGGCGACGAGTGCGGCCGACCGGGTACGGCGGCCGAAGGCACCCGGGTCGGGCGCGGGCGCCGGGGCTGGGATGCGGAGCCGGGCGGGCGGCGGGGGCATCTGAGAGGGCGTCATCGCGGGAATTTTATGCGTGATTTCCGCTTATGTGCATTTTGTCGCAGCCTCGGGAGGTACCCCGGCAGGGCTCTGAGAGGCGCTCCGACAGGGGGATGCGGGGCGGCCCGGCGGCCGCCCCGCACACCCCCGGGGCCGGTCGCGTACCAGCGGGCGGGTTACTTCTTCTTCGTGAACCGCTCGTACGCGGCGATCACCTCGGCCGTCGGTCCGTCCATCCGCAGCGTGCCCGACTCCAGCCAGAGCGTCCGCTCGCAGGTCTCCTTGATCGAGGCGTTGCTGTGGCTGACCAGGAAGACGGTGCCGGCCTCCTGGCGCAGCTCGTTGATGCGCTCCTGGCTGCGGCGCTGGAACCGGGCGTCACCGGTGGCAAGGGCCTCGTCGATGAGCAGCACGTCGTGGTTCTTGGCGGCCGCGATGGAGAAGCGGAGCCGCGCGCTCATGCCGGAGGAGTACGTGCGCATGGGGAGCGAGATGAAGTCGTCCTTCTCGTTGATCCCGGAGAAGTCGACGATGTCGTCGTAGCGCTCGCGCACCTCCTCGCGGGACATGCCCATGGCGAGCCCGCCGAGGGTGACGTTGCGCTCGCCGGTCAGATCGTTCATCAGGGCCGCGTTCACGCCGAGCAGCGAGGGCTGGCCCTGGGTGTAGATCTTGCCCCGGGCCGTCGGAAGCAGCCCCGCGACCGCCTTGAGCAGCGTCGACTTGCCCGAGCCGTTGGAGCCGATGAGGCCGATCGCCTCGCCGCGCCGGGCCACGAAGGTGACGCCCTTGACGGCGTGCACCTCGCGCATGCCCGGGGTCTCCTTGCGCGAGACAATCCGGTTGAGCGCGGCGGTGGCCCCGCCCCTGCCCTTGGATCCAGTCCCGTTGACCTTGTAGACGATGTGCACGTCGTCGACGATCACGGTCGGCTCGCCGAGCGCCGACCGCTCGGTCCCCGCGTCCCGGGTGAGGGTCTCAGCCACGTCCGTACTGCTCCTCTGCCTTCCAGAAGTAGATGAAGCCCGCGGCCAGTGCGACGACCGCCCAGCCGCCGGCCACCGCCCACACATGCGGGGGCAGCTTGTTCGCGTGGAAGCTGCGGATCATCGAGAACCGCACCAGGTCGATGTAGACCGCCGCCGGGTTGAGCCCGAGCAACTGGCCCACCAGGGGGTCCATCTTCTTGAGCTGCGGGCCCAGGTTCCACATCACGCCGGACATGTACATCCAGGTACGCAGGATGAACGGCATCACCTGGGCGATGTCCGGGGTCTTCGCCGTGATCCGGGCCATCACGAGAGACAGGCCCGTGTTGAACATCGACTGCAGGACCAGCGCCGGGACCAGCAGCAGCCACGAGACGCCGGGCAGCTGGCCGAAGCACATGATGATGATCGCGAGCGCGGCCAGCGAGAACAGGAGCTGCTGGAGCTGCTGGAGGGCGAGCGATACGGGCAGCGAGGCGCGCGGGAAGTGCAGCGCGCGGACCAGGCCGATGTTGCCGGTGATCGCGCGGGTGCCCGCCATGATCGAGTTGGCCGTGAAGGTCCAGATGAACACGCCCGTGACCAGCCACGGGATGTAGTCCGGTGTGCTGCCCTTGTTGCCCATCAGGACGCCGAAGATGAAGTAGTACACCGCCGCGTTCAGGAGCGGCGTCATCAGCTGCCAGATCTGGCCCAGCTTCGCCTCGCTGTACTGCGCGGTCAGCTTGGCGGTGGCGAACGCGGTGATGAAGTGGCGCCGGGCCCACAGCTGCCGCACGTATTCGGGCAGCGAGGGGCGGGCGCCGCTCACCTTCAGGCCGTACTTCTCGGCCAGCTCCGCCGGGCTGAGGCCCTGGTCGTCGGTGGACCGGGCGGACTGCACCGGGATGGAGGCCGATGGTGCTGCGGTCTGGCGCGCAGCTGCGGTCTGGCTCACTACGGTCGCTTTCGCCGGGGGATCCCGGGAGTCTTCCCGGGGCGAGGATCACTTGCGACGGAACGGACCCGTATCGTCGCTACGGCGAGAGTAGGACGCTCCACGTCGCAACGCAACCGTCTCGTCGCAACGCTATGCTCAAGGCATGACCAAGACGGACCCGGAGATCCCCGCGAACCGCCCGCAGCCGCGCCGTGCCCCCGCCGGCGCCGCCGTGCTGCGCGAGGACGTGACGGACGCCATCCGGGCGGCCGTCTTCGAGGAGCTCGCCGCGGTCGGCTTCGCCCGGATGTCCATCGAGGGCATCGCGCGCCGCGCGGGGGTCGGCAAGACCGCCGTCTACCGCAGGTGGAAGTCGAAGCTGAGCCTGGTCCTCGACCTGGTGTCGGCCTTCGCGGAACAGGGCCTCCCGGTGCCGCACACGGGCTCCCTCTACGGGGACATCCGCGCGCTGCTCGCGGTCGCCTCGCTCGCCCTGCGCCACCCGATCGCCTCGCAGGTCATCCCCGACCTGCTGGTCGAGTCCGTACGCCACCCGGAGATCGCGGACGCGATCAAAGCCGCGCTGCTCGACGGGCAGCAGGGGGTTGCCGCGGTGGTCGTCCGCGAGGCCGTCGAGCGGGGTGAGCTGTCGCCGGGGGCGGACCCCGACCGGGCGCTCGATCTGATCGTGGGCCCCCTGTACTGGCGGCTGGTCGTCGTCAAGGGGGCGCTGCCGAAGGGGTATCTCGACGATCTGGCCACGTCGGCGGTTGCCGCGCTCAAGGCTGTCGCCTAGCTTTCAGAGGGCTTCCGCGCCCCGTTTCGTCGGCTGCGGGCCTGTGGGGGCTGGTCGCTCCCCCAAGTTCTCGGCTTCGCTCGAACAGGGGGGACCCCCATCGCGGCGGAGCCGCACGTGCCACAGCCCCGCGCCCCTGAAAGGGGCGCAGCGGTACCCCCACCTCAGCGGCAGGCTCTCAACACCCGGCCCGGGAATCCATCGTCGCGGGGGTGAACTCCCTTCCCCGTGCGCGCTGTTCGGGTACCTTCCGGGCCGCCGGGTACAACCCCGTGTCGCCCAGGAACACGCGGCGCACCACCCTTTCCGCCGCGTGACCGTCGTCGTACGGGCAGAAACGCGTGCGGAACGCGGCGCGCAGCTGGGCCGAGCGGGAGCCGCGCCAGTGGCCGGTGGTGAAGATGTCGATCAGCTCGTCCTCGGTGCGCGCGACCGCGCCCGGCGGGCAGCTCCGCAGGTCGAAGTAGGTGCCCCGGGCCGCATCGAACGCCTCGCGGTCGTCGTCGAGGATCACGATCGGCCGGTCCAGGTTGGCGTAGTCGAACATCAGGGACGAGTAGTCCGTGATCAGCGCGTCCGAGACCAGGAAGAGCTCCTCGACCGACGGGTGTCCCGTCACGTCCAGGACGCGGGGCAGCGGGGTCCGGCTCAGCGGCGCCCGGTAGGCGAAGTGCGCGCGGGTCAGCAGGAAGAACTCCGGGCCGAGCGCGCGGCCGAGCCGCTCCAGGTCCAGCGGAAGGCGCTGGCTGCGGCTGTAGTCGCGGTACGTCGGCGCGTACAGGACAACCGTGGACTGTCCCGGGATGCCCAGCCGTTGGCGCAGCCGGGCCGATTCGGCGGGGGTGGTGCGCCGCAGCACGTCGTTGCGGGGGCTGCCGTATTCGAGCGTGGTGTACGCGGCCGGGAAGGCGCGCTCGCCGGTGAGGGTGGCGTGCCGGTTGGCCGACAGGACGAAGTCCCACTTGTCGGCGTCGGCGAGCAGGCGGGCGAAGTCGGTGCCGCGCGAAGCCGCCGGACGGTCCGTCAGATCCAGGCCCACCCTCTTGAGCGGCGTCCCGCGGTGGGTCTGGATGAGGATCTGGCCGGGGCGCTTGACCAGCCGGTGGTCGAACTCGACGTTGTTCACCAGGTACTTGGCGCGGGCCAGCGCCGACCAGTATTCGAAGCTCTCCGGCCGCACCAGACGGGTGGCCCGCGGCACGGTCGCGTCCTGCTCGGGCGTGGTGATCCAGGCGGTCCGCATCCAGGGGGCGAGTTCGCGGAGCTTCGCCTCGACGGCGGCCGGGCCGCACGCGTAACCGCGGTTCCAGTACGCGGCGAACACGGCGAGGTTGTCGCGGACCGGCAGGCGCAGCTGGACGCGGTAGTGCAGCCAGAGCGCGGCCGAAAGCGCCGGGCGCGCCACGGCGGCGGCGAACGCCAGGGTGCGGGCGGGCAGCACGCGGATTCCCCGCAGCACGCGGTGGGCGCGGTACGTGCCGAAGCGGACCCCGGCGTCGCGCAGCCCGGCCGCGCCCGGCACGCGGTGGCGGCCGTAGTGGGCGCGGGCCAGGCGGAAGAACTCGGCGCGGGTGCGCGCGGCCAGGCCTGGCGCGGTGAGGACGGTGGCGCAGGCGGCGGCGAGGTGGTCGGCCATGCGGCGCGCGAGTACCGGGCGCCAACCGCTCAGCGCGGGGCGGGAGCCGACGAAGTCGAAGACGCGGTCGTACTGGGGGAAGAGGTCGAAGTGACGCCCGGGCGCGGCGCCCGGGCCGCGCCGTCTGCGGTGGTGCACACAGACCCGCTGCAGAGTGCTGAGCGAACCCGCCGTGAGGAGCGCCGCGTACGACCAGTAGGTGTCCGTGTGCCGGCCGGGCGGGAAGGCGAGCCCCTCGCGCTCGATGAACTCCCGCCTGTACACCTTGTTCCAGGACGGAGACGGCTGCATCAACAGGGCCGGGCGATCGGCCAGTTGGAAGGAGACGGGGCCGGACTCGGTGAGGTGCGGGGGCAGCGGGAGGCCCTCCGTCTCGCCCGACCAGTGCGTGTGGGCGTGGCCGAAGACCAGGACGTCGGGATCGCCGGAGGCCTTGAGCCGGTCGGCGATGTCGCGCAGGGCGTGCGGGGCGAGAGTGTCGTCGCCGTCGAGGAACAGCACGTACTCGCCGGTGGCACGGGTGAGCCCGGCGTTGCGGGCGGGGCCCGGGCCCTGGCCCGGGTCGGCGGGGTCCGGGGGCAGGTGGACGGCGACGACCCGGGGATCGCGGGCGGCGAACTCGTCGATGATCTCGCCGCAGGAGTCGGGGGAGCCGGCGTCGACCGCGATCACTTCCAGGTCGAACGCCGGGCTCTCGTCACTCTCGTACGTCTGACTCAGTACCGATTCCAGACAGGCGTGAAGCCAGGCCTGGAGCTTGTACGCGGGCACGATGACGCTGAACCGGGGCAACGGACATCCTGGGGGCGTGAGAGGCACGGGCGGATGGCCCGTGAACGTCCGAAGGAGTGATCCGGTTACGCCGACGGTGCCGTCCGGCGTAGTCGCGCGATCATGCGCTTGACGTGGTGTCATGCGGGCGCGCGGCCGTGATCGTTCGATCGGGTGATCACGTGATCAAGTCCGTTGTGCGTACGGTCACTTCACCGCGCCGGCCATCACCCCCGACACGAACTGCCGCTGGAAGGCGAAGAAGACGGCGAGCGGGATGACCATCGAGACGAAGGCGCCCGGGGCCAGCACGTCGATGTTGTTGCCGAACTGGCGGACCTGCTGCTGCAGGGCCACCGTGATCGGCGGGTGCTTGGAGTCGGCGAAGATCAGCGCGACCAGCATGTCGTTCCAGACCCACAGGAACTGGAAGATGCCGAGCGAGGCGATCGCCGGGCCGCCGAGCGGCATCACGACACGGGTGAAGAGCCGGATCTCGCCCGCCCCGTCGAGCCGGGCCGCTTCGAGCAGCTCCCTCGGGATCTCCGCGAAGAAGTTGCGGAGGAGGAAGATCGCGAAGGGTAGGCCGAACGCGACGTGGAAGATGATCACGCCGATCGTCGTCTCGAAGATGCCGACCTGCCCGAAGAGCTTGGCGACCGGCACGAGGGCGACCTGCACCGGCACGACCAGCAGGCTCACCACGACCATGAACCACCAGTCGCGGCCCGGAAAGTCCATCCAGGCGAAGGCGTAGCCGGCGAGCGAGCCGATGACGACGACCAAAACCGTGGCCGGGACGGTGATCGTGACCGTGGAGAGCAGGGAGTTGGTGATCGTGCTGTTGTCCAGCAGGTTCGCGTAGTTGTGGAAGGTGAGCTGGGACGGGTCGGTGAACGTCCTCCACCAGCCCGTCGAGGCGATGTCGGAGGGGCTGCGCACCGAGGAGAGCAGCAGCCCGACGGTCGGCATCAGCCAGAACAGGCCGACCAGGATGAGGAACACGCGCAGCACGCCCCCGCCCGTACGCGACGCGATGCGCGCGGGCAACGACTGCCGGGCCTTGACGATCCCTTCGACAGCGGTCATCGCCTGGCCTCCTCGCGCCTACACCGGACAGTGCTGTGCCGTCCCGGGCGACGACCGCCTCCACGGGCCCTCATCGCTTGGCCTCCCTGCGCATGCGCCGGATGTTGAAGAGCATCACCGGGATCACGAGGAGCAGCAGCAGGACGGCGATCGCGCTGCCTATGCCCAGGTCCGCCTCGGTGCCGAAGGAGGAGCGGTAGAGCTGGAGGGCCAGGACGTTCGCGTCGGCCTGGCTGGAGCCGGGCGCGATGATGAAGACCAGGTCGAAGATCTTCAGGACGTTGATCATCAGCGTGACCAGGACGACCGCGAGCACCGGCGCGAGCAGCGGCACGGTCACCCGGCGGAACACCTGCCACTCGTTCGCGCCGTCCACGCGGGCGGCTTCGAGGAGTTCGCGCGGCAGCCCGGCGAGCCCTGCCGCGATGAGCACCATCGCGAACCCGGCCCACATCCAGATGTACGAGCCGATGATGGCCGGGGTGACCAGCGTGGGGCCGAGCCATTCGACACCGTTGTACGGCTCGTGGAAGTTGCTTTCGGGGAGACGGAGTTGGGCCCCGTCGGCCGAGGCCGGCAGGGTGAACGTCCCGTCCGTGGCGGCGGTGGCCGAGGCGACGACCTTGTTGTCCTTGACGGCCTCGACCTTCATGCCCTTGAGGCCGAGCTCCTTGGCGTCGATGACGTTCGGCCGGCCGCCGCCGCCCTTGGTGAAGTCGAGCCAGACCGTGCCGGTGACCTTGCCCGGGTCGGTCCTGGCGGGCTTGGCGGTCCCGGCCGACGTCGGCATCTTGTCGGCGGCGACTCCCACGAGGGGCAACAGGGCGGGCTGCCCGACGTGCACGGCGTCCCGGGTGATGAAGGTGCCGCCGCCCCCGTCCTTCAGCGAGGCGCTGGGCAGCGGATGCGCCTTCGGGTAGCCGGCCGACTCGGCGAACGTGTCGTGCACGCCCACCACCACGGCGTTGGCGACCCCGCGCGCCGGGTCCTGTTCGTACACCAGCCGGAAGATGATGCCCGCGGCGAGCATGGAGATCGCCATCGGCATGAACACGATCAGCTTGAACGCCGTTCCCCAGCGCACCCGTTCGGTCAGTACGGCGAAGATCAAGCCGAGGGCGGTGGCGATCGTCGGGGCGCAGACGACCCAGATCGCGTTGTTCTTCACCGCGGTGCGGATGGTGTGGTCGGTGAACAGCGTCTTGTAGTTGTCGATTCCGGCGAACGAATGGCCGGACTGATCGAAGAACGATCGATAGATCGAGAATCCGATCGGATAGACCACGAGCGCACCGAGCAGCACGAGCGCGGGCAGCAGGAAGGCTGCCGCGATCCACTTGCGGGTACCGGTGACGCTCTTGACGGTCCTGGGCGCGGGCGGTGTGGCGGGAGGCGGGGCGCCTCCCGCCGTGGCGGTCGTCATCGCCGGATCAGCTCTTGAACGCCGCGGCCGCGTCGGCCTCCAGCTTGGACTGGGTGCCCGCGATGTCGGACGGGTTCTTCAGGAAGTCCTGGAGGTCCTTCCACTCGCCCTTGCCAGGAGTGCCGCCGAAGGACTGCGGCGCCTGGTCCGACATGTCGAAGCGCACGTTGTCACCGGCCGCGATCAGCGACTTGGCGATGTCGCGCTGCACGTCGTTGGGGTACGCGCCGAAGTTCAGGGACTTGTTGGGCGAGACGAAGCCGCCGGCCTTCGCCCAGATCTCCGCCGCGTCGGTGGACGCGAGCCACGTGAGCAGTGCCTGGGCGCCCTTGGTGTCCTTCAGGGCCACGGCCGCGTCGCCGCCCGTCACGACCGGGGCCTTGTCGCCCACGGCCGGGAACGGGAACGCCTTGGCGTCGGTGCCGATCTTGGCGGAGGTCTGCGCGATGTTGACGGCGGCGAAGTCGCCCTCGAAGACCATGCCCGCCTTGGGCTGGTCGCCGCCGGTGAAGGTCTGGGTGACGGAGGCCGGGAACTCGGTCTGGAGCGCGCCGTTGGTGCCGCCCGCGATGAGGTTCGGCTTGCCGAAGAGCTCGGCGAGGGTGGTGAGCGCGTCCTTTACGGACGGGTCGGTCCACTTGATCGCGTGCTTGGCCAGCTGGTCGTACTTCTCGGGCCCGGCCTGGGACAGATACACGTTCTCGAACCAGTCGGTCAGCGTCCAGCCGTCCGCGCCGCCGACGGACACCGGGGTCACGCCGGAGGCGGAGATGGTGTCGGCGGTGCTGAGGAAGTCCTTCCACTTCGCGGGCACGCTGACGCCCGCGTTCTGGAAGACCTTGGTGTTGTACCAGACCAGGGACTTGTTGGCGGCCTTGAAGTAGACCCCGTACTGGGTGCCGTCGACCGAACCCAGGTCCTGCCACACCTTCGAGTAGTTCGCGGCGAGCTGCGTCTTGGCCTCGGGCCCGGCGGGCTTGGCCCACTTCTTCGCCACGGCCTGCTGGATCGCGCCGACCTGGGGGAGCATCGCGACATCGGGCGGGCTGCCACCGGCGATCTTCGTGCCGAGGAAGTTGACGATGGGGTCCTGGGCGGGCACGAAGGTGACGGTAGCCCCGGTCCGCGCCTCGAACTCCTTGAGCACCTTCACGAAGTTGGCCTGCTCGGGCCCCGTCCACACGGCCGCGACCTCGATCTTCTCCCCGTCGAGCTTGGGGAGTTGGACACCGCCGCCCTTGGACGCGGAGGTCGAGGCGCTGGCGGACGGCCCGCTCTTCTTCCCGTCGTCGCTGCTGCACGCGGCCGCGCCGAGCGCGAGGCTGCCGATGGCGAGGGCGGAAATCAGGGTGCGACCTGTCGTCGTGGTGCGTGTGGTGGTGCGGCCTGTACGAGTGCTGCGCATGCGTGCCCCGTCTCTCCCGTGCGCGTACGAACCGCCGCGCCCGGTGACGCAGGCGCCGCCGCTCTCGTCCCGTGCGACAGTCCTACGCCGGGTGCGGGGGCGCCGCAATACCGCCTTCGCTGTCAAATTGATGATCGTGATGGGCTTGTGACGTTGGGTGTCGCGGGATGTCCCAACTGCCTCCCTTTGCAGCCGGGTTGATCCACTGGGGCCGCACGCGGCGGCCCCGCCGTCACGGCAGCGGCGGCACCGAGGGCGCGTTGACCAAGGACGCCGCGCGGTCGAGGGCGCTGGCCAACAGGGCCAGGTCGGTGGGCCCGTTGCCGAGCTCGCGGACGGGCCGGCGGGCCGGCGGGTCGCCCATCCGCTCCCACTCCAGGACCACGACGGTGGGCCGCTGCGTCGCGGTGCGCGGTATGCGCCCGGTGACCCGGCCGCCCTGGAACGGCACGGACACCCCCTCCGCCTGGTGCAGCCGGCCCCTTCCCGGGGACGGCTCCTCCGGCGAGGGCGATGCGGGCGGCGGGTCGAGGACGACGCGGTGCCGGGCGCCGCGCGCGAGCTCCGTGTCGGCCGTGCGGTCGGGCCGGGCCGAGGCGGCCACGAGGTGCACCCCGAGCCGCTCGCCCTCGCGGGCCACCGCCTCCAGGGCCCGTACGACCGAACCCGCGGCCGGCCGGCCGGGACTGCCGAGGGCGGGCGCCACCAGCGCGTCCAGATCGTCGACCAGGACGACCAGGCGGGGCAGCGAGGACCCCTCCTCGGTGCGGCTGCGGGCCACCGGGCGCAACCGCAGGGTGCTGCTGCCCGGCGGATCGAGGTCGCCCCGGCTCTCCACGGCGGGCGCCTGCCGCTGCCCGACGATGCGCCCGGCGACCTCGCGCTGGGTCTGCCACTCCGCGAAGCCGAGCCCGCCGAGCACCTCGGCCCGGCGCTTCAGCTCGGCCCCGAGCGCCTGCGCGAACTCCCGCATCCGTACGGGGTCGGAGGCGATCAAGTGGGTTGACACATGCGGGAGTTCGGTACAGGGACGGAGGCCCTCGCCGCGTTCGCCGCCCGCGCCGTCGACCAGGATCAGGCCGAGCCGGTCGGGCCGGGCGCCCGCCGCGAGCGAGGCCGCGACGGCCCGCAGCAGCTCGGTGCGGCCACTGCCGGGCGGCCCTTCGACCAGGAGGTGGGGTCCGTCGGACGCGAGGTCCACGCCGACCGGGCCGCGCGGCCCGGTGCCGAGCACGACCGCTCCGTCCGGTGCCGACTCCCAACGGGCCATGAGGGACGCCGGGGTGGCCCGGGCGAGCCCCAACTCGTCGAGCAGACGCGAGGTTTGAGGCAGTGAGGAGGCCAGCCGCCCGGCCGAGGCCGCCGTCCCGTCGCCGGTGCGCAACGGGGCCAGCGCGCGGGCGAACCGCTCGGCCCAGGCGCGCGACACCGCGTCCACGATGGCCACCGTGCCGTGCCCGGCGGGCCGCCCGCCCGCGATGCGCAGCAGCCTCAGGGCGGTGGCCACATCACCGCTGAGCAGCGCGACCGCCCCGCACTCGCGGAACGCGAGCGAGGCCGCGCACGCCGTCTCGTACGTCGCCGCGACCGGGGAGGCGGCGGATGCGGGCGGGGTCTCGGCGAGGCACAGCAGATGGATGCCGGCCGCCGCGCCCGCCGCGGCGAGGCGTGCGGTGGTCTCGCGCAGCGGGGCCGAACCCGGGTCGCCGTCCACGACGACCACCGTGAGCGGGCCCTCGTAGCGGGCGGCCGCCTCGGCCACCGCAGCGCGGTCGGCCGAGGCCCAGCCCGGGCCGAGCGGGCCCGCGTCGAGCCGTCTGACCAGCTCGGCGGTGCGCGCCGTCGCCTGATCGCGGTCGTAGGCGAGGAGCAGCCGGCAGTCCTGGCCGTGCGCCGGGCGGACCTGGGGGAGCCAGCCCAGCCAGTCCCACTCGGCGGTACGCGCCTGGAGGGGGCGCGCCCTGTCCGTACTGATGAGGACGATCTCCAGGGTGGTCGGCGCGTGCAGCGCGGCCAGCTGGGCGATCGCCGAGCGGGCGAGCCCGGCGAGCCGATCGCGCGGCCCGGCGAGCCCGAGCGAGCCCGCCTCGCGCAGCCCCACCGTGACCGGCACGGCCGCCAGCTCGCCCCGGTCCGCGGTGCCGACCCGGATCGCGAGCGCCTCCGGATGACCGGGCTCGCGCTCCCACAGCCGGGGGCCGGGCCCGAGCGCGGTCAGGAGCAGCGCGGCCGGGTCGGGCCAGCTCTCCGGCGCGGGCTCGGCCAAGGGACGCTGCGGCTCGGCCGGCGCCTGCTCGGGCGCCACCTCGCCGCGCCCGCCGGTCAGCCGCCGGGCCCACGCCCCTATCCCGCCGCGCCGCCGGCCGCCGTCGGCATCCGCGCGGGCGTGCTCGACCTCGTCAGGACCGGGCAGGCCTTCGGGGAGCCGGGTGCCGCGCGTCGGCGTGCCCTGCCGCCTGCTCGGCGGCCCTGGTTCGCGGTGGTCGTCCCGCCCGTCGTGCCCGTACCCGGACGGCGCCCCGAGCGCGTCGAACCCGCCGCCGTACGCCTCCTCGGGCCCGCCCGGCGTAGCGACACGGTCCGGGGCCGCGCCGAAGAATTGGTTCGTCCCACCTGGCGGAGGGGTCAACTCCGTTACGGAACCGGCCTGTTCGGCTCCTGGCGTGCAGGGGGTCACTCGAAGGTGGCCCTCGCCGTCCGGCGTGGTGGCGAGCGAGGGCTCCGCCTCGGAGGCGCCGGGGGAGAGCCGCAGGGCCGATTCGCCGATCCGCAGCAGCGCGCCGGGGGCGAGCCGGACCGGCTGGGCGCCGATCTCCCGGCCGTCGAGGCGGGTGCCGTTCGTGGAGTTCAGATCGGCGACGCTCACCCGGCCGTCCTCGCCGACCGTCACCTCGCAGTGCTGGCGCGACACGTCCGGATCGTCCAGCGGGACGTCCGACTCCGTGGAGCGGCCGATGCCGATGCGGCCGCCGTGCAGCAGGTGGACGCCGCCCGCGTCGGGCCCCGCCACCACGTGGAGCCGGGCCGGGGCCGGGCCGTCGTGGGCCGGGCCGTCCTCGGCGGGGGAGGCGAGCGAGAGCACCGCCCCGTCCACCAGGGGTGGCTCGCCGAGGATGCGGCGCTGTGCGTCGAGCCGCTCGCGGCCCGCGTACAGCACCACGGAAGCGCCCGAGACCTCCGCGCCGGAGGCGGCCGAGGCCAGGCCGGACGCGACGGCCGCGAGTGCCGTCCCCGCCGGGGCGGTGACGAGCACGTCGCAGGCGCGCGCCGCGGTGTGGCCGCTGCGCGGCGCGAGGACGGTCAGCCGGATCTGCATCGCCTCGGCGGTCCCTTCTGCGCGGGGGTGCCGAGAAAGGGGAGAGCAGCCCTGTGATTCCCCCCACCCGGCACACAATTCGTGCTGAGGGCATCCTCGCACCTGCCACTGACAACACGCCCGTCGGCCACCTTTAATTGATCTTGATTGGTCGGCTCGGGACGCAAATGTGGACGTAAAAGTGGCTGGTTGCGACCGAGTGGGGCATTTCGAAGGGACGCCGGGCACGGCCGTTCGGCAACCTTCCGTGCGAAGACCGCGTCTTCCCTGGGAACCATGAGAAGACGGTGAACAACCTGGTGGCACCGACCCCACGACCCGTCGGCGCCGTCGGGAGCGGCACTAGAGTGGGCCGGAAACCCACACAGCAATGGACGCGAGCAGCAGGGAGCGCATGACGTGCGGCCGGTAGGCAGCAAGTACCTGCTCGAGGAGCCGCTCGGACGCGGCGCCACGGGCACCGTCTGGCGAGCCCGCCAGCGCGAGACCGCGGGCTCCGAGGCATCCGTCGCGGGCCAGCCGGGCGAGACCGTGGCGATCAAGGTCCTCAAGGAGGAGCTCGCCAACGACGCGGACGTGGTGATGCGCTTCCTGCGCGAACGCTCCGTGCTCCTGCGGCTGCGCCACGACAACATCGTGCGCACCCGGGACCTGGTCGTCGAGGGCGATCTGCTCGCCCTGGTCATGGACCTGATCGACGGTCCGGACCTGCACCGCTACATCCGCGAGAACGGCCCGCTCACCCCGGTCGCCGCGTCCCTGCTCACCGCGCAGATCGCGGACGCGCTCGCCGCCAGCCACGCCGACGGCGTCGTCCACCGCGACCTGAAGCCCGCCAACGTCCTCCTGGACGAGCGCGACGGCGCGATGCACCCGATGCTCACCGACTTCGGCATCGCGCGCCTCGCCGACTCCCCGGGCCTGACCCGTACGCACGAGTTCGTGGGCACGCCCGCCTATGTCGCGCCGGAGTCCGCCGAGGGCCGCCCGCAGACTTCCGCCGTCGACATCTACGGCGCCGGAATCCTGCTGTACGAGCTGGTCACAGGCCGTCCGCCGTTCGCGGGCGGCACCGCGCTCGAAGTCCTGCACCGCCACCTCAGCGAGGAGCCGCGCAGGCCCACCACCGTGCCGGCGCCGCTGTGGACGGTCATAGAGCGCTGCCTCAGCAAGGACCCGGAACGCCGGCCCAGCGCCGAGAACCTGGCGCGCGGGCTGCGCGTCGTCGCGGCCGGCATCGGCGTCCACTCCACCCCGGCCCAGGTCGAGGCGGCCGACGGCGTGGGCGCGCTGCTCGCGCCCGACCCGGCACCGGCCCCCGTCCCGGAGGCCCCGGGCGCGGCCGACCCCACCCAGGTCCTTCCGAGCAACGCGGCCTCGTACGACCCGGCGGCGCGCACCTCGGTCCTGCCGCAGACCGGCCAGGCCCCGAACGCCGACCCGACGGCCGTCCTGCCGCCGGTCCCGCAGGGCCAGCCGCAGCCGCAGGAGCCGCACCCCTGGCAGTCCCAGCTCCAGGCGGCGCGCGACCGCAACGAGCAGACCCAGGTCGGCTACCTGCCCCCCGAGCAGGATCCGCTGCGCCGCCGCCCGCACCGCCAGCAGCAGCCCCCGCAGGGCTACGGCCAGCAGCCTCCGCAGGGCTATGCCCCGCAGGGCCCGCCGCAGGGCCGCCCGCCGCAGCGCCAGCAGTACGCCCCGCCCCCGCAGCCCTACCAGCAGCAGCAACCGCAGCAGCAGTACGCGCCGCAGCGCCAGCAGTACGCGCCTCCGCAGCCCCCGCCGCCACAGCAGCCGCAGGCTCCCGCCCGTGAGCCGCGGGAGCCCCGCGAGCCGCGTCGGCGCAGCCCGAACCGGATGCGGATCCCGGGGCTCGGCTGCCTCAAGGGCTGTCTGTTCACGTTCCTGCTGCTCTTCGTCGCGGGCTGGCTGATCTGGGAGCTCACCCCGCTCCAGGACTGGGTCGCCCAGGGCAAGAGCTACTGGCAGGCCATCGGTGACGCGATTTCGACGGTATCCGGCTGGATAAAGAGCATCGGCGACTCCGGAAAGCAGTGAGTAAAGGGCTCTGCTCCGTCGGTCCGGGACGCGACTTCGTGGATTTGTCGACTTCCAGAGGGTGATTTCGGCGCCAGAAGTGAAGGTTGGCGTCCCGGCCGCGTAGCCTCAGCGTGCACAGCCAGCCGCTGAGGGAGCAGTCTTGGCACGGAATATCGGCAGCCGGTACACCGCCCACCAGATCCTGGGCCGCGGCAGCGCCGGCACGGTGTGGCTCGGCGAAGGGCCCGAGGGCCCCGTCGCCATCAAGCTGCTGCGCGAGGACCTGGCCGCCGATCAGGAGCTGGTCGGCCGCTTCGTGCAGGAGCGCACCGCCCTGCTCGGCCTCGACCACCCCAACGTGGTGGGCGTGCGCGACCTGGTGGTCGACGGCAACGACCTCGCCCTGGTCATGGACCTGATCCGGGGCACGGACGTGCGCACCCGCCTGGACCGCGAGCGCCGCCTCGCCCCCGAAGCGGCCGTGGCCATCGCGGCCGACGTCGCCGACGGTCTCGCCGCCGCCCACGCGGCCGGTGTCGTACACCGCGACGTCAAGCCCGAGAACATCCTCCTGGACATGCAGGGCCCGCTCGGCCCCGGCGGCGCCCACCCCGCCCTCCTCACCGACTTCGGCGTCGCCAAGCTCATCGACACCCCCCGCCGCACCAAGGCGACGCGGATCATCGGCACCCCGGACTACCTGGCACCCGAGATCGTCGAGGGCCTCCCGCCGCGCGCCGCCGTCGACATCTACGCGCTCGCGACGGTCCTCTACGAACTGCTCGCGGGCTTCACCCCGTTCGGTGGCGGCCACCCCGGCGCCGTACTGCGCCGCCATGTGACCGAGACGGTCGTCCCGCTCCCCGGCATCCCCGACGAGCTGTGGCAGCTGATCGTCCAGTGCCTGGCCAAGGCCCCGGCCTCGCGGCTGCGCGCCTCCGAACTGTCGGTGCGGCTGCGCGAACTGCTCCCCCTGGTCGCGGGCATGCCCCCGCTCGACGTGGACGAGCCGGACGCCGAAGGCACCGAGGACGAGGAGGCGTACGAGGATCCGTACCCCACCGCCCCCAACAGCGCCCCCCGCCGCGGCGCCGTCCCGCTGGTGCCCGGGGCGCAGCACGACTCCGCCAACCGCGACACCCACACCAGCATGCGCGTCCCCGGCCCCGACGAGCTGGCCGGCGGCCCGCTCGGCACGGCCCGCGCCCCCCGCTCCTCGGGCGCCCCGCGCCCCGGCTCGGCCCGCCACCGCGCCGACCAGGTCCGCAAGCGCCGACTCGTCCTGACGACCGCGGCGGTCGCCCTGGCCGCGGCCGTCGGCGTCGGCGGCTGGCTGGCCCTGAGCGACGACTCCGGCAAGCAGCCGCCGCCCCAGGACACCAAGAACTCGGCGCCAGTCGTCCCCTAGGACAGGGATGATCAAGCGGCCCGGGGAACGCCGGAGCGCGCAGCCGTTACGCTGGACCCGTGGCAGTCGTCGATGTATCCGAAGAGCTGAAGTCCCTCTCCTCGACCATGGGGTCGATCGAGGCCGTCCTGGACCTCGACACGATGAGGGCAGATATTGCTGCGCTCGAAGAGCAGGCGGCCGCCCCGTCCCTCTGGGACGACCCGGAGGCGGCGCAGAAGATCACCAGCAAGCTTTCGCACCTCCAGGCGGAGCTGCGCAAGACCGAGGCCCTGCGCGGCCGGATCGACGACCTCGCGGTGCTCTTCGAGCTCGCCGAGGAGATGGACGACCCGGACACCCGCACCGAGGCCGAGGCCGAGCTGGAGTCCGTGCGCAAGGCGCTGGACGAGATGGAGGTCCGTACCCTCCTGTCCGGCGAGTACGACTCCCGCGAGGCGCTGGTCAACATCCGCGCGGAGGCCGGCGGCGTCGACGCCTCCGACTTCGCCGAGCGCCTCCAGCGCATGTACCTGCGCTGGGCCGAGCGCCACGGCTACAAGACCGAGGTCTACGAGACCTCGTACGCGGAAGAGGCCGGCATCAAGTCGACCACCTTCGTGGTCAGCGCGCCCTACGCCTACGGCACGCTCTCCGTGGAGCAGGGCACGCACCGCCTGGTCCGCATCTCGCCCTTCGACAACCAGGGCCGCCGCCAGACGTCCTTCGCGGGCGTCGAGGTGCTGCCGGTCGTCGAGCAGTCCGACCACGTCGAGATCGACGAGTCCGAGCTGCGCATCGACGTCTACCGCGCCTCGGGCCCCGGTGGACAGGGCGTCAACACCACCGACTCCGCGGTCCGCATCACGCACATCCCGACCGGCATCGTCGTCTCCTGCCAGAACGAGCGCTCGCAGATCCAGAACAAGGCGAGCGCCATGAACGTCCTGCAGGCCAAGCTCCTTGAGCGCCGCCGCCAGGAGGAGCAGGCGCTGATGGACTCGCTCAAGGGCGACGGCGGCAACTCCTGGGGCAACCAGATGCGTTCGTACGTCCTGCACCCGTACCAGATGGTGAAGGACCTCCGCACCGAGTTCGAGGTCGGCAACCCGCAGGCGGTCCTCGACGGCGAGATCGACGGCTTCCTGGAAGCGGGCATCCGCTGGCGCAAGCAGCAGGAGAAGTAAGCCAGTTACTGACGTGCCTTGAGTACGCGACGACGCCGGGCCCCCGGAAAGGGGACCCGGCGTCTTCTGTTGTGGTGGATGAGTGTGCCCAGGGTGGCGGTTCCGTATCGGGGTGCATGACGAGCACATGTCCTGCGGCCGAATTCGCTGGCGCAAGCGGGAATTGAGCGACTCGGCGCTTTGTCGACATCCGAACTCGCGTGCAAGAGGCGCCGGTTCCGGTCTTCTGTCACAGTCGTATTCCCGTACGCCCGGCAATTGGGGCGATGTCGGGCATTGCGTACGCAACGACCTTGACGTCATCTTTAAAACTGGCAAAGCTAGCGCGCGGCATGCGTATTTCTGGGGCGCGTGTGACGGGGGAGGGGCCCAATCGCTCCCCCTGCGTTGCCGCCCCGGGCGCTGCTCCATGACGAGACAGCTACTGGGGGTAGCAGGCAGATGACCAAGAACACGCGGGTCCGCGTCGCGCGGATAGCAGCCGGTGCGGTGATTGCCGCCGGCGCGTCGCTGACCGCCGCGGGGGCGGCCCAGGCCGTCGGCTTCGACTCCAACGACGGCAAGGCCAAGAGCACCTACGACGAGCCCTGCATCCCGGGTACGCCGCTGTGCGACACCACGGGCGGCCAGTCGACCGGTTCGACCACCGCCGGTTCGACCGGCTCGACCACCTCCGAGGGAACCACCGGTTCCACCACCTCCGAGGGCACGACCGGCTCGACCACCTCTTCGGGTACGACCGGCTCGACCACCTCTGAGGGCACCACGGGGTCCACGGGCTCCACCACGTCCGGCACCTCGGGGTCGACGACCTCGGGCACCACCGGTTCGACCACGTCCGGCACCTCGGGCACCACGGGGTCGACGACCTCGGGTACCTCGGGCTCCACGACCTCCGGCACCTCGGGGTCGACGACCTCGGGCACCACGGGGTCCACCACGTCCGGCACCACGGGCTCCACCACGTCCGGCACCTCGGGGTCGACGACCTCGGGCACCACGGGATCCACGACCTCCGGCACCTCGGGCTCCACGACCTCCGGTACCTCGGGCAGCACCGGCTCCACCACGTCCGGCACCTCCGGCAGCACCGGCTCGACCGGTTCGACGGGTAGCACCGGCTCCACGGGGAGCACCGGCTCGACCGGCTCCACCGGTTCGACGGGCTCCACCGGTTCGACCGGCTCCACCGGGACCACGGGCAGCACGGGCGCCACCGGTTCCACCGGCAACACCGGCACCAACCCCGACGCCGTCGGGTCGCAGCCGGTCGAGCAGGGCAAGCAGAAGGAGGAGCTCGCCGCCACCGGTGCGGGCGGGACCACCTTCCTGCTGGTCGGCGCCGCCACCATGATCGCGGGTGGCATCGGCTTCCGCCTCATGCCGCGTCTCGCGGGCGGCCGTAACGTTGCGTAAGTAGCGGCTGACGCTCAAGAGGGCCCCGGGTGCGATCAAGCACCCGGGGCCCTCTTGACGTACGGACCGACGATTCAGACGGTCTGGTGGGCCAGCAGGGCAAAGGCCCCTATCAGGACGATCAGCAGGGTCACCAGCGCCGCGGGGCTCAGGGCCCCCCACTGGTTCTCCTGCTGCAGGCGCTCCCGGTTCGCCCGGCAGACGCGGCAGCGGCCCTCGCTCACGGGCGCCGCGCAGTTGGCGCACACCAATCGGTCATAGGTCATGCGCTCTCCTCCTCCCGCGCGGCGGAGCCGGCGCATGTAGCCATCAAGCCGCTATCTCTCCGCTCAACGCTCAGGGAAACGCAACCGTTCCCCCTACCACTGTGCCAGCTCCCGCGCGTTTCGGCGCGGCCCGCCTGATTCATCCCGGTCCCGCCCCCGTAACCGAAGGGACATAAGGGGCATCCCTGGACGCGGCCTGCGCGGGCTCGTCGCGTTCGCGTAAGGTCACGCACACCTATACTCCCGGCCGACCGTGGTGCACCCGTGATCCGATTCGACAATGTCTCCAAGACCTATCCCAAGCAGAACCGACCAGCCCTGCGGGAAGTCTCCCTCGACATCGAGAAGGGGGAGTTCGTCTTCCTCGTCGGCTCGTCCGGCTCCGGGAAGTCGACCTTTCTGAGACTGATCCTGCGTGAAGAGCGCGCCAGCCAGGGGCAGGTGCACGTGCTCGGCAAGGACCTGGCCCGGCTCTCCAACTGGAAGGTGCCGCACATGCGGCGCCAACTGGGCACGGTCTTCCAGGACTTCCGGCTGCTCCCCAACAAGACCGTCGCGGAGAACGTCGCGTTCGCCCAGGAGGTCATCGGCAAGCCGCGCGGCGAGATCCGCAAGGCCGTACCGCAGGTGCTCGACCTCGTCGGGCTCGGCGGCAAGGAGGACCGCAGGCCCGGTGAGCTCTCCGGTGGTGAACAGCAGCGCGTGGCCATCGCCCGCGCCTTCGTCAACCGGCCCATGCTGCTCATCGCGGACGAGCCGACCGGCAACCTCGACCCGCAGACCTCCGTCGGCATCATGAAGCTGCTCGACCGGATCAACCGGACCGGTACCACCGTCGTCATGGCGACCCACGACCAGAACATCGTCGACCAGATGCGCAAGCGCGTCATCGAGCTGGAGTCCGGCCGTCTCGTACGAGACCAGGCGCGCGGCGTCTACGGCTACCAGCACTGAGCGCCGTAGAGCACTCGTCGAGCACTGAAAGGCTGAAATCGTCGCCATGCGCGCCCAGTTCGTTCTCTCGGAGATCGGGGTCGGTCTCCGTCGCAACCTGACCATGACGATCGCCGTCGTCGTCTCCGTCGCCCTCTCGCTGGCCCTGTTCGGCGGTTCGCTGCTGATGCGGGACCAGGTCGACAACATGAAGGGCTACTGGTACGACAAGGTCAACGTCTCGATCTTCCTCTGCAACAAGGCCGACGCCGAGAGCGTCGCCAAGTGCGCCAAGGGCGCGGTGACCGCCCAGCAGAAGAAGGACATCGAGGCCGACCTCAAGAAGCTGGACGTCGTCCAGACGGTGTCGTACGAGTCGGCCGACGAGGCGTTCAAGCACTACAAGGAGCAGTTCGGCAGCTCCCCCATGGCAGGGTCGATCACGCCGGACCAGATGCAGGAGTCGTTCCGGGTCAAGCTCAAGGACCCGGAGAAGTTCGCCGTGGTCGCCACCGCCTTCGCGGGCCGCGACGGCGTCCAGTCCGTACAGGACCAGAAGGGCATCCTGGAGAACCTGTTCGGGCTGCTCAACGGCATGAACTGGGTGGCCTTCTACGTCATGATCCTGATGCTGGTCGTCGCCCTGATGCTCATCGTGAACACGGTCCGGGTCTCGGCCTTCAGCCGGCGCCGGGAGACCGGGATCATGCGCCTGGTCGGTGCCTCCAGCTTCTACATCCAGGCGCCGTTCATCATGGAGGCCGCGTTCGCCGGACTCATCGGCGGCGCGGTCGCCTCGGCCATGCTGCTGGTCGGCCGGTACTTCCTGATCGACCACGGCCTCGACCTGGCGCACAAGCTGAACCTGATCAACTTCATCGGCTGGGACGCGGTCTTCGCCAAGCTGCCGCTGGTGCTCGCGGTGAGCGTCCTGATCCCCGCACTCGCCGCGTTCATCGCGCTGCGCAAGTACCTCAAGGTCTGACCCCGCGTGTGACATACGCCCCGGGCGCGGTAGGAGCAACAGCCCCTACCGCGCCCGACGTTTGTCCTAGACTCGGCGCCATGTCGGGCCCGGAACTCTGTCCCAGGCCCCGCGGCGTGCGCCGCGGGGCGGCTCTGGCATTGGTCTTCGCGAGCGTCCTGATGACGGCGGCAGCCACCAACTGCCTGCCGCGCGTGGAGCAGAGCCCCGGCGCGTTACCGGCCGGGACCGCGGCGGCCGCCCTCGATCCGCGCGAGGGACACACCGCCCGCGGCGGCGACCGCGCCGCCGAGGACGTGACCCGGGCGGCCGCCGAGGCGCAGGCCGACGGCAAGTCCGCCACCCGCGCGGCCGAAGAGGCCGTGGGCCGCATCGGGGACCGCTGGGGCGCGGTCTACGACAAGGCTCAGTACGAGCAGTACACGGACGCCCTCGACGGCCGCTACACCGGCGTCGGCCTCTGGGTCGCCCGCACCGCCGACGGCCGCACCCAGGTGACCCGGGTACAGGCCGGCGGCCCCGCGGCCCGCGCCGGCATCGAACCCGGCGACTTCCTGCGCAGCATCGACCGCTGGTCCGCCGACGGGCAGCCCGTCACCGAGGCCGTCTCCCGCCTGCGCGGCGACGCGGCGGGCAGCAAGGTCGCCGTCGGCCTGCAGCGCGGCTCCCGCAGCTGGAGCCAGACGTTGGACCGGGCGGTCCTCGGCACCGAGGACGTGGCCGTCAAGAAGCTCTCCGCCGAGGTCGTGATGATCAAGGTGTCGGCCTTCACCAAGGGCTCGGGCGAGCGGGTGCGTACCGCCGTGCGGCAGGCCCCGAAGGGCGCCGGGATCCTGCTCGACCTGCGGGGCAACAGCGGCGGCCTGGTCGGCGAGGCCGTCACCGCCGCCTCCGCCTTCCTCGACGGCGGCCTGGTCGCCACGTACGACGTGCACGGCAAGCAGCAGGCGCTGTACGCGGACGACGACGGCGACGGCGCGAGACCCCTGGTCGTGCTGGTCGACGGCGGCACCATGAGCGCCGCCGAACTCCTCACCGGCGCGCTCCAGGACCGCGGCCGCGCGGTCACCGTCGGCTCGCGCACCTTCGGCAAGGGGTCGGTTCAGATGCCCACCGGCCTCGCGGGCGGCTCGGTCGCCGAACTGACCGTCGGCCACTACCGCACCCCCTCGGGCCGCGGCCTCGACGGCAAGGGCATCACCCCCGACCTCCCGGTCACCGACCGCCTCCTCGAACATGCCGAGACCGTCCTGAGCGGCCTGGGCGGCACGTCTTAAACCTGTTGCGCCGAGGTGCGAAAATGGCCGCACTATGGCTAAGAACACGGGCAAGGACAAAGAGAAGGACAGCAAGCGCAAGCTGGTCGCGCAGAACAAGAAGGCTCGGCACGACTACCTCATCATCGACACCTACGAGTGCGGTCTGGTGCTCACCGGCACCGAGGTGAAGTCGCTGCGCCAGGGCCGCGCCTCGCTGGTCGACGGGTTCGTGCAGATCGACGGCGGCGAGGCCTGGCTGCACAACGTGCACGTGCCGGAGTACGCGCAGGGCACCTGGACCAACCACAGCGCGCGGCGCAAGCGGAAGCTGCTGCTGCACCGGATGGAGATCGACAAGCTGGAGTCGAAGTCGGGGGAGTCGGGCCACACGATCGTGCCGCTCGCCCTGTACTTCAAGGACGGCCGGGCCAAGATCGAGATCGCGCTGGCCAAGGGCAAGAAGGAGTACGACAAGCGGCAGACGCTGCGCGAGAAGCAGGACCGGCGCGAGACGGACCGGGCCATCTCGGCGGTCAAGCGCAAGGAGCGGGCGAGCCTGCGCTAGGCAGGCAGCGGCCCGCGCGGAATAGGCTGGCACCTTCGGGCGTTGGTCACGTACGATGGCATCAGCCCCTCACGCAGGGGCGCCTTTTGAAAAAAACACATGGGGATGATCGGTTTCGACAGCGGATGTCGAAGCAGGGGAAGCGTGTCGAGGAAGCGGCAATGATCTCGTAAACCATATGTCGCAAACAATAATCGCCAACACCAAGCGCGATTCCTTCGCCCTCGCTGCCTAAGTAGCGACTTGCGAAGTGTCAGCCCGGGGCTGTTCCCGACCCGGATCCTGGCATCAGCTAGGGAACTAAACTTCTAGACCCGGTCACGGGGTTTAGAAGGAAATCAAACAGTGACTGGGCCCGTCGGCGACTTGTTCGCGTGATTGCCGGGGCCGAGAAAATCGCAGCGAACTGCACACGGAGAAGCCCTGTTTTTGCACCGTTGGACGCGGGTTCGATTCCCGCCATCTCCACAATTCCCATGTAGGCGAAGGCCCCGCTGTTTCGGCAGCGGGGCCTTTGTCGTGCCCGGGGCCGTGGTCAGGCGACCGGCTGGCCGGTCAGCATGCCGAGGAGCTGGTCCATCTCGTTGCGCCACAGGCGGTGGACGTTCATCCGGGTCGGCTTCGGCTGTCCCGGCAGCTGGCAGCGGAACGAGCTCCACAGGGTGTTCCGGCGGACGTCGCTGATCATCCGCATCGCCTCGGCCGGCTGGATCGCGGTGACGATCTCCTGCGGTCGGTTGTTCCAGCGGCTGGCCCGGTGAAGGAGCACGGCCTGCTGGGTCACGGTGATGAAGTAGTACGTCAGGAAGCACTGGCCTATGAGGCCGAGCATGCTCATCAGCCAGACGCTGGGGCCCGCCACCGCCTGGATCATGACGATCGGGCGGTCCTGCGGGTTGGCCTGCGCGATCGCCTCGGCGACCTGCTGCTGGATGGTCGACTTCTTCATGGCCATGGGGATGGGCCTTCCTGATACGTGGTCATGCCTGAGCGGTCATGTCCGAGCGGTCATGTCTAAGCGGAAGGGGGCGTCCCGCTTACCGGGGGCGGTGCAGCGTACCGCCCGGATCCGGCCACGCTCACCACCAGGGCGACGGCCGCCGCGCAGACCGGGACCAAGTAGCCCATCTCCGCGCCCGCTTGCTCGATGACCTGGCCGCCGGTGGCCGAGCCGGCCGCGATGCCACCCAGGATCGCGGTGACGGCGAGGGTCATGCCCTCGTTCAACCGGCCCTCGGGGGTGAGGCGCTGGACCAGCGTCATGCCGGTCACCATGGTCGGCGCGGTGGCCGCGCCCGCGCACAGCAGGGCCGCGGCGAGCACGACGAGCGAGCCGCTGGTCCGCGCCGCGAGCAGCGGCAGACACATCAGTACGGCCATGGCCCCGACGCAGCCGACGAGCCGCTGGGCCACCCTGCGGGCCGGGCGCGCCGCCCCGTACAGGAGCCCCGCGACGCACGATCCGGCCGCCTGGAGAGCGAGCACCCCGCCCGCCGCCAATGGGGTCTCCCCTGCTCGACCGGAGTGGAGAGCTTGGGGATGGTGGCCGAGCCCGTCGGCGTACGCGATGGTGACGATCTCCAGGGAGCCGAACACCGCGCCGGTGGCGAGGAACACCGCGAGCAGCGGGGCGAACCCCCTGGTACAGACAGGGGACTTGGCAGCGGGCGTACGGGGTGCGGCGGGCGGCTCGGTCGTGCGCTGGGCGGCGAAGAGCAGGACGCCCGTCATCAGCAGGACCGCGCCGACGAGCGTGCCGGCCTCGGGGAACAGGGCCGAGCAGAGGAAGGCCGCGGCGACCGGGCCGAGCATGAAGCAGAGCTCGTCGGCGGCCTGTTCGAAGGAGTTGGCGGTGTGCAGCGCGGCTGTGGCTTCCGGGGAGGAGCCGCGGTGCAGGTGGGCCCAGCGGGCGCGGGACATGCCGCCGGTGTTGGGGGTCGTGGCGGTCGCGGCGTACGCGGCGAACAGGGTCCAGTCGGGGGCGCCGAAGTGCACGCACAGGAGCAGGGCCAGCGAGCCGCATACCGCAACTGCCGTGGCGGGCACGGCAATTCGGGCCTGGCCGCACCGGTCGACGAGCCGGGCCGTCCACGGGGCGACGAGCGCGGTCGCGGCGAGCCCGGTGGCGGTGACGGCCCCCGCGAGGGCGTACGAGCCGCGCGCGCCGGCGATCATGATCACGGCGCTGACGCCGAACATGCCCATGGGGAGCCGGGCGACCAGGTTGCCGAGGGTGAAGGCGCGGGCGCCGGGGGTGCGGAAGAGGCGTATGTAGGGGTTCGGGCGGCGGGCGAGCGGGGGCGTTTGCGGCATGCCCCGATCCTTGTGGAGGCCGGATGGTGGGGTCCAACACCTGATCAGGAGCCATTCACGCACTCTTGTTGTCAACGCGTCTGATGTTGTTGACTCACCTCCCGTGCCCCACGACCTGGACCCGCGCCTCCTCCGCTCGTTCGCCGCCGTCGCCGACGAGCTCCACTTCACCCGCGCCGCCGCCCGCCTGTTCGTCGCCCAGCAGGCGCTGAGCCGCGATGTCCGGCGCCTGGAACGGGAGTTGGGCGCCGAGCTCTTCGTACGGACCACCCGGGCGGTCGCGCTCACGGCGGACGGGACGCGGCTGCTGCCGTACGCCCGCAAGGTGCTCGACGCCCACGACGAGCTGCGTACCGCGTGGGCGGGCGGGGGCGCCGCGCGGCCCCTGCTCGTCGACATCTCGGCGCCCGTCGGCACCGGTGCGCGGGTGCTCGCCGAGGCCCGCGAACAGGCCCCCGGCGTCGAGTTCGTGGCCCGGTTCATCAGCGGGCTCACCGGGGCGGCCGCCGAGATCCTGGCCGGGCGGCTCGACGTCTCCTTCGGCCGGGTGGCCGGGCTCGACCCGGCGGTGCTCGCGGGGCTCGGCCACCAGCCGGTGCGCCACGAGCGGATGGCGGTGCTGCTCGCCGCGGAGCACCGGCTCGCGAGCCTGGCCGAGGTGCCACTGGACGCGCTGGCCGGAGAGACCCTGTACGTGGCGGCGGGCAATCCGGCCACCGCCGAGTGGACCGACCTCGCCGAGCGGCTCTTCGCTGGGCGCGGCATCGAGATGGCCGCGCCGTTCCCGGAGATCGCGGGGGAGGAGGAGTTCGTCCGGGTGGTGCGCAAACAGGGCTGGTCGGTGCTCGCCAGCACCGAGTTCATGGACGTGCCCGGCATGGTCGTACGCCCGCTGACCGACCCCGTACCGCTCGCGCCGGTGTCGCTTGTGTGGCGCAAGGGGCTCTCGCATCCCGGCGTGGACGTCCTGCGGCGGGTCGCGAACGAAGCCTCGGCGGCGCACGGCTGGCTCGAAAAGCCCCCCGGAAGCTGGCTTCCCGAGTCCGACATGTCCCTGATGGCAGCTGATGCACCGCACGTGGCCCACCGAAAGCGAACATCACGCGATACGTGAACACATGTCCACAGCTGCGTGCGCTACATTCATCGCCCGGGTGCGGCGGGATAGTGGGGGCGCCCGGAACGGGTGGGGTCTCCCCGTTCCGGATGGTGGTGCCCGGGAGTCGTGCGCGCAACCCGCGAAACATATTTCAGGGAGTGCGTACGAAAATGGACAGTCGGATAACCAATGGGCCGGGCGGGCAGCCCGGTCCAGGCCACCCGGGGGGTGGTCAGCCGCCACGCGACGGGACGATGCAACTCGGCGTGTTCGCGCAGGAGTCGACCACGCCCACGCGGCGGCTGACCAAGCCCGATCCGCGACCGGCCAAGCCCGATCCGCGACCGGCCAAGCCCGATCCGCGGGTGGCCAGGGCCGAGCCGCAGGCGACCATTCCTACGCCGCGGCTCACCAAGCCCGAGCCGCGGGCGACGACGCCCACGCGTCAGTTCACCAAGCCCGAACCCCAGGCGGCCAAGCCCGAACAGCAGGCGGTCAGGCCCGAGCCGCAGGTGGCCAAGCCCGATCCCGAGCCCGTTTCGCGGTCCATGACCCAGAAGATCCCGGTCTTCAAGCCGCTGCGGGCAGCCTCGGCCGAGCAGGCCGTGTTCGTCGACGCCAGCGGGAAGCGCGGCAAGAAGCTGCGCCGGCTCGGCTGGGTCTTCGGGCTCGCGGCCACCGGCTTCGCCGTGGCGCTCGTCGGCTCGCTGCTCGGCGGCAGCGCCCGCGCCCCCGGTCTCAACCTGCCCGACAAGGCCGACGCCGTGACGGCGCCGCCGAAGGCGACCGCCTCGCAGGCCCCGCAGCCGCAGGCGTCGCCCTCGAAGAAGGCCGTGGTTCCCGTTCACAGCGCCTCCAAGGCGCCCTCGCCCAAGACCCCCAAGTCGTCGCGCACGCCCGTCACGGGGCACAGCCCGGTGAACACCAAGGTCTCCCCTCGCCCCACCACCTCGCGCAAGCCGGCCACACGGGCGGCCTCCCCCGCCTGAGCACCGCCGTCCCGGCCCGCCCGCAGGGGTCCGGACAGCGGCCCCGAGTGATCTTCGTGAAGTCAGCTGCGGAACACGCACCCCGAAAGGGGCGCGGGGAAACCGCTCGCGACCAGCCACCCCCCACAGGCTCGCACGCGACGCGCTCCACATCCCGCGGAGCGCTTGGCACCAACCCCGTACGGCCACCACGGCGTACCGGCCCGAAGGCGTAACGACACCTGCCATGAGAACCACCAAGGCCAAGCCGCGGCCAACGCGGCGCAAGCGGCTGCCCATGCGCTACCTGCTGCCGCTGCTGCTGCTCGTCGCGCTCGTCGCGATGCTGATGCTGCGCGGCTATGTGCACAGCGAGATCTCCGCGGACCACCGCGTCCGGGACCCCGCACCCACCGACAAGGTGCCCGACAAGATCATCGACGGCGGCCCGGTCATCGACGCGCGCACCCCCGGCAAGCCGGTCAGCCTGCGGATACCGGACCACAAGATCGTCATCACCTTCGACGACGGCCCGGACCCCACCTGGACGCCGAAGGTCCTGGACGAGCTGAAGAAGTACCACGCGCACGCCGTCTTCTTCGTGACCGGAACCAACGCCTCGCGCTACCCGGACCTCATCAAGCGCATGGTCGCCGAGGGCCACGAGGTGGGCCTCCACACCTTCAACCACCCCGATCTGTCCTACCAGTCGAAGTCGCGCATCGACCGCGAGCTCTCCGAGAACCAGCTCGCGCTCGCGGGGGCCGCGGGCGTGCACAGCTCGCTGTTCCGGCCGCCGTACTCCTCGTTCGCCGACGCCATGGACAACGACACCTGGCCGGTCGTCCAGTACGTCGGCAGCAAGGGCTATGTCGTGGCGCTCGACTCCACCGACAGCGAGGACTGGCAGCGGCCCGGGGTGAAGAAGATCATCCACAACGCCACCCCGGAGGACGACAAGGGCGCCATCGTCCTGATGCACGACTTCGGCGGCGACCGCTCGCAGACCGTGGCCGCGCTCGACAAGTTCCTGCCGGACATGCAGGAGTCGGGCTACACCTTCGTCAACCTCACCACCGCGCTCGGCGCACCGAGCGCGCTGACCCCGGTCAAGGGCATGGACCTGTGGAAGGGCGAGGCGTTCGTCGGCGCCGTCCAGGTCGCCGAGCACACCACAGACTTCCTGGTCGTCGGCCTCGCCATGGTCGGCGTGCTGGTCTTCGCCCGCTTCGGGCTGATGCTGGTGCTCTCCTTCGTGCACGCCCGCAAGGTCCGCAAGAAGGACTTCCAGTGGGGCCCGCCGGTCACCGAACCCGTCTCGGTGCTCGTGCCCGCGTACAACGAACGCGAATGCATCGCCAACACCGTTCGTTCGCTCATGGCGAGCGATCATCCGATCGAAGTGATCGTCATCGACGACGGTTCGAGCGACGGCACCGCCGACATCGTCGAGGCCCTCGGCTACCCCAACGTACGCGTGGTGCGCCAGGAGAACGCGGGCAAGCCCGCCGCCCTCAACAACGGCATCGCACATGCCCGTTACGAGCTCGTCGTGATGATGGACGGCGACACCGTCTTCGAGCCGTCCACCGTCCGCGAACTGGTGCAGCCCTTCGGCAACCTGCGCGTCGGCGCCGTCGCCGGCAACGCCAAGGTCGGCAACCGCGACTCGCTCATCGGCGCCTGGCAGCACATCGAGTACGTGATGGGCTTCAACCTCGACCGCCGCATGTACGACCTGATGGGCATCATGCCCACCATCCCCGGCGCGGTCGGCGCCTTCCGCCGCCAGGCCCTGGAGCGGGTCGGCGGCATGAGCGAGGACACCCTCGCCGAGGACACCGACATCACCATGGCCATCCACCGCGACGGCTGGAAGGTGGTCTACAGCGAGAACGCCCGCGCCTGGACCGAGGCCCCCGAGTCCGTCCAGCAGCTCTGGTCGCAGCGCTACCGCTGGTCGTACGGCACCATGCAGGCGATCTGGAAGCACCGCGGCGCCATCAAGGACCGGGGCCCCTCGGGCCGCTTCGGCCGGATCGGCCTGCCCCTCGTCGCCCTGTTCATGGTGGCGGCCCCGCTGCTCGCCCCGCTGATCGACATCTTCCTGCTCTACGGGATCGTCTTCGGCAAGACCGGGCAGACCATCGTGGCCTGGCTCGTCGTGCTCCTGATCCAGGGGGTGTGCGCTGCCTACGCCTTCCGGCTCGACAAGGAGAAGCTCACACACCTGCTCTCGCTGCCGCTCCAGCAGGTCCTGTACCGGCAGTTGATGTACGTCGTGCTGCTCCAGTCCTGGATCACCGCGGTGACCGGCGGCCGGCTGCGCTGGCAGAAGCTGCGCCGCACCGGCGTGGTCGAGGCGCCGGGCAACCCGGCCGAACGGAAGGCGGCGGGATGACCTCGTATGTGGAGGTTCCGGGAGCGGCGGCCACCCCCGCCGCCCCGGCACCCCGGGCGCCCGTGCGCGACCGGTACTTCGATTTCCTCCGCGCCCTCGCCCTGTTCCGGGTGGTGCTCTACCACCTGATGGGCTGGGCCTGGCTGCCGCTCGCCTTCCCCTCCATGGGCGTGATGTTCGCGCTCGCCGGAAACCTGATGGCCCGCTCCCTGAAGCGGCCCGCCGTCCAGGTCGTACGGGGCCGCCTGCGCCGGCTGCTCCCGCCGATGTGGCTGCTCGGCGCGGTCGGCATCACCGGCATGCTCGCCCAGGGCTGGGGCCCCGACTCCGACGGGCACCCCGCCTGGTGGTGGGGGCACCTGCTGTTCTGGGTGGTCCCGCTCAGCGACCCGCCGTACGCGGCCGGCCTGCCCGGCATCCACCACGTACTGGGCGACAACTGGGGCGCCAACCTCGCCGAACCGCTCTGGTACCTGCGTGCCTACCTGTGGTTCGTGCTGCTCTCGCCGCTGTTCCGGATGCTGCTGCGGCGCCTGCCGTGGCTGACGGTCCTGGCCCCGGTCGCCATCGCGGCGCTCGTGGACTTCGTGGATCTCGGCCTGCCCACGCGCATCGACTCCGCGCTCACCGACTTCGCCACCTTCGGAGCCTGCTGGATCCTCGGCATGGCCCACCAGGCGGGCGTCACGCGGAAGCTGCCGAACTTCCTGATCCCCTCGCTCGCCCCCATCGTGATGGCCCTCGGCTACTGGTGGGCCGTGCGCGGCGGGTTCTCGGTCACCGGCGACACCGAGCTCGACTCGATCCCGCTCGCGCAGACCCTGTGGTCGCTCGGCGCGGTGCTCCTGCTGCTGCACATCAGCCCCTCGTGGGAGCAGTGGCCGGCCCCGCTGCGCCGCTGGGACCGCCTGATCACCCTGCTCAACTCGCGGGCCGTGACGGTCTACCTGTGGCACAACCTGTGCATCCTGGTCGCCGCCACCGTCTGGGACGACCTCTGGAGCATCGACGCGCTCGCGGGTGCGGGCAAGTTCCTGAACAGCTCGTGGCCGGTACTCGCCGTGACCTGGGTCCTCATCGGCCTGTGCGTGCTGTGCTTCGGCTGGGTCGAGGACGTGGCGGCCAAGCGCCGGCCCAGGCTCTGGCCCGCCTGACGAACCCCGGCGGCGGCGGTCTCACCGCCGCCGCCCGGACCTCGTGAAGACAAGGTTGCACCCCGGTCACCCGGCGCCACGCGGCCGAAACCCTCCCTCCCTACGGTCGCTGTGACGTGAAGCGAACCGACCGTGGAGGCATGATGGCTGGCCGTTGGATCGAGCGGTGGGACCCGGAGGACGACACGTTCTGGCGGGAGACGGGCGAGCGCGTCGCCCGGCGCAACCTCTTCCTGTCCGTGTTCTGCGAACACATCGGGTTCTCCATCTGGAGCCTGTGGTCGGTGATGGTGCTCTTCATGGGCCCCGGCTACGGAGTGGACCCCGCGGGCAAGTTCTTCCTGATCTCGGTGGCGACCCTCGTCGGCGCCCTCGTCCGGATCCCGTACACCTTCGCCGTCGCCCGCTTCGGCGGCCGCAACTGGAGCGTCTTCAGCGCCCTGCTGCTCCTCGTGCCGGCCGTCGCGGCCTGGTTCGCCATGGAGCCGGGCACCTCGTACACCACGTTCCTCCTGGTCGCTGCCCTCGCCGGGGTCGGCGGGGGCAACTTCGCCTCCTCGATGACCAACATCAACGCCTTCTTCCCGCTCCGCAAGAAGGGCTGGGCGCTCGGACTGAACGCGGGCGGCGGCAACATCGGCGTACCGGTGGTGCAGCTCGTCGGGCTGCTCGTCATCGCGACCGCCGGGGCCACCCACCCGCGCATCGTGCTCGCCGCCTACATCCCGCTGATCGTGGTCGCCGGGATCTGCGCGGCCCTTGGCATGGACAACCTGGCGCCGGTACGCAACGACACGGGCGCCGCCAAGGAGGCGCTGCGGGACGCGCACACCTGGATCATGGCGTTCCTGTACGTCGGCACGTTCGGCTCCTTCATCGGCTACAGCTTCGCCTTCGGCCTCGTGCTCCAGACCCAGTTCGGGCGGACCCCGCTGCAGGCCGCCTCGCTCACCTTCATCGGGCCGCTGCTCGGCTCCCTGATCAGGCCCGTCGGCGGCCGCCTCGCCGACCTGTACGGCGGCGCCCGCATCACCCTGTGGAACTTCGCCGCGATGGCGGCCGCGACCGGCATCGTCCTGTACGCCTCGGTCCAGAAGTCGCTGCCCGTCTTCCTCACCGGGTTCATCGCCCTGTTCGTGCTCAGCGGCCTCGGCAACGGCTCCACGTACAAGATGATCCCCGGCATCTTCCAGGCCAAGGCGCTCGCCCGCGGGCTCTCGGGGGAGGACGCGGCGGCCTACGGGCGGCGGCTCTCGGGGGCGGCCATGGGGTTCGTCGGAGCCATCGGCGCGCTCGGCGGGCTCGCCATCAACCTCGCCTTCCGGCAGTCCTTCCAGACGGTGGGCACCGGCACCGCCGCCTTCGCCTCCTTCCTGGCCTGCTACGCGGCGTGCTTCACGGTGACCTGGGCGGTATACGTCCGCCGACCTGCCCGAACGACCGTCGCCGCCGCTCCCGCGCCCGCCTACGCCGAGGTGTGATCCTTGTCGGTGGGGGGTGACGTAACACCCGGGAAACCAGGGTGAACCCCGGGCGTCACGCTCCGTTGGCAGGCTCGGACGTCCCCGCACCACCTGGAGAGTCATGTCCGCACAAGCAGAAGTGGCCGCACCGAGCGGGCCCCTCGGCGGGTTCACCGTCGGGGTCACCGCCGCCCGCCGGGCCGACGAGCTCGCGGCGCTGCTCACCCGCCGCGGGGCCGCCGTGCTGCACGCGCCCGCGCTGCGGATCGTGCCGCTCGCCGACGACAGTGAACTCCTCGCCGCCACCCGGGAGTTGATCGCCAAGGTGCCCGACACGGTGGTGGCCACCACCGCCATCGGGTTCCGCGGCTGGGTCGAGGCCGCCGACGGCTGGGGGATAGGGGACGCCCTCCTCACCACGCTCAAGGGCGTCGAACTCCTCGCCCGGGGCCCCAAGGTCAAGGGCGCGGTCCGGGCCGCCGGGCTCACCGAACAGTGGTCGCCCTCGTCCGAGTCGATGGCCGAGGTCCTCGACCGGCTGCTCGCCGAGGGTGTCGCCGGCCGGCGCATCGCGATCCAGCTGCACGGCGAACCGCTGCCGGGCTTCGTGGAGGCGCTGCGCGCGGGCGGCGCCGAGGTCGTCGGGGTGCCGGTCTACCGCTGGCTGCCGCCGCAGGACCCGGCGCCGCTCGACCGGCTCCTGGACGCCACCGTCTCGCACGGCCTGGACGCGCTCACCTTCACCAGCGCCCCGGCCGCGGCCTCCCTCCTGAGCCGGGCCGAGGAGCGCGGCATGCTCGCCGAGCTGCTGCTCGCCCTGCACCACGACGTGCTGCCCGTCTGCGTGGGCCCGGTCACCGCGCTGCCGCTGCAGGCCCGCGGCGTGACCACGCTGGCCCCCGAACGCTTCCGCCTCGGCCCCCTCGTCCAGCTCCTGTGCACCGAACTCCCGGCCCGTTCAAGGGTGTTGCCCCTGGCCGGCCGCCGCGTCGAGATCCGCGGCCACGCGGTCCTGGTGGACGGCGAGCTGAAATCCGTCCCCCCGGCCGGCATGGCTCTGATGCGCACCCTCGCCCGCCGCCCCGGCTGGGTGGTGGCCCGCGCCGAACTGCTCCGCGCCCTGCCTGGCTCGGGCACCGACGAACACGCCGTGGAAACGGCGATGGCCCGCCTGCGCACGGCACTTGGCGCCCCCCGGGTCATCCAGACAGTGGTGAAACGCGGCTACCGCCTCGCCCTCGACCCGGCGGCCGACGCGAAGTACGCGGAGGGCTGAGCGGGCCCGCCCACGGCCGCTACGGTACGGGGATGATCACGCTTCGCACCGCGGTCCTCGACGACGCACCCGCCCTCGCCGCGGCCCTGCTGCGCAACCGGGACCACATGCGGCCCTGGGAGCCGCACCGGCCCGACGCCTTCTACACACCCGCCGGGCAGGCGGAGCGGCTCTCCGACGTGGGGGCGTACCGGATCGTGCTCGCCGACGGGGACCGCGTCGTCGGCCTGGCCACCCTCTCCGGCATCGCGCTCGGCCCGTTCCGCAGCGCGAGCCTCGGGTACTGGATCGACGCCGAGTACAACGGCCGCGGCCTCGCCACCCGGGCCGTGGAGGAGATCTGCCGGGTGGCGCTCGACGAGATCGGGCTGCACCGGGTCGAGGCGGGCACCGTGCCGCACAACATCGCGTCCCAACGGGTCCTCGCCAAGGCCGGGTTCGAGGAGTTCGGCCTCGCGCCGCGCTATCTGCACATCGACGGCGAGTGGCGCGACCACCGGCTCTTCCAGCGGATCCTGCACGACGGCCCACCCGAGCGGCGTGCTCGCTGAGAGCGTGGGCCCAAAACCTACGGCCTTGTCTTCTTGAGCCCGTTCACCACGTCGAAGGCGTGCCGAGGACCGGGCCGGGGCGAGAACTGCCCGACGAGTTCACGGAAACAGACCAGGGCGGTGATCGGCGGAATTCCGACGACCACCATCGCGAAAAGCGAATGCGGTGCTTGGCCGATACACAGAGCCACCGCCGTGCCGGAGGAGATCAGCATCACGGCCCAGGACCGCCGAGCGGTCCGGTGCTGAACGGATGCCCGCAGGATGGACAGACCTGCCAGCAGCCACGGTCCGTACACGGTCAGCGGCCACCATCGCGCCAAGTGCGGCGATGCCCCGAGCAGCGCGATGATGCGCAGCTGATTGTACGAATAGGAGATGGACCAGGTCAGTATCGTCACCGCGCAGATGGTGATTATGGCGATCAGGATCGAGACGGCGATGATCCTCCGCTTTCCGGCCAGGACGTGAAACCCTGACCGGGGCCGCCGTCGGCTGACCTGGCGGTGCGAGTGCCTGTCGCCGTCCGATGGGGGCGGCACTGGATCCACGCTGAGGGTCGGCTGCAGGATCCGGGCCAGCTCTTCGTCCGGATCCCATCCGTCCGATGGGGTCTCCGGCTCGGTGCGCCACATGTGCTGCACATCGATCGGCTGGGTGTAATCAGGGTATTGGTCTACCGCATCATAGTCGGTTCTCATTCCGAACCCTTTCCGTCCTGGGCTTCTCCGCGCGCGGTTGTGGATGTTTTATTCGGAGTGCGGACCCCCCGTCTGCCATCCCTTCGCCGCAGCCTGCAGGTATTCCCGCTCCATCCGGCTGATGGTCGCGAGGAAGTCCTCAAGCAGGTCTGAGCAGTGCATGAGGCCTTCCTGGTCCGAGAGGAACAGGTGGGCCTTTTCTACGTCCTTTTCCTTCAAAGTCACGATCGCCTAACGAGCATCACGCGGCGCGCGGCGTCGTGCATCCGGGGGAATATTGGACGTCGGCACCCTCCCGCATATCGGATTACAGTCCATGGTCGATGAAATTCCGAAACGTATTACATGGAATTTCTGAAGGTGTTTTCGGCCATGATCCCCGGTGGCGACTTGTAGGTTTAACTGGCGAATCGTTTCCGCTGATCTTGCAGGCGGAACCGTACGCGGGCGTTGCTGTTCTTGAAGGTGCGCGAGCGAGATGGGCGGCGGCCCCGGGCTGCGACTGCGGCGCCGGGCTCAGCGGCCGGGCGTCGGGTTCGACGGCCGGCGATGCGGCGGGAGCCCTGCGATGCCCACGGCACCTCGCGGGCCCGGTGACACCGCCCCGGCCGTTTGCTCGCCGGGGGTGGGAGTCATGCCGGACCCGGAGGCCAGTGGCCCTCGTGCGGAACCGCGAAGAACATGACGAGGGCGGGGTCTGTGCGGAAAGACGGGAAAGAGGGGGGCGTGGCTGCTCAGCCGACCTTGCTGTTGCAGCCCATGTCCGAGCCGAGGTGGCTGGGCTGCGCACCCGGGGCCCCTTCGCCGTTGAGCCCGTTGCCCAGCAGGGCGTTGAGCGCGCCGACGCTGCCGAGGACGTTGATGTTCATGTCGTGCGAGCGGCACTCGGCGTTCTGCATGATGTCGGTGTCGTGCGCGCCCTCCTCGCCGTGCGCGAAGGCGGTGCCGCCGAAGGCGCCGATGCTGCCGATGACGGCGCCGAGGAGGGCGACCTTCTGGATCTTGCGCATTTCTTCTCCGTTGGTCTAGCTGGTGTGGTGTGCGACAGATGGGGTGGGGACGGTGGACGAACCCGGGGAGGCGATCAGCCGAGTCGCGGCAGACCCAGCTGGCCCACCGGCGGGGCCGCGAGCTGGCCGAGGCCGAGACCGGGCACCTGCGGGGCGCCGACCGGTGCGATCAGCGGGTTGATGAGCGGGTTCACCGTCGGGTTCACCTGGGGGTTCACCTGCGGGGCGACACGCGGCGCGGGCTCCGGGTTGAAGACCTGGGGCACGGCGACCTGCGGGGCGACCTGCGGCGTGACCTGCGGCGCCGCCTGCGGGGAGACCTGCGGAGTGACCTGCGCCGGCTGTCCGGCCTGCGCGACACCCGTCGACGTGGCGTAGGCGGCTGCCTGCTGCGGGGCGGGCGCCGGAGGAGCGGCCTGCATCATCGGCTGGGCATACGGCTGCGGACCGTAGGCCTGCGCCGTGCCCGCCGCGTTGGACGTCGCCGTGGCCTGCGAATACTGCGGCGGCGCGTACTGCGGGGGCGCCTGGTACTGCGGGGCAGGCGCGTACTGCGGCGGCGGCGCGTACTGCGGCGGCGGCCCGTACTGAGGGGGTGCGTACTGCGGAGGCGCGTACTGCGGGGGAGCCTGGTACTGGGGGGCGGCGTACTGCGGGGGCGGCCCGTACTGCGGGGCTACGTCGGGTGCCGAGTACCGGGGACCAGGTGCCGGACCGGGACCTCCGTACCCGACGGGAGAGTCGGCATGGCTGACGCCGACGCCGACGGCGGACAGACCGCCGGCCGCTGCTACTACGAGCGCGGCCTTGTGAAGCTTTCGCATGGAACCCTCGGCCCTTCAATGCCTGTACAGGGGAAATCCGTTGCATTCAGTGGAGTCTTGCGTGCGCTCAGTCCGATATTCACACTGCGCCTCAACTGGGGGAAATGGAGGCTGCCTTGTGGACTTCACGCCGGAGCCGACAGCGGATCCCGTTGCTCTCTCTTCGAATTCGTGGCCGCCGCCTTCTCCCAGTTGGCAACGAGGTTTCCTCCGGACCGGTCACGGGATCCAAAAATCCGTCACCCATTTGCCATGACCCGGCACGCCACGGATGAGTGAGGGCCTGCCGCCCCTGTCACGAACAAGTGGGAGGCCGGCACTCCCGCGTTGACGATTCAGATGATGATTCGCACCCCTCGGCAAATGGGTGACCACACCCCGCCTCCCGTGACGGGACCCGCATGCATCTCGTTCCGCACAGGGCCAGGACGATGGCCCATCGCAGCCGCACAGGACAGCGAAAACAGCATCGGCTGCACTGGCTCATCTGCAATCCCATACGTTCCACGCACAGGTCAACGAAGGGCCGAGGGTTCCATGCGCAAGTTTCACAAGGCCGCGCTCGTCTTCGCAGCGGCCGGCGGGCTGTCCGCCATCGGCGTCGGCTCCAGCGCCGCCGTCGCTCCCGCCGGGTACAACGGCGCTGCTCCGCCCCCCATCGGGCAGCCGGATGCCCACGCCGTCTCGTCGACCAGCTCGCAGGCCACCGCGCAGTCTTACGGCTCGCCCGCCCCGCAGCGGATGTCCCTGCCCCAGCCCTCCGAGGTCAGCCCGCAGGTCAACCCGCAGCTGAACCCGCTGATCTCTCCGCAGATCTCCCCGCAGACGGCCCCGGCGGCGCCGTCCGGCCCGGTGGACCAGAACAACCTCTTCCGCCCGTCCCAGGAATGCAGCCCGCAGAACCTGCTCAACGCGAATCTCCCGGTCGCCGTGCTCGCCGGCGCCGAGACCAAGGGCGTCAGCTGTGGCCAGGCCAACAGCCAGGCGAACTCCCTCGCCCACGCCCACTAGTAGGGCTTTGCCGCCAGGCCGTTTTGATGGCTTCTGACCAGCCGCGTCGGACCAGGAGCCATCAGAAGCGCCCTGGCCGCAACGGCAGTTGCCGTGACCGGTGATCGGCTTTGTCGGTGATCCAACCCTGGCATCGCGAAGATCGTCCGCGCGGGAGCGCCGGGGTACTGGGGGTACGGATCCGGAAGAGCTTGTTCGTGAACTCCTCGACGCCTCCTCGACCTGGCCGGTCGGCGCGGCGGGGCAGCGGTTGGCCGCGCGCCCGCCGAGGCGCGACCGAAGGTGTGGGTGGTGGATGACGCCGAAGGGCCCGCTCGTAGGCATTACGACTTCAGGGTGCTTCCAGAACAACATCGCGACACCCGGCGCGTCATCGGGCGGTTTGGGGGTATTTCGTATTAATTTCCGTGACCGTAAGGAATCGATCTGCCACGGATCGTATCCACTTCACTCCAACGGAGATGACATGAACAAGCTTCGCAAGGCCGCCGTCCTGGTCGCTGCCCTCGGCAGCCTCGGAATGCTGGCCGCTGGCACGGCCCAGGCGCACGACGGGGGCAAGGGTGGCGACCAGTTCAAGATCGGGCAGAGCAGCAACTGCAAGTCGCACGACCTGAACCTGGACGTCCTCGGCCAGGTCGGCCTGCTCAACGGTCTGCTGGGCAACGCGCTCAACGGCGAGGGCAACCCGGGTGCGCAGAACACCCACATCGGTTCGAGCATGGGCTGCAACAACAGCGCGTTCTAAGAACGTGTCCGGTCACATAGCCGGTCGAACAGCGGGAAACAGGTCCCGGCACCGAGCCCCAGGCTTGGTGCCGGGACCTCTTTTTGTGTCCAGGTCCAGGCCTGTGTCCAGGCGGCCATGACTGGCTGGGGGCTCTTCCCGACCCCTGGGGTGCGCCCTGAGGCTGCGGTACGGGGGTGGTGGGGGATGTGACGGCGAGAGCGGGGCGAGGGGGTGGCGGGGGCGCTACATCTTGAGGTGGCGGAACGTTCGCACGGGGTGAAGAAGTCTGAGGGAGATCACCGCTGATCCGCTGATCCACTGATCCACGGATTCATATGCGGACTATCGAATTGTGGGGCGCGAATTGTGGGGCGGCGGTGCCGCGCCCCTGGAGTTCCAGAGGTGACTGGTCACGCGGCCTGCCTCAAGGTCCTGGCCTTCGATAGCCGGGCTTCACCTGGCCGGACTGCCGGGACGTTTTGCGGTACGCGCCCACACCCGGCTGAGCGCACCCGTTGTGCCCGTCCGGGAGCCGGGAGGATTTGAGTGTGCAACTGCACCAATAAATATGAGTAGTTCACTGAATGCTCCGACCGGCTGTAAGTGTTCATCAATTCCCCTGCCATGCACCGGAGTTGAATTCTGCAGAGGGTATCTGTCCACGGTCTGCCGCAGTGTTCCGGTCGGCCTGGGGACCGCATTACTCGACCACCTGTTCCCACGTCCGCGAGTTCAACCTCAGCACGTACGGGGCGGGTTATGTCCTGCAATCGACCAACATGGTGAGGGATTTTCTGAATTCGGCGCGCCGCCGGGCGCTTTGGGGATACGTCGTATTACCTCTGTAACTACACGAAGTCGATCTGTCACGGATCGCGTCCACTTCACTCCATCGGAGATGACATGCACAAGCTTCGCAAGGCCGCCGTCCTGGTCGCTGCCCTCGGCAGCGTCGGGCTCCTGGCCGCCGGCACCGCCCACGCCGACGGGGGCCGAGGTGGCAAGGGGGGCGACTTCTTCAACATCCAGCAGAGCAGCACCTGCCGGTCGCATGACGGCAACGTCGACATCCTCGGTCAGGTCGGCATCCTCAACGGCCTGGGCGGCAACCTCCTGAACGGCGAGGGCAACGCGGGCTCGCAGCAGACCTCCATGGGTTCGAGCATGGGCTGCAGCAACAGCGCCTTCAGCAAGTAATAGTCACCACCTGCCTCGGTGCCCCGGCCACAGGCCGGGGCACCGAGGCATTTGTGGGTGCCGGGTCACGTCCACGGCGTACGTCCCCCGGCCCGGCCCGGACGCGCGCAGGCCCCCGACCCTGTGGTCGGGGGCGAGTTGGGGGCGGGGGTCGCTGGTCGTACCGGCGGTGGCCGACGCGTGGGGTGGGTGTCGCGGATCGGTCACCCGGCGAGATCGTGTGGGGCGAGTTCACGGGCGCGGTACTCGCGGGCCACTTCGAGGATGACGCTCCCCAACCGCTCCGTGTACAGCCGCATGTTCTTGTACGCGATGTCGGTGTCGGGGTAGCGGCAGGTGAACCACAGGCCCTCGTGGAGCCGGTTCAGCCAGATGCACACCTGGTCGCCGTAGGAGACGCGCACCAGTGCGTAGGCCGTCAGCTCGTCCCAGCGCTCCGCACCGGAGAGGCTCCGTGCGTCGACGAACGAGACGATCGAGTACAGGTCGGGCGAGGTCGGGCGGAAGTCCGCGCCGAGCAGGCGCAGCACCCGGGCGATCGGCATGCGTGCCAGCGACCTGTTGGCCTGCAGCTCGGCGCGCACGACCTTCAGGGCGCTGAGGAAGTCGGGTGCCTCGTCGATGGGGACCTCGATGGGCGCACCGCCGACGTACCAGCCCACGGAGTTGGACCACTTGGACTTCACGCGGGTGTGGAAAGGAACGACGGAGCGGTAGACGGGCTGTCCGCCGATCTCGTTGACGATGAGGCTGGTGGCGGCCAGCATGCCGACGAGGCTGCCGCCGAAGGGCCGGCAGTACGCCTCGAACGCGGCGGCGGAGTCGGCGTCGACGAGCATCTCGCGCATCAACTTCTGCGTGGGCAGCGGGCCGCCGGGCTCAAGGCCGAGTGGGACGGGGAAGTTGGGCAGTTTCCCGTTGCACCGCTTGATGAACTCCCGCCAGTGGCCGACGATCGCGTGGCTGCCGTCGATCCGGTCGGCGTCCGCCCGCTCGATCTCGCAGAAGTCGACGTAACTGCTGGTCGGCGACTCCTGTGCGGGGCGGCCCTCGACGGCCGCGGCGTAGAGCTCGTGGATCTCGGCGGGGATGCGCTGGATGGAGTAGGAGTCGACGTTGCTGTGGTCGAAGGCGATGTACACGCTGGTGCAGTCGTCCCTGATGACCGCCGCGTAAAGGAAGTTGGGCCAGCACAGCGCGTTCGCGACGGTGTCGAAGCGGCTCTGGAGGTGCTCGACGAGTTGCGTCGCGTCGGGAAAGTCGCCGACGTCCTCGCGCTGAAGTGACACGGCCTCGGTGTCGAGCGTGAACCGGCGCATCTCGTCGTCGTCCCAGCGGAAGCCGCTGCGCAGGGTCTCGTGCCGGAGCGTCCAGCCGCGCAGCGCGTCCTGCAGTGCGTCGAGGTCGACCGTGCCCGGGATGTCGAATGCCGTACCGATCCAGGTCGGCACGAACAGGCCGTCCTCGTGCACCGATTGAGCCGTCCTGATGTGCGACTCCTGGAGGTACGCGGGCGGTCGCGGGTCTACCGGAAGGTCCGCCGCCGCCGCGACGGTCGCCGGACTGAGCGCCCACTCGACGAGCCGTCCGGGCCGGACCTCGCAACGCTGGATGTCGGTGATTCGCACGGGCGTCTCCGTTCGCAATTGGAGCCCGGATCGGGCGGACCCGTTCAAGGGAAAGCCGCGAGCGCGAACGGAGGCACCCAGAACATGACGTGTTACCACTTTTGAGTGGATTGAGTGATCGGCGGATGTGAGCCAATCGGTCCACCGGGCACCCCTGGGCGCCAGCCGAAACGTCTCGGCACAGGAGCATGTCGAGGTCTACGACGCGGAGTTGTTCGAGTCCAGGAGAGTCATTGTCGGCGAGATGGGCGCAACGTCTGGGCAGGCGCATCGTTACCGTTAGTGTTCAGCCGGTAACGGTGGGCAATCAGTCTCGATGTACAGGCAACATGTACAGGCAATGGAGGACCGAGGGTTCCATGCGTAAGTATCAGCAGGCCATGATCGCAGCAGTGGCGGCGGCCGGCGGCCTTGCCGCCGTCGGCGCCGGTACCGCCGGTACCGCCTACGCCAACGAAGGCGTGCACCAGACCGACCACTACCGCCCCTACCAGGAGTGCAGCCCGCAGGCGGGAGCCGAGGGCAACCTCCCCATCGCCGTGCTCGGTCTCTCCGACACCTTGGGCAACACCTGCGGCCAGTTCAACAACGCATTCACCAGGTGAGGTCGGCGGCGTAATCGAGCCCGACGCTTTCCGCGGGCCCCTTCGGGGTCATCCCCGAAGGGGCTCGTTCATGTGCGGCCACCTGGAGCGCGAGGCCGCTGACTGCAGTAACGGTGCCTGCAACAGGCAAGCCCTTCACTTCGTAAGCGAAACGGACCCGAACGTCCCGGACATGGGTCGGACGCTGGAGCCCGGCTTTCCGGCGTGCCCAGGGTTCGGTGCGGCCGGTTCGCGGCGCCCTGGGCGCCCCTCACAAAGGAAACGCATCACATGTTCAGTAGGAAGAAGATCGCGGCCGTCTCGGGGCTTCTCGGCAGCCTCGTCGTGACCTGCGCCGGCATCGGCGCCACCCAGGCGTTCGCCGCGGCAGCGCCGGTGTGCAGCCACACCGCGGAAAGCACCACCTGCGTCCAGCGGATCGTCGGCAGCACGCCCGAAGGTGACGGGTACGTCGTGCGCCAGGCGCAGGGTTGTACGCCGACGGAGCCGCTGTCGCTGCCCGTTGTGGGCCTGCTGAACCGGGGGAACATGCAGATCGGTCCTCAGGTGACCTGTTCCCCGACCACCCCGGGACCCGAAAGGGGAGAAGAGGGTGTGAGCCCCCTCGGCCTGATGAGCTGAGCCCGAGGCGGGATCTCGCGACACCTTCCTCACCTGTAAGACGGCGGATGGCCGGACCGGTTGACCTGGTCCGGCCATCCGCCGTTCTCGTACCGGCGGGCAAACGAGTGACCGTCCCCCACCGCCCGTGACCCACCCCCGGGGAGACGTCGTTTCAAGGGGGAGCGGTGCGCGCACGATCGCCCGACCGCATCACCAACTCCTGTATCCCTTCAGCCCCTTGGTGGACGAAGGGCGCCTTGCCATAGGCCGACACGGCGCACAGAAAGGGCGAAAGATCCCAAATGACTACGTTCCGTGTGTATATGCTCACATTAAGTAGTCCGGTCAGGGCTTCACACCTAGATAGGGAAGAGTCGAATCATGCGCAAGTTTCAGCGGGTTGCGGCCGTAGCCGCAGCGGTTGCGGGCCTGTCCATCCTCGGTGCCGGCGTCAGCTCCGCCCACGACGGTGGGGTCACCGCGGTGGCTTCCTCGCAGGCCAACGCCGTGGCCAACTACGGTGGCGGCGGCTGGGACGGCGGCCCGGAGCACGGCCGTGGTGGCGCACCGGTGTTCGCGCCGGAGAACGGTGCCGGTGTCAGCTACGGCCAGGACCACGGCCAGGACCACGGTCAGGACCACGGCCAGGACGGGGAAGGCCACTAAGGACACACCCAGAGCTCGGTGCGCAGGCTTCGGGGAGCTGCGGCCGTAGCCGCGGCGGCCACGGGTCGGGCAAGTCCCAACTCCGCGCCGCACGGGACCCCATAGTTCGGTTCGCAGGCGGTCGCGCCGCAGCCCGCACCCTGGTCGGCTCAGCAGCCGGTCGCCTCGCGGACCATGCGGACCATGGGGTCGCACATCGCCTCGGAGTATCACGGCAGGCGTATCGACATCCGTCAGAACACCGTATGAGAGTCGTACGAGCGACAAGTCCATGTGCAGGATCGGCTCGGGCCGCTCAACGGTGTGCTGGACAAAACCCTCAACGGCAAGGTCAGCCCGGACGCGCAACAAACCCACCAGGGTGCGCGCCCGGGCTGCACCGCTGCCGTCGCCGGACGCGACTGAAGAAGCGCCAGGCGCCGGGGCCCCGTATTCCCCTCTCCTCCAAGGCTCGGGCGCACGCCGCATCCATGGCGTAGGCGTCCGGGCCTCGATTGCAAAGGAACGCAGCACATGTTCAGTCGGCAGAAGATCGCAACCGTCTCGGGGCTCATCGGAAGTCTCGCCGTGATCTGCGTCGGCGCCACGCAGGCGCACGCCGAGCAGCCCAAGCCCAAGGGCGAGTGCAAGACCTCCACCGCGGGTGAAACCACCTGCATCCACAAGAGCGAGACCGTCCACATCGACAGGAAGAACGGCAGCTACAGCATCAAGCAGACGCAGGAATGCTCCACGACGGACCGGCCGTATGTGGTGATGCCCGGGGACGCCAAGCTGAACCAGGCGAACATGAAGGTCGGGCCGACCGTGGACTGCTCCAACAACACGAAGCTGCCCAAGGGCGTCAGGGTGCCGCATTTCGAGTTCTGAGGCGCGACCGGCGAAGGTGCGGCTCCGCCGTGGGGGAGCGGACGCGGGCGTCGGCTCCCTCGCACCGGTAACCGCCCGGTAGGAGGGCTTCCGGGGGAGGCCCTGGGCGGGCACTCTGGGGGATGGCACTCAGAGCCTGTGTCCGAACCCCGCCCGGGCCCGCGACGCCTCGCGATCGCACGCACCAGACACCGCGGCCCGATCCGGACGGGGTTCAGACACAGGCTCTCACCGGTAACCCCTAGGCGGTGACAGGCGCATGGTGCGGTTCGACTCCGGGCGGATCTGTCTGGATCTGTTGGCGACCGGAGCGTACGAGAGGGAACAGCTCGACAGCACCGCACAGTTGGGCCAGTGGCTGCTCCACGCCGGTCTGGTCCCGTACGGGACCCCGCTCACCGGAGTCGGTCGCGACTGGCCGGTCAGATTCGTCGAACTCCGTTTCTGCATCGACAAGTTGGTCCACGCCGAGCTCGGCGGGCCGGCCGACGGCGCGTCCGCCGCGCTGGATCGGGTCAACGCCCTCGCCGCCGCCCCGCCCCCGGGAGTACGGGCGATCCGGGGCGCCGACGGCGGACTCGTCCGCACCCTGAGCCGCGACCCCGAATGCGGCGCGCTGCTCGCCGCGGTCGCCCGGGACGCCGTCGACCTGCTCACCGACCCCGAGGCCCGGGCCCGGCTGCGCCAGTGCGAGGGCGACAACTGCCGGCTGCTCTACCTCGACACCTCGCGCGGGCGCCGGCGCCGCTGGTGCTCAAGCGAGGTGTGCGGAAACCGCGAGCGGGTGGCCCGGCACCGCCGCCGCGTCGCCGCGCTCTGAGAGACCCGCTCGAAGAAACTCGTCCCGCGTTTGAATGGAATCCGACAACCGCCCGTATGGAGAGATGAACCGGCTCGCAGCCGCGCGCCGGGATGGTCTCGACCTGGAGGTGCCGGTTGCGCAAGGATGCCGCCGTGGCCGATGACCGTCCGCGAGGGGCCAAGCACCGCTCCGTGCCCGACGAGGAGCTGATGCGGGCGCTGTACCGCGAGCACGCGGGGCCGCTGCTCGGGTACGTCATGCGCCTCGTCGCCGGCGACCGCCAGCGGGCCGAGGACGTCGTGCAGGAGACGCTCATCCGTGCCTGGAAGAACGCCGGTCAGCTCAATCGGGCCACCGGTTCGGTCCGCCCCTGGCTGGTGACGGTCGCGCGCCGCATCGTCATCGACGGCCACCGCAGCCGGCAGGCCCGGCCGCAGGAGGTCGATCCGTCGCCGCTGGAGGTCATGCCCGCGGAGGACGAGATCGACAAGGCGTTGTGGCTGATGACCCTCTCCGATGCGCTCGACGACCTCACCCCGGCCCACCGGGAGGCCCTCGTCGAGACGTACTTCAAGGGACGTACGGTCAACGAGGCGGCCCAGGCGCTCGGTGTACCCAGCGGGACCGTGCGGTCCCGCGTCTTCTACGCCCTGCGCTCCATGAAACTCGCACTGGAGGAACGGGGGGTGACGACATGACGACCGGGGAACACGCGGAAGGCTCGCTGCACGAGGCTGTCGGCGCGTACGCGCTCGGCATCCTGGACGACGCCGAGGCCAGCGCCTTCGAAGCGCACCTCGCGGGCTGCGACCTGTGCGCCGCCGAACTCGACGCGCTGGCGGGCATGGAGCCGATGCTTGCCACCCTCAAGGAGTTCCCGGGCCCCGCCGCCCAGCCGTTGCGCCCGGCCCCGCCCAGCATGACCACGACCCTGATCAACGAGGTCGCCGCCCAGCGGGCCAAGCGCCGGCGGCGCACCACGTACCTGGTGGCGGCCGCGGCCGCGCTGATCGTCGGCGGCCCGGCGATCGCGGTGGTGGCTACCTCCGGGGACACGGGCACCCACCAGAGCGCCGAGGCGCACCCGACCAGCCCGGCCGAGGACGCCTTCTTCAACCACATGACCCAGAAGGTCTCCGCGACCGACGCGAAGACCGACGTCACCGCGACCGTCGGCACCGAGGCCAAGGCCTGGGGCACCCACACCGTCCTGGAGCTGAAGAACGTCAAGGGCCCGCTCAAGTGCAGCCTGATCGCGGTCGGCAAGAACGGCGACCAGGAGACCGTCACGTCGTGGGCGGTGCCGAACTGGGGCTACGGCATCAAGGACAGCCCGCACGAATCGGCGAAGTACCCGCTGTACGTGCACGGCGGCACCGCGATGAACCGCGACCAGATCGACCACTTCGAGGTCCGTACGTTCGACGGGAAGGCACTCGTGGACGTACCGGCATGAGCCGCACGGCGGGACAAGCGTCCCGACATGCGGTCCGGCACCAAATTGTGGCCTGACATCGGGTCCCCCTTCGCGTACGGTTGACGGCTGCCCAATGCACGTCAGAAGGGGGCCTCGGTGGCCGCGCAGGATGCCGCTGTCGATACCGCTTCCGGTACCGCCGAATCCGCTGTGGATTCGGTCCGGGAACGCGAGATCGCTGGGGAACAGGTACATCTCGACCAGGTGTACCGCCGCCTGGAGGAGAAGATCCACGAGGCGGAGTTCCTGATGAACGACGCCGCCAAGCGCGGTCAGGTCGGCACGCCCGGCGCCCTCGCCGAACGCGACGCCCAGGTCTTCCGGGCGGGGGTCCATCTCAACCGGCTCAACAACGAGTTCGAGGACTTCCTCTTCGGCCGGATCGACCTGCTGCTCGGCGTGGACGGAAAGAAGGGACCGGACGGCGCCTACACCTCGGTGGAACCCGCCGAGGACGCCGTGCGCCCCGACGGGACGGCGGAGATCGCCGAAACCCTGCACATCGGCCGGATCGGCGTCCTGGACGCCGACTACTCGCCGCTGGTGATCGACTGGCGGGCGCCGGCCGCGGCGCCCTTCTACCGCTCGACGCCGGTCGACCCGGGCCGGGTCGTACGCCGCCGGGTCATCCGCTCCAAGGGACGCAAGGTGCTCGGCGTCGAGGACGACCTGATGCGCCCCGAGCTCAAGGCGACCCTGGACGGCGCCGAGCTGCCCGTCATCGGCGACGGCGCCCTGATGGCCGCGCTCGGCCAGGCCCGCAGCCACACCATGCGGGACATCGTCGCCTCCATCCAGGCCGAGCAGGACCTGGTCATCCGGGCGCCCGCCGCCTCGGTGACATACGTCGAGGGCGGCCCCGGCACCGGCAAGACGGCCGTCGCGCTGCACCGCGCGGCCTACCTCCTCTACCAGGACCGGCGCCGGTACGCGGGCGGCATCCTGATCGTCTCGCCGACCCCGCTGCTCGTCGCGTACACCGAGGGCGTGCTGCCCTCGCTCGGCGAGGAGGGCCAGGTCGCGATCCGCGCGGTGGGCAACCTCGTGGACGGCGCGGAGGCCACCGAGTACGACGACCCGGCGGTCGCCCGGATCAAGGGCTCGTCCCGCATGCTCCACGTGCTGCGCAGGGCCGCGAGGGGCGCCCTGGAAGGGCCGGGGGAGCAGCCCAGGCGGTCCCGTCGGCGCGGCGGTGAGCAGCTCGCACTCGGCGACGACGCGCCGGCTCAGCAGCAGGCCCAGCAGCCCGCCCAGCGGCTGCGCGTCGTCGCGTTCGGCGCGCGCATCGAGCTGGAGGGCGAGGAACTGCGCCGCATCCGCCAGACCGTGCTCAGCGGCACCGCGCCCGTCAACCTGCTGCGCCCGCGCGCCCGCAGGCTGCTCCTCGACGCCCTGTGGTCGAAGTCGGGCGCGAACGGCCGGCACACCGACCCGGAACTCGCCGCCGAACTGCGCTCCTCCTTCGACGACGACATCGCCTCCGAGGACGCCTTCATCGCCTTTCTCGACGCGTGGTGGCCGGAGCTGACCCCGCGCGGGGTGCTCGCCGCGATGGCCGACGAGAAGCGGCTTTCGCGCTGGGCCCGCCGGGTCCTCAACCAGGGCGAGGTGCGGCGCCTGGCCCGCTCGCTCGCGCGCACCGCCGACGGCGCCTTCTCGGTGCACGACGTGGCGCTCCTGGACGAGCTGGAGACGCTGCTCGGCGCCCCGGCCCGGCCGAAGAAGAAGCGCGAGTACGACCCGCTGGACGCGCTGACCGGCCTCGAAGAGCTGATGCCGCACCGCGAGGAGACCCAGCGCGAGCGCGCCGAACGGCTCGCCCAGGAACGTACCGAGTACGCGCACGTCATCGTCGACGAGGCGCAGGACCTCACGCCCATGCAGTGGCGGATGGTCGGCCGGCGAGGGCGCACCGCCACCTGGACGGTCGTGGGCGACCCGGCGCAGTCCTCCTGGTCCGACCCGGACGAGGCGGCCGAGGCCCGCGACGAGGCGCTCGGCAGCCGCCCGCGCCGCCGTTTCGAGCTGACCGTCAACTACCGCAACCCGGCTGAGATCGCCGAACTGGCCTCCAGGGTGCTGGCGTTGGCGATGCCGGGCATGAAGTCGCCGGCCGCCGTCCGCTCGACGGGCGTCGAGCCCCGGTTCGCGGTGGTGCGCGACGGCGACCTCGCCCGTTCCGTACGCGAGGAGGCGTCGCGCCTGCTCGACCAGGTCGACGGAACGGTCGGCGTGGTCGTCGCGATGCGCCGCCGCGAACAGGCCGCGCGCTGGCTCGCGGGGCTCGGCGACAGGGTGGTGGCGCTCGGCAGCCTGGAGGCCAAGGGGCTTGAGTACGACGCCACGGTGGTCGTCTCGCCGGCCGAGATCGCGGACGAGTCCCCGGCCGGACTGCGGGTCCTGTACGTGGCGTTGACCCGGGCGACCCAGCAGCTCACGGTCGTCTCCGGGGACCGGGACGAACCCGACGCGGACGGGGTGCCCGACCTGCTCCGGGACTGAGGGCTGGTGTCGGGCGGGGTTTAGACACGGGACCCGAATTCCGGGTCAACTCGCGATGCGGGGATCACTTGCCGGGGTGGTTTGTTAGCCTGGGTACGGCACCGGCTCGATCCAAGCCCCCGGGCCCAACCTTAGTCGCTCAGAGCGACCACTTGCCGCGAGGCGAGCATGGCGGGTCGGTGTCATTAACGTGAGCGACAGGCCCACGTCATCTCCGGATGGCGTGGGCCTGTTGTCGTTGGCGCGGGCCTTCGGGCAGGGGCGCAGGAAGGGTCTTCCGTCAGACCACCACTTTCTCGTATGGTGGAAAAAACTTTCCGAAACGAGTCGTCCATTATCGGCTACCAGCCAGTAGGTGCGACCATCGGATGGCACCGCCGCGCCACAGCCGGGGCGGCGCCAGCAACGAAGCCAGGGAAAGCAGAGGAACACGGTCATGGCAACGGCGCCCAGCGTCTCGTACTCGATGACGGTCCGTCTTGAGGTGCCCGCCAGCGGCACGGCGGTCTCTCAGCTCACCACGGCCGTGGAGTCCTCCGGCGGGTCGGTGACCGGCCTCGACGTGACCGCCTCCGGTCACGAGAAGCTGCGGATCGACGTCACCATCGCGGCCACCTCCACCGCGCACGCCGACGAGATCGTCGAGAAGCTGCGCGGCATCGAGGGCGTCACCCTCGGCAAGGTCTCCGACCGTACGTTCCTGATGCACCTCGGCGGCAAGATCGAGATGCAGTCGAAGCACCCCATCCGCAACCGTGACGACCTCTCCATGGTCTACACCCCGGGCGTGGCCCGCGTGTGCATGGCGATCGCCGAGAACCCCGAGGACGCCCGCCGCCTCACCATCAAGCGCAACACCGTCGCAGTCGTGACGGACGGCTCCGCGGTGCTCGGCCTCGGCAACATCGGCCCGATGGCCGCCATGCCGGTCATGGAGGGCAAGGCGGCCCTCTTCAAGCGCTTCGCCGACATCGACGCCTGGCCGATCTGCCTGGACACCCAGGACACCGACGCCATCGTCCAGATCGTCAAGGCGATCGCCCCCGGCTTCGCGGGCATCAACCTGGAGGACATCTCCGCGCCCCGCTGCTTCGAGATCGAGGCCCGCCTGCGCGAGGCCCTCGACATCCCCGTCTTCCACGACGACCAGCACGGCACCGCGATCGTGGTCCTCGCCTCGCTGACCAACGCACTTCGCGTGGTGGGCAAGGGAATTGGCGACGTACGCGTCGTCATGTCCGGCGCCGGCGCGGCCGGTACCGCGATCCTCAAGCTGCTGATCGCGGCCGGCGTCAAGAACGCCGTCGTCGCCGACATCCACGGTGTGGTGCACGCGGGCCGCGAGGACCTGGTGGACGCGAGCCCCGAGTCCGCGCTGCGCTGGATCGCCGACAACACCAACCCCGAGGGCCTGACCGGCACGCTCAAGGAGGCCGTGGTCGGCGCCGACGTCTTCATCGGCGTCTCCGCCCCCAATGTCCTCAACGGCGACGACGTCGCGGCGATGGCCGACGGCGCCATCGTGTTCGCGCTCGCGAACCCGGACCCCGAGGTCGACCCCGCAATCGCCCGCCAGAGCGCGGCAGTTGTGGCCACCGGCCGCTCGGACTTCCCCAACCAGATCAACAACGTGCTGGTCTTCCCCGGCGTCTTCCGGGGTCTGCTCGACGCGCAGTCCCGCACGGTGAACACCGAGATGATGCTGGCCGCGGCCGGCGCGCTCGCGGACGTCGTCGCCGAGGACGAACTCAACGCGAACTACATCATCCCGTCGGTCTTCAACGACAAGGTCGCCGGAGCGGTCGCGGGCGCCGTCCGCAACGCCGCCAAGGCCGCCGGGGGCGCTGTGACGGGGCCCACGTCGGCCTGAGCTCCGGCGCGTCGCGGGATGCGGGCCCAGTAACGCCCCCTTAGGGTGGCGGACCATGACCCGCATCCGCACCGGCTCCGGCCCGGGAGCCCCCACCATGTCGACGGAGCGTCACCTTGTTGAGGCAGTGGCGCTTTTCGTGTGACTCGGTGTGACTCGGGAGGGTGCCGGATTGGCTTTCCCGCCGTAGGTGGGGGCAGGATGCGTAACCGGGCGCGAGGGTCTGACTCAGACCCGGGTCCGGGGACTGTCCGAGGGCCCTGGCAGCATCGGCTTCGCTGTACCCAACATGCGGCTTCCGCCGCGTGGCACGCCGCACAGGCAAGAAGAACACGGGAGTAAGAACATGAACCGCAGTGAGCTGGTGGCCGCGCTGGCCGACCGCGCCGAGGTGACCCGCAAGGACGCCGACGCCGTGCTGGCCGCTCTCGCCGAGACCGTCGGCGAGATCGTCGCCAAGGGCGACGAGAAGGTCACCATCCCCGGCTTCCTGACCTTCGAGCGCACCCACCGTGCCGCTCGTACCGCTCGTAACCCGCAGACCGGCGACCCGATCAACATCCCGGCCGGCTACAGCGTGAAGGTCTCCGCGGGCTCGAAGCTCAAGGAAGCCGCCAAGGGCAAGTAAGCGCTCCTTGCTCCGCAAGGCCGCTTGGCAGCAACACTGAGGGCGGCCACCCTGGAAACAGGGTGGCCGCCCTTTTGCGTGTCCGCGGACGCTAGACCAGCGAACCGTTGGGGAGTTCGACCTTCGCGCCGAGGCTCTCCAGCTTCTCCATGAAGTTCTCGTAGCCGCGGTTGATCAGGTCGATGCCGTGCACCCGGGACGTGCCCTGGGCCGCCAGAGCCGCGATGAGGTACGAGAAGCCGCCCCGGAGGTCCGGGATGACCAGGTCGGCGCCCTGGAGCTTGGTGGGGCCGCTCACGACCGCGGAGTGCAGGAAGTTGAGCTGACCGAAGCGGCAGTCCGAGCCGCCGAGGCACTCGCGGTACAGCTGGATGTGCGCGCCCATCTGGTTCAGCGCCGAGGTGAAGCCGAGCCGCGACTCGTACACCGTCTCGTGGACGATGGACAGGCCGGTGGCCTGCGTGAGGGCGACGACCAGCGGCTGCTGCCAGTCGGTCTGGAAGCCGGGGTGCACGTCCGTTTCGAGGGCGATGGACTTGAGCGAGCCGCCGGGGTGCCAGAAGCGGATGCCCTCGTCGTCGATCTCGAAGGCGCCGCCAACCTTGCGGAAGGTGTTCAGGAACGTCATCATCGAGCGCTGCTGGGCGCCGCGGACGTAGATGTTGCCCTCGGTCGCGAGCGCCGCGGACGCCCACGAGGCGGCCTCCAGGCGGTCCGAGAGGGCGCGGTGGGTGTAGCCGCCGAGCTTGTCGACACCGGTGACGCGGATGGTCCGGTCGGTGTCCATGGCGATGATCGCGCCCATCTTCTGCAGCACGCAGATGAGGTCCTCGATCTCCGGCTCGACCGCGGCGTTGGAGAGCTCGGTCACACCCTCCGCGAGCACCGCGGTGAGCAGCACCTGCTCGGTCGCGCCGACCGAGGGGTAGGGCAGCCGGATCTTGCAGCCGCGAAGCCGCTGCGGGGCCTCCAGGTACTGGCCGTCCGCGCGCTTCTCGATGGTCGCGCCGAACTGGCGGAGCACCTCGAAGTGGAAGTCGATGGGCCGGCCGCCGATGTCGCAGCCGCCGAGGCCCGGGATGAAGGCGTGGCCCAGGCGGTGCAGGAGCGGGCCGCACAGCAGGATCGGGATCCGCGAGGAACCCGCGTGCGCGTCGATGTCGGCGACGTTGGCGGACTCGACGTGGGACGGGTCGAGGATCAGCTCGCCCGGCTCGTCGCCGGGGCGGACGGTGACGCCGTGCAGCTGCAGCAGGCCCCGTACGACGCGGACGTCGCGGATGTCGGGCACATTGCGCAGTCTGCTCGGGCCGCTGCCGAGAAGGGCGGCGACCATCGCCTTCGGCACGAGGTTCTTCGCGCCGCGGACGCGGATCTCGCCCTCAAGCGGGGTTCCGCCGTGGACAAGCAGTACATCGTCTGTGCCGGTCATGAATCTCGCGTTCCGGAGTGGTCGGGCAAGGGGCAGGGATAAAGGGTAAGGGGCTTTCACCCCTGCCCCATAAGGCCTGGGAGGGTTCACGAAGGTAATGAATTCGCTACAGCACGCTCCGCGCAGGAAATTCAGCGCAGCGTCACGGGCCCCGGGCCGCTTCCGGGGGCGCACGAGGGAAGAGGTCCTCTTGCCGCCGTGCGCTCCCCCAATCAGCGCGTTATGCGGGATCATGTCCGCATGACCGAGGTGTCCTCGCTCACAGGGCGGCTGCTCGTCGCCACTCCGGCCCTTGCGGACCCGAACTTCGACCGCGCGGTGGTGCTGCTCCTCGACCACGACGAGGAGGGCACGCTCGGCGTGGTCCTGAACCGGCCGACCCCGGTGGGCGTCGGCGACATCCTGGAGTCCTGGGCGGGGCTTGCGGGCGAGCCCGGCGTGGTCTTCCAGGGCGGCCCGGTCTCGCTCGACTCGGCCCTCGGGGTCGCCGTCATCCCCGGCGACGAGGGCCCGCTCGGCTGGCGGCGGGTGTACGGGGCGATCGGCCTGGTCGACCTGGAGGCGCCGCCCGAACTGCTCGCCGCCGCCCTCGGCTCGCTGCGGATCTTCGCCGGGTACGCGGGCTGGGGCCCCGGCCAGCTGGAGGACGAGCTGACCGACGGCGCCTGGTACGTGGTCGAGTCGGAGCCCGGTGACGTCTCGTCCCCGGAACCCGAGAGCCTGTGGCGGGCGGTGCTGCGCCGCCAGCGCAGCGAGCTCGCGATGGTCGCCACCTATCCGGACGACCCCTCCCTCAACTGAGAGCCTGCCGCCCCCGGCGACGCGCTTCCACTCAATCCTGTTGCCTTCAGTACCCTTGGTGGTTATGAGCACTCTTGAGCCCGAGCGCGGGGCAGGTACGGGGACCCTCGTAGAGCCGACACCGCAGGTGTCGAACGGCGACGGCGACCACGAGCGCTTCGCCCACTACGTCCAGAAGGACAAGATCATGGCGAGCGTGCTCGACGGCACGCCCGTCGTCGCGCTCTGCGGCAAGGTCTGGGTGCCGGGGCGCGACCCGAAGAAGTACCCGGTCTGCCCGATGTGCAAGGAGATCTACGAGTCCATGGGCGCCGGTGGCGACAAGGACAAGGGCGGCAAGGACAAGAAGTAGCCGTAGCCAAGAAGTAGCCCCGGACGAGCGGGTGGTCCGGGACGAGGCGGCCCCAACGGCCCTCGGGGTGTGCGTGACGCACACCCCGAGGGCCGTTTTGTGTGTGCCGGGTTGTCCAGACCTCTTGCCCGGGGCTTTGCCCCCGCCATAACCTCCTCCCTGTTGTGCAGTATGCGAAACGCTCGTTGCGTATGTTGCAACAGTCATGGGGAGGACCTCTGCCGTGAAGCCCACTGCCCGAACCGCCCGAACCGCCCGAGCCGCTCTGACCGCCCTGCCACTGGCGGCACTTGCCCTCGCCGGCCTGGCCGCCTGCGCCCCGGGGACGTCCGACAACAGCGCGAGGAGCGACGACAGGAGCGGGACCCTGCGGGTCTGGCTCTTCCAGGAGGTGAGCAACGGGCCCAAGCGGCAGGTGGTGGACAAGGCCGTGGCCGCCTTCAAACAGGCGCACAACGGCGCCGACGTGCAGGTCGAGTACATACCCGTCGACACCCGCGCCCAGAAGATCAAGGCCGCCTTCAACGACCCCTCCTCCGCGCCCGACCTGATCGAGTACGGCAACACCGACACGGCCGGCTACGTGAAGGACGGCGGACTCGCCGACGTGAGCGCCGAGTTCGCGGCCTGGCCCGAGGCGAAGGACACCGATCCGACGGCGAAGCAGTCCGTCACGGTGGGCGGAAAGGTCTACGGCGCCCCGCTGTTCGTGGGCGTGCGCGCCCTCTACTACCGGACCGACGTCCTCAAGGACCTCGGCCTCGCCGTGCCCAAGACCCAGGACGAGCTGATCGCGACCGCGAAGAAGATCCACCAGGCGAAGCCCGACCTGTACGGGCTCGCGGTGGGCGGCGCCTACACGTACGGCGCGCTGCCGTTCCTCTGGGCCAACGGTGGTGAACTGGCCACAGAGAACGGCGGGAAATACACCTCGGCGATCGACAGCGAGGCCTCCCGCAAGGGCATCGCGGCCTACACCTCGCTCTTCGGCGACGCCAACTGTCCCGCCGCCAAGTGCGCGCAGATGGGCGGCAACGCCACCGTCACCGCCTTCGCGAACGGCAAGGCGGCCATGATGATCGGCGGCGACTTCAACCACGCCGCCGTCGAGGCGGGCACCGTCAAGGGCAAGTACGCGGTCGTGCCGCTGCCGGGCCTCGCGCCGGGATCGGTCGCCCCGGCCTTCGCCGGCGGCAACAACATCGGCGTACTGAAGAGCAGTTCGCACCGCACGCTCGCGGTCGGCCTCATGGAGCGGCTCGCCGGCAAGGCCACCCAGCGCGAGCTGTTCGACGCGATGGGCTTCCTGCCGACGTACACGGACGTACGGGCGGACGTCGCGAAGAAGCAGCCGTTCGTCGAGCCGTTCGTGCGCACCCTGGCGTCCGGCGCCAAGTCCGTTCCCGTATCGCCCGGTTGGGGCAGGATCGACTCCTCGCTCGTGCTTCCGACCATGTTCCAGGAAATCGTCAGCGGCAAGAAGGACGTCGCGAAGGCCTCGGCGGACGCGGCGAAGAAGATGAACGACGTGTTCGGGGCGGCGGGTTGAGCCCCGTGACCGCCACCCGGAACGCGGTACGGGCGCCCGTGGCGAAGCCGACGCCGGGCCGCCGCTCGCACCGGCAGGCGACCTGGACCCCCTGGTTGTACCTGGCCCCCGCGCTCGCCGTTCTCGGCGCGCTCCTCGTCTACCCGATCTGCCAACTCGGCCTGATCTCCTTCCTGGAGTACACCCAGGCCCAGGTCAGCGGGGGTGAGCCGACCAGCTTCCAGGGCTTCGGGAACTACTCCGCACTCTTCTCGGACGGCCAGTTCTGGTCGGTGCTGCTCGCCACCGTCGTCTTCGCGGCGGCCTGTGTCCTGAGCACCCTCACTGTGGGATGCGCGCTCGCCGTGCTGCTCACGCGGGTACGGGCGCTACCCCGGCTCGCGCTCATGCTGGCCGCGCTCGGCGCGTGGGCGACGCCCGCGATCACCGGCTCGACCGTGTGGATGTTCCTCTTCGACCCCGACTTCGGCCCCGTCAACCGGGTCCTGGGCCTGGGCGACCACTCGTGGACGTACGGCCGCTACAGCGCGTTCCTGCTGGTACTCCTCGAAGTGGTGTGGTGCTCCTTCCCGTTCGTGATGGTCACGGTGTACGCCGGGATCCGGGCGATCCCGGGCGAAGTCCTGGAGGCGGCCGCGCTCGACGGGGCCTCGCAGTGGCGGATCTGGCGGTCCGTCATGGTCCCGATGCTGCGGCCCATCCTCACGGTCGTCACGATCCAGTCCGTCATCTGGGACTTCAAGGTCTTCACGCAGATCTACGTCATGACGAACGGCGGCGGGATCGCGGGCCAGAACCTGGTCCTGAACGTGTACGCATACCAGAAGGCGTTCGCGTCCTCGCAGTACAGCCTCGGCTCGGCGATCGGCGTGGTGATGCTGCTGATCCTGCTCGCGGCGACGCTGGTGTATCTGCGGGTGCTGCGGGGGCGGGGGGAGGAGGAGCTGTGAGTCCCGTACGTGTCCGCCGTCCCGGCCGGTTGGCTGCCGAGGGGATCGCGCTGGTGGCGGCCGTGGTGGTCGCCTTCCCCCTGTACTGGATGGTGCTCTCCGCCTTCAAACCGGCGGGGGAGGTGCAGTCGGCGCATCCCAGACCCTGGACGCTTTCGCCCTCCCTCGACTCCTTCCGCCGCGTCTTCACACAGCAGGACTTCGGGCGGTACTTCCTCAACAGCCTCATGGTGGCGGGCTCGGTGGTGCTGCTCTCGGCCCTGATCGCCTTCCTGGCGGCGACGGCCGTGACGCGCTTCCGCTTCAAGTTCCGCACCACGCTGCTGATCATGTTCCTGGTGGCGCAGATGGTGCCGGTCGAGGCGCTGACGATCCCGCTGTTCTTCTGGATGCGGGACCTGGGGCAGCTCAACACGCTGGGCTCGTTGATCCTGCCGCACCTGGCCTTCTCACTGCCCTTCGCGATCTGGATGCTGCGGGGATTCGTGAAGGGGGTGCCGGTCGCCCTGGAGGAGGCGGCGGCGCTGGACGGGGCGAGCCGCACGCGGTTTCTCTGGCAGGTCTTGTTTCCGCTGGTCTTTCCTGGGCTGGTCGCGACCAGCGTGTTCTCGTTCATCTCCGCGTGGAACGACTTCCTGTTCGCGAAGTCGTTCATCATCAGCGACACCTCGCAGTCCACGCTGCCGATGGCGCTGCTCGTCTTCTTCAAGCCGGACGAGAACGACTGGGGCGGAATCATGGCGGCGTCCACGGTGATGACGCTGCCGGTGCTTGTGTTCTTCGTGCTGGTGCAGCGGCGGTTGGTGTCGGGGGTGGGGGGTGCGGTCAAGTGAGCGGACCCCGGCCGCTCCCACGGGGGTGGCCGGCCTCGATCCGCTCGGGGCCTCGCCGCTCCTGCGGGGTGGTCCGCCGCGATCCCTGGGGGGTACGGCCCTGGGGCCCCGGAGTTCGGGGTGCGGGGGGTGGCCGGCCGGGACTGTTTGCCCACCCGCCCGCCCGTTGCTCGGGGTTGACCGGCCCGGGCCTTCCGGGGGCTCCGCCCCAGACCCCGGCGGGTTTTGCCCACCCGCCCGCCCGTTGCTCGGCGTTGGCCGGCTCGGGCCTTTCCGGGGCTCCGCCCCAGACCCCGGTGGGCTTTGCCCACCCGCCCACCCGATACCCAGCGTTGGCCGGCCTGGGCTCCTGGGGCTCCGCCCCAGACCCCGAGGACGCTTGCCCACCCACCCGGCCCGTGCAGCGGGTTGGAGGGTCCGGCCCCCGGGGCTGCGCCCCGGACCCCCTGTGGGGCTCCGCCCCTCGAATCCCGACGGGGGCTCTGCCCCCCTGCGCCCCGTTCGGGGCTGTGCCCCAGGCCTTCAGGGGGTTTGCCCGCCTGCCTGGCTTGTGTGGCGGGTTGGGGGGTTCGGTCCGTGGGGGTGTGCCCCGGGCCCGCTGTGGGGTTCTGTCCCTCGAACCCCACAGCGGGTCGGTGCGCCCCCTGCGCCCCGTTCGGGGCTCTGCCCCCCTGCGCCCCGTTCGGGGCTCTGCCCCCCTGCGCCCCGTTCGGGGGTGTGCCCCAGACCCTCAGGGGGCTTGCCCACCCGCACAGCCCGTGCAGCGGGTTGGAGGATTCGGCCCTCGGCGGTGTGCCCCAGACCCCCTTGTGTGGTTCCGCCCCTCGAACCCCGGCGGGGGGTGCGCCCCCTGCACCCCGTTCGGGGCTCTGCCCCCTTGGGCCCCTACGGGCCTCCGGCCCCCGCACCCCTCCGGGGCTTCCTCCCGGCCCCAGCTGGGCTCCGCCCCCTTGGATCCCGGCCCTCTGCACCCCCGTTCGGGGCTCCGTCCCGGACGGGCTGCGGATGCTCCTGCGGGCCGGCACCGGCCCTGCACCAGTACTGCCGGGCGCGCGGGGAACTGCGCGAGCAACCACGAACGAGCCTCGACCGAAGGCGGGTTTGGGCGCGCGGGGAACTGCGCGATCAGCCATGCACGGCCCCTGGGTCAGCCATGCGCGGCCCCCGGATCAGCCATCTGCACGGTTCCGCGGACCAGCCACGCGCGGTTCCGCGGACCAACCCGAAGGAGCCAACCCGAAGGGGTCAACCGAAGGGGCCGACCGAAGGCGGCAGCCCGAGGGGGCCCGGGGCGCAGCTCGGGGGAACGTGCCTCCACCCACCTTGCCCCCGGAGGGTCTAGGGAAGGGGCGGGGTGGGGCAAAACAAACACCGCAGCACCACATCGCCCGAACCACCCCCGAACCACCCCCGAATCACCCCCGAACCACCCCCGAACCACCCCGAACGAAAGGAACCCCCCTGATGGACATCAACAGCCTCATCCCCGCCCCCAGCACCTTGCACACCGCCCCCACCTCCCCGCACACCGCCCACGAACCCCCCACCCGCCGCCCCCTCGCCCCCCACACCACCCTCCACACCACCCCCGGCACAGAACCCCTCGCCGCCCTCCTGCGAGGGACGATCGGTGCCGCCACCGGGCTGGCGCTCCCCGACGGTGCCGCCGGGCAGGACCGCATCGTGCTGCGGATCAGCCCTGAGGTCGCGGGGCGGCACGGCCCCGAGGGGTACCGGCTCTCCACCGACGGCTCCGTCGACGACGTCGCCGTACTCATCGAGGGCGGCAGCGCGGCAGGTGTGTTCCGGGGGATGCAGACGTTCCGTCAGTTGCTGGGCGCCGAGGCCTTCCGGCGGGCCCCGCTGGAAGGCGCCCGGCGCTGGGACCTCCCCGAGGTCACCGTCGAGGACGGGCCCCGCTTCGCCTGGCGCGGCCTCATGCTCGACGTCTCGCGGCACTTCATGCCGAAGGACGGCGTGCTGCGCTACCTCGACCTCATCGCCGCCCACAAGCTCAACGTCTTCCACTTCCACCTCACCGACGACCAGGGGTGGCGGATCGAGATCAAGCGCTATCCCCGGCTCACGGAGGTCGGGGCGTGGCGCTCGCGCACCAAGTGGGGGCATCGCGCATCGCCCCTGTGGGACGAGAAGCCGCACGGGGGCTACTACACCCAGGACGACATCCGCGAGATCGTCGCGTACGCCGCCGAGCGGCATATCCGCGTCGTCCCCGAGATCGACATCCCGGGGCACTCGCAGGCCGCCATCGCCGCGTACCCCGAACTCGGCAACACCGACGTCATCGACACCGCCTCCCTCTCCGTCTGGGACACCTGGGGCGTCAATCCGAACGTACTCGCCCCCACTGACAACACCCTCCGCTTCTACGAAGGGGTGCTGGAGGAGGTGCTGGATCTCTTCCCCGAGGACGTCTCGCCGTTCATTCACATCGGCGGGGACGAGTGCCCCAAGGAGCAGTGGCAGAAGTCGGACCTCGTACAGGAGCGGATCCGTGAGCTCGGGCTCGCGGGTGAGAACGAGCTCCAGTCCTGGCTCATCCGGCACTTCGACAGCTGGCTCGGCGCGCGCGGGCGCCGGCTCATCGGCTGGGACGAGATCCTGGAGGGCGGCCTCGCGCCCGGCGCCGCCGTCTCCTCCTGGCGCGGCTACGGCGCCGGTATCGCGGCCGCCGAGGCCGGGCACGACGTCGTGATGTGCCCGGAGCAGCACGTCTACCTGGACCACCGCCAGGCCGCCGGCGAGGACGAGCCGATGCCCATCGGATACGTACGCACCCTTGAGGACGTCTACCGGTTCGAGCCCGTGCCGCCGCAGCTCGGCCCCGAGGCCGCCGCCCACGTTCTCGGCACCCAGGCCAATGTGTGGACCGAGGTGATGGAGAACCAGTCCCGCGTCGACTACCAGGTGTTCCCCCGGCTCGCCGCCTTCGCCGAGGTGGCCTGGAGTTCCCTGCCCGCCCCCGCCGACCGCGACTTCGCCGATTTCGAACGGCGAATGGCGGCCCATTACAAGCGACTTGACGCACTCGGCGTCGATTACCGTCCGCCCACCGGCCCGTTGCCGTGGCAGCAGCGCCCAGGTGTGCTCGGACGCCCGATCGAGGGGGCGCCCCCAAACAGGTGAGCCCGAGCTCAAGAGGATGCCCGGCGGTCGTGTCCCTGGGAGCGTGACCCCAGGTCACGGCCGCCCCGGCCCTGACCAGCTGCGAGGAAGACCGCTGTGAAGAACACCCGGCGTGCGGAATCAGGCGTACCGCATAAGTCGTACAAGGCTTTCCAAACCGGAACATTCCCCAGGTCGGGGACGGAAGCGTGCTTCGTGGACCCTCCCGTCGGCCGGTCCGGAAGATGTGCCAGAGTTGCCACGTCCGGGCTGTGAGCACGTACGGTACGGCCATCAGCAGGTGGCCACAGACGGCACAGTCGTACGGCCGGGACACCGGGAAGGGGCAGCTGGGTTGACCACGCACGCACCGCAGGCGGCGCAGTCCGTGACGCTGCCTGCCTCACTGGACGAGGCCGTGGCGGCGCTCGCGGCCATGCCTGCCGCCGTGCCCGTAGCGGGCGGCACCGATCTGATGGCGGCCGTGAACCGGGGCCTCCTGCGCCCGGCCGGCCTGGTCGGACTCGGCCGGATCAACGAGATCCGCGGCTGGCAGTACCAGGACGGCCACGCCCTGCTCGGCGCCGGCCTCACCCACGCCCGCATGGGGCGCCCGGACTTCGCGGCGCTCATTCCGGCGCTCGCCGCGGCCGCGCGCGCCGCAGGCCCCCCGCAGATCCGCAACGCGGGCACCCTCGGCGGCAACATCGCCTCCGCCGCGCCGACCGGCGACGCACTGCCCGTGCTCGCCGCGCTCGAAGCCACCCTCGTCATCGCGGGCCCCGACGGCGCCCGGCGTGAAATTCCCGTGTCGCACCTGCTGGCCGGCCGGGACATGCTCGCCCCGGCCGAGTTGATCGGTTATGTCCGGGTGCCGCTGCTGCACGCTCCCCAAGTTTTCCTCAAGGCCACCGGGCGCACCGGGCCCGGCCGCGCCACCGCCTCGGTCGCGGTCGTCCTGGACCCGGCCCGGCGCGGGGTGCGCTGCGCGGTCGGCGCCATCGCGCCGATGCCGCTGCGCCCCCTGGAGGCCGAGCGCTGGATCGCCTCGCTCATCGACTGGGACGGCGAGCGCGCGGCGCTGGCCCCGGAGGCGCTCGGCGCGTTCGGCGAGTACGTGGCCGCCGCCTGCATCCCGGACCCGGCGCCACCCGCGGACGGCTCACCGCCGCCGCCCCTCTCGCCGGCCGTACTGCATCTGCGGCGCACCGTCGCCGCGTTGGCCCGACGAGCACTGGGGAGGGCGCTGTCGTGACCGACCGGAACAACGAGCGCGAACACGAGCACGAGCACGGCTACGGTCAGGTGCCCCGCCACGGCGGCTGGGAGCCGGTTCCGCACGGCGGCGAGTACGAGCCCGACGCCACGGCGTTCGTCCAGCTGCCCCCGGACATGGACATGATGGGCGCCCCGCTGGCGGCCCCCGGCCACGGCTACGTACCGCCGATGATCGTGCCGCTCACCCCGGCCGCCGCGACGGACCCGGGCGCGACCGGCGTCTGGCGCATCCCGACCGAGCCGACCGGGCGGCCCGCGCCCGACACCGACCCCGCGTCCGGTGCGCAGACCGTGGTGTGGCCGGAGCCCGCCGCGCCCGCCCCCTCGCCCGCAACCCCGTCGGAGCCCGCCCACGACCCGGCCGCCACCGCCCAGTGGAACTTCGCCGACGAGCCCTCCCTCGCGGGCACCGGCCAGTGGAACATTCCCGTCGCCGAGGGTGAACTCCCCGAAGAATCGGGCGAGTTCACCACCTCCTCGCTGATCGAGCAGTGGGGCTCGACCCCGCCCGCCACCCTCCCCGGCGGCGCGCCCGCCCCCTGGGCGAACCAGCTCCCGGATGCCCGGCCCGAGCCCCAGCCGGATGCCCGGCCCGAGGCTCGGCCCGAGGCGCAGGAGCTCGCGCCGGAGGCCCAGGCGGCCGGCATCCCGGATGCGCGGGACGTATCGGAAGTACGGGACGTATCGGGTGCTGCCGGCCCGGCGAACGGCGCCGCCCCGGAGTCGCAGCCGCAGCCGGAAGCCGAAGCGCCGCTCGCGTCCGAGCCGCTTCCGGAGGCCGCCGCCGAAGCCGTTCCCGGGGCCGAGGGGCCCGGAGCGGCCGTAACACCCGGGTCGGCTGAACCGCCCCAAGCGCCCCAAGCGCCAGAATCGGCCGAACACCCCGAGCCCAAGCCCGGAGCCGAGCCCCAGCCCGGAGCCGACTCCGAGTCCGAGGCCGCGCCCGACGCCACCGTCGAACCCGGGATCGCCACCGGCTCCGACGCCGACTCCGGCTCGGACGCCGAGCCCGTCGTCGTGTCCGCGCCCGCCCCCGACCTGGAACACCCCCGCGCCTCCTACGTCCTGCGCGTCAACGGCGCCGACCGGCCGGTCACCGAGGCCTGGGTCGGGGAGTCGCTGCTGTACGTGCTGCGTGAGCGGCTCGGGCTCGCCGGGGCCAAGGACGGGTGCTCGCAGGGCGAGTGCGGGGCCTGCAACGTCCAGGTGGACGGGCGGCTCGTCGCCTCCTGCCTGGTGCCCGCGGCGACCACGGCCGGCAGCGAGGTCCGTACCGTCGAGGGGCTCGCCACCGGCGGCGAACCCTCCGACGTACAGCGGGCGCTCGCCGAGAGCGGCGCCGTGCAGTGCGGCTTCTGCATCCCCGGCATGGCCATGACCGTGCACGACCTGCTCGAAGGCAACCACGCCCCCACCGAGCTCGAAACCCGCCAGGCGCTCTGCGGCAACCTGTGCCGCTGCTCCGGCTATCGTGGCGTGCTCGACGCGGTGAAGGACGTCGTGGCGGGCCGGGAGGCGGCCGGGGCGGCCCACGCCGAAGAGGCCCGCATTCCGCACCAGGCACCCCCCGGGGCCGGCAGTGCCAAGCCCCAGCACACGCACGACGGAGGCATGGCGTGAGCAACGACGCAGCCACCGCGACGGTCGACGGCGCCACCCCGGTGGCGGGGCCGGAGCAGCAGGCTCCCGCGCACGGGATCGGCGCCTCGCTCGCCCCGGTCGACGCCCGGGCCAAGGCCGAGGGCACCTTCCCCTACGCGGCCGACCTGTGGGCCGAGGGCCTGCTGTGGGCGGCCGTGCTGCGAGCCCCGCATGCGTACGCCCGCATCGTCTCCATCGACACCTCGGCCGCCGTCGGCATGCCGGGCGTACGGGCCGTGGTGACCCACGCCGACGTGCCGGGCGACCCGTCGTTCGGCCGCCGCATCGCCGACCGCCCCGTCTTCGCGGCCGAGTTCGTACGCCACCACGGCGAGCCCATCGCCGCCGTGGCCGCCGACCACCCGGACACCGCGCGCCTCGCGGCCGCCGCGATCGCGGTCGAGTACGAGGTGCTCGAACCGATCACCGACCCGGAGAAGGCGTTCGCGGCGGAACCGCTGCACCCCGACGGCAACCTGATCCGGCACATCCCGCTCCAGTACGGCGACCCCGAGGTGACCGGCGAGGTCGTGGTCGAGGGTCTGTACCGGATCGGCCGCCAGGACCCGGCCCCGATCGGCGCCGAAGCCGGCCTCGCGGTGCCCCGGCCCGACGGCGGCGTCGAGCTGTACACCGCGTCCACCGACCCGCACAGCGACCGCGATCTGGCCGCCGCCTGCTTCGGCCTTGAGCCGGACCGGGTGAAGGTCGTCGTCACCGGCGTGCCCGGCGCGACCGGCGACCGCGAGGACCTCGGCTTCCAACTCCCGCTGGGGCTCCTGGCGTTGAAGACGGGTTGCCCGGTCAAGCTGACCGCGACCCGTGAGGAGTCCTTCCTCGGGCACGCCCACCGCCACCCGACGCTGCTCCGCTACCGCCACCACGCGGACGCCGAGGGCCGCCTCGTCAAGGTCGAGGCGCAGATCCTCCTCGACGCGGGCGCCTACGCCGAGGCCTCCTCCGAATCCCTTGCCGCGGCCGTCGCGTTCGCGTGCGGCCCGTACGTCGTGCCGCACGCCTTCGTCGAGGGCTGGGCGGTGCGAACCAACAACCCGCCGTCCGGGCACGTCCGGGGTGAGGGCGCCATGCAGGTGTGCGCGGCGTACGAGGGTCAAATGGACAAGCTGGCAACGAAGTTGGGCATCGACCCGGCCGAGCTGCGCATGCGCAACGTCCTCGCCACCGGCGACCTGCTCCCCACCGGCCAGACCGTCACCTGCCCCGCCCCCGTGGCCGAACTCCTCGCAGCCGTACGGGACTTCCCGCTCCCGGTCCTGCCCAAGGACGCTCCCGAGGACGACTGGCTGCTGCCGGGCGGCCCCGAGGGCGCGGGTGATCCGGACGCGGTGCGGCGCGGCGTCGGCTACGCGCTCGGCATGGTCCACATGCTCGGCGCGGAGGGCACCGACGAGGTCTCCACTGCCACCGTCAAGGTCCAGGACGGCGTCGCGACGGTCATCTGCGCGGCCGTCGAGACCGGCCAGGGCTTCACCACCCTGGCCCGCCAGATCGTCCAGGAGACCCTGGGCATCGACGAGGTCCACGTCGCCCCCGTCGACACCGACCAGCCCCCGGCGGGCCCCGCCACCCACGGCCGCCACACCTGGGTGTCCGGCGGCGCGGTGGAACGCGCCGCCAAGATGGTCCGCACCCAACTGCTCCAGCCCCTGGCGCACAAGTTCGGCATGTCCACGGAACTGCTCCAGATCGCGGACGGCAAGATCACGTCGTACGACGGTGTCCTGTCGACCACGGTGACGGAGGCGATGGACGGCAAGGAACTCTGGGCCACCGCCCAGTGCCGCCCGCACCCCACCGAGCCGCTCGACGAGACGGGCCAGGGCGACGCGTTCGTGGGCCTCGCGTTCTGCGCGATCCGCGCGGTGGTGGACGTGGACATCGAACTCGGCTCGGTCCGGGTCGTGGAACTCGCCGTGGCCCAGGACGTCGGCCGCATCCTCAACCCCCGCCAGCTCGCGGCCCGTATCGAGGCCGGGGTCACGCAGGGCGTGGGCGCGGCCCTGACCGAGAACCTCCGTACGGTACGCGGCCAGATCCGCCATCCCGACCTCACGGGCTACGCCCTGCCGACCGCGCTCGACGCCCCCGACATCCGCATCGTGAAACTGGTCGAGGAGCGGGACGTGGTCGCGCCCTTCGGCGCGAAGGCCGCGAGCGCCGTCCCGGTGGTCACCTCCCCGGCCGCGATCGCCTCCGCGGTCCGCGCCGCGACCGGCCGCCCGGTCAACCGCCTCCCGATCCGGCCGCAGGCGGCGGTGGTCCAGCAGGGCTAGGGCCTTTGTGAAGTACTGACGGGCCGGACCAGGCGATGCCCGGGTCCGGCCCGTCCGTTCGTCCCTACAGGTCGAGCTGGTACTGGAGTGTCGTGTGCGTGGGCACGTAACCGAGGCTGTCGCTGATGTGTCTCATGTGCGTGTTGCTGTCGGCGGTGTCGGTCAGGAGGCCGCCGAGGTCCGGGTAGCGCTCGCGGGCTTGGCGGATCGACTCGGCCTTCATCCATCGGCCGAGGCCGTGTCCGCGGTGCTCGGGCAGCACGCCGGTGCCGTAGTGCTGGGCGTCGCCCTTGCCGCTGCCGGGGACGACGAGTTCGGTGAACCCGGCGATCGAGCCGTCGTGGGCATCGATGGCGACGACGGTGTGCAGCAGGTCGCCGCGCTGTTCGACGGCCTTCGCCGCGGCCCGGACCCGGTCCACGTCCCAGGCCACGGTGCCGAAGTCGGTGTCTTCCATGGGCATGTCGTCCATGGCGCGGCGTGAGTCGGCGAAGGTCTGGGCGAGGGCGTCGGGGACGGTCCCCTGCCATGACGTCATCCGGTAGCCGGGACGCGGACGCTCGATGATCTCGGCGAGAACGGTGGTGTCCACGTCGGCCAGTGACAAGCGGGCGAACCTCAAGGTGAGCACCTTGCGGAAGCCGCGGGCCTGCAGAAAGCGGTCGCCGGGAGATCCGGCCTCGGCCTGCGCGCTGACGCAGCGTCGGGCGTTGTCCCGGGCGGCGGCCACAGCCGTCTTGAGGAGCCGGGAGCCGACGCCCTCGCGGCGCTCCACGGGGTGGACGTGGAGGGTCAGTTCGGCCAGGTGCTCCTGTCCGCCGTCGAACAGGCGCAGAAAGGCCGTCCCGACGGGGATGGAATCGGCGTCGGACGCCAGCCATGCAAGGCGTCGGCTGTGCGCCCCGTGAGCGGGGTCGGTCAGTGGGGTGATGTGCAGCGACAAGGTGTCTCCGTCGTGAGGAGGTGGCAAAGGGCAGTACGCGGGCTCAACTGCTGGGCACTCCTGCGCATGTGCTCCACACCTCCTCGTTGACGGCGCCGGTCCGGTACGAGATGGACGGCTGGGTGAACTTAGCTGGCCGATCGGTTCCTCGGCAAAGGATTAAAAGGGGTCGACTCAAGGCAGGTAGGCGCCGCTGTTGCTCCGGGAGCCGAACGCCTTGTCCGCCCGCACCTTGTCCGCCCGGCCTTGTCAGGCCGGGTGCGGGGACGCCCTGTTTGCGGGGTGATGCCCGGGACATGAGTGCGGACGCGCTTTCACCCCTGAGCGCCTGCTGACACCAGATTCGCGGAGCCCCCTCCCGTACGCTGACGGCAAAGAATCCGTAATTCGCGCGTGTGGAACGGGAGTTGGGGATGGCGTCAGGGGTGGCAGCGCAGGGTTCGGGCGGCGGGGATCTCGTAGCGCATGCCGATGATCTCGGGCTGATCGGCTCGGACGCGTACAAGCTGTACGACGCATTCCGGCGCGACGGGGACCACGCGAGGGCAGCCACCTTCGAGGCGGCGCGGGCGCTCAGCGCGGACAACTTCACCAGCGGGGCCGCCCTGATGAAGGTCCACGACACCTGGCAGAGCCAGTACACGACGTTCCGCGACGCCTGCGCGCAGATCGCGAACCACCTCGACTACTCGACCGCCCAGCACGCGAAGGACGACGCGCGCGTGCGGGGATCCCTGGCGGCGGTGTCGGTCATCAGCGGCTACATCAACTAGCAGGTGGGAATCGGTAGTTGACGGCGGTCAGGGGGGAGCGGGGTGAGGTGCCGGAGGGGCCGGGGGAGTCGTAGGGGGTTGAGGTCTTGGACATGGAGCAGAGCAGTAGTTGTCGAGGTGCCGGACAGGGAGCGGAGCTGTAGTTGCTGAAGTACGCGGACGTGCTGAACGCGCCGGTCGGCAAGCTCAAAACAGCGGTGGACGACTGGTCGGACATGGCGATCCGGCTGAAGAAGCTGTCCGCCGAGGCCCACGACGGGATGCGGGTGCATGCCGAGACGGCCAGGTGGGCCGGGGTGAACGCGGGGGTCACCCGCGAGTTCATCCGCAAGACGGTGAAGGAGTTCGCGGACGCCGAGAAGGAGGCCGAGGGTGTGCACCGGCTCCTCCTTGAGGCGTACACGGAGTTCAAGAAGGCGAAGGACGGGCTGCAGGCCATCCTCGACGGCGCGTGGCAGAGCGGCATCGCGGTGGACGCGAAGGGCCGGGTCGCCGCCCGCCACCCGGTCGCGGACGATGTCGCGAAGCGGCACGACCCCCAGTACGCGGGACTCGCGAAGGACCTGAAGGCCGAGCAGGCGAACGTGGCCGCATGGCAGCGCAAGGTGGACGCGCTGATCGCCGGGTGCGACGCGGCGGACGAGTCGCTGCGCCTCGCCCTGACGGCGAACGTCCCGCACGAACACGATTTCACCGCGCCGCGGTTCGCCTCCCTGGACGACGAGGAGGCCGCGCGGGCGGTGGACCTGGCCAAGCGGGTCACGGGCGAGGGCGGCACGGCCCGCAACGTGGCGGAGCTCAAGCGGCTCCAGACGCTGCTGGACGCGAACGCCCACGACCCCGAGTTCTCGACCGCCTTCTACCGGCGCCTCGGCGCGCAGGGAACGCTGGAGTTCTACACCCGGCTCTCCCTCGACGCGACGGCCCTCGGCCCGGCGGGCCTGGACCGGGTCGCGATGGTCCGCCACGTGCAGGACGACCTGGGCCCGATGCTGGGCCTCGCCACGAACCCGCACACCGCGGGCCACCTGCCGTCCTACTGGACGACCGACCTGATGCGGGCGGGCCGCCGGCCGATCGACGTCGGGGGCTTCGCGGGCGCGGCCACGCAGGTGTACGGGTACCAGGCCCTTGGCGCGCTGCTGCGGCACGGCACGTACGACAAGGAGTTCCTGCTGCCGGTCGCCCGCGACATGGTGGGCTTCGAGCACCAGAATCCGAAGGTGTTCGAGCGGGGTGTACCCCAGGTCGCCGACATGAGGTTCAACCTCGACCCGTCGGGCGGCCGGGGCTTCGACCCCCTGACCGGCTTGATGTCGGCGCTGTCCAACAACCCGGACTCGTCCTCCCAGTTCTTCAACGAGCCCGTCCGGGCGGACAGCGACGGCAACGGTCTGGTGACAGCGGACGACGCGGCCGTCCGAGCCCCCGGGGGCGGCCAACTCAGCATGGTCGACCACCTCCTGGACAAGCCCCCCACGGACGACCGATACGACACCCTCCCCGGCGACCGCACCCCGTACCAGTCCGCCCTGGGCAACGCCCTGGAGGCAGCCGTCACGGGCCGCGTCCCGGGCGACGGCGCGGCGAAGCCGGTGGAGCACACGGCGGCGATGGCGAGCGTGATGGAAAAGGTCGTCGCGAAGATCGGCGCGGATCCGTCTTTGATCCTGGGCGAGGATGACGCGCCGGGGAAGCTGGGGGGGCTTTCGGGGAACTTTGGGGATATGGCTGCGGAGTATATGGCTGATATGCAGGCGAGAGTGGAGAATGGGGCGGACCAGGCTAAACCCTTCGGGGTTCTGGCCAAGTTCGCCGACGCCGGCCAAGTGGCCCACTTTCTGGGGGCCGTGGCCCAGGACCCCGATGCGTACGGCGCGATCACGAACGCCCAGCAGGCGTATACGACGCTGCTGGTACGAGACGTGTTCGCCCACCCGGAGAACCACGGATCCGACGTAGGTGAGGCCATTCGGAACGCGGTCTACCCGGGGGGAGAGATCGCGGGAATCATGACCCAGGCGCGAGTCGAGGCGATTTACGAGAAGCATTCGGCTGCGGATTCCGAGTTCAACGCCGCTGTCGAGAACAACGTCGAATGGACGAACCGCATCATCGACGCGGTCGGTGCTAAATACGTGGAGATGATCCCGGTCGGAGGAGACGCCGTGGATTGGCTGAAGGAGGAAATTACCAAGTCCGCCGTCGAGAACGCCCATCAGGACTCATCAGGCGTGGCAGCTCAAGAGGCGGCGACCGCGTATTCGCAGGCCGAGGAGAAGGTGAAGCGATCCGCGGCGGACGCCGTGTCGACCGCAGGCAGGAGCGCGGGTGCCGCAGGGCATGACCTCCAGGAGTACAGGGGGACGGCTTCCACCGGCGCCGCCGCTGGTCATGTGGCAGGCCGGGGCTTCATGGCCAGTTCGACGGCCAGCGGTGCGGGGAAGTGACCCGTCGCCGGTGGGGCTCGCGTTCCGCGGGCCGTGCCCGCGGAGGCAGGAGGAGCAGGAGGGCGTCGATTTCGCTCGCTGTCGCGCTGATCGCGATACCGGCGCTCGGTGGATGCTCAGACAGTTCGAAGGAGGGCGACCACGTCAGGCCCTCGCTGCCGCCGAAGGTCTGCTGGCGAGCGTTCGACGGGACCTCGGTGCTCCCTCTGTTGCCAAAGGCTGAGGATCCGAACGCGGAGATCAAGGGTGACGCGGTCTTCGACCTCTACGGGCGCTTCAAGTCTGCGGGATGCCAGATCGATGTCGATGGAGAGTCCCGGTTCGCCGCCTGGGGAGACCGCTCGTGGTCCGACGGCGGCGATCTGGAGAAGCACGTCTGGAGCTCGTTGACACCGCTTGAGCCCACGCCCATCGCGGCGGGCGAGAAGGGCATCGTCTACCGCGGCGGCGCCAGGGCTTACTTCCGCTGCGAGCGCCCCGACCTGCCGCCATCACCGCGCAATGTCTCTCCGGCGGAGGTCAAGATTGTCGAGCTGGGCCTGAGCGCAAACAGCGCACCCCGCACGCAGCACGTGAAAGACGTGCTCACCACCCTGATGCAGCAGTACGTCCAGTTCGCCAAACGGGAGCTCAAGTGTCGCAATGGATAGGGCTGTTGGAGGCCGTGGCGGGAATCGAACCCGCGTAACTCGCTTTGCAGGCGAGCCCCTCAACCACTCGGGCACACGGCCGTGTGCTGGTGCGTTGACATGACCGTAGGGGGCCGCGCGGGGGATGGGGAAGGGCAGCCGGTGGGGTGCAACGGGACTGCCATGCGGCGTTCATGTTGGGGCGGGGACTACGACTATTTACGTAGCCGTAGTCCCGTCCTTTGACACGGGTCGGGGCGCGGTACGCCTCTTACTGTGGGCGGATGAGCGCCCTTGAATCGTCCGATGCCCGTGCGGGCACCCCCGTGGCCGAGCTCCCCGCCGGGGGAATTCTCGGGCGGGAGCACCGCGCGCTGAGCTTCGGGATCCTCGCCGTCGTGCTGCTCGTCGCCTTCGAGGCGACCGCCGTGGGTACGGCCATGCCCGTCGCGGCGCGGGAGCTCGACGGGGTGTCGCTGTACGCGTTCGCCTTCTCCGCGTACTTCACGACGAGCCTGTTCGGGATGGTCGTCGCGGGGCAGTGGGCCGACCGGCGCGGGCCGCTCGGGGCGCTCGGTGTCGGGATGTCGGGGTTCGCGGCGGGGCTGCTGCTGTCCGGGACGGCGCTGAACATGTGGACGTTCATCGCGGGGCGGGCCGTGCAGGGGCTCGGCGGGGGACTGGTGATCGTCGCGCTGTACGTCGTGATCGGGCGGGCCTACCCCGCGCGGCTCCAGCCGGCGATCATGGCGGCGTTCGCGGCGGGCTGGGTGGTGCCCTCGGTGGTCGGGCCGCTCCTGGCGGGGACGGCCACCGAACAGCTCGGCTGGCGCTGGGTGTTCATCGGGATTCCGGTGCTCGTGGTGTTCCCGCTGGCGCTCGCGCTGCCCGCGACGCGGCGGATGGCGTCGGGGCCGGCCGATCCGTCGGCGCCCGTCGAGCCCTTCGACCGGCGCCGGATCAAGCTGGCGCTGGGGATCTCGGTCGGGGCCGGGCTGCTGCAGTACGCGGGACAGGAACTGAGGTGGCTGTCCGTGCTGCCGTTCGTGGCGGGCGTGGCCCTGCTCGCGCCGGCGGTCGCGGGACGGCGCGCCCTGCTGCCGCACGGCACCTGGCGGGCTGCGCGCGGGCTGCCCTCGGTGGTGCTGCTGCGCGGGGTGGCGGCGGGGTCGTTCATCGCGGCGGAGTCGTTCGTGCCGCTCATGCTCGTCACCCAGCGCGGTCTCACCCCGACGATGGCCGGTCTCTCGCTGGCCGTCGGCGGGGCGACCTGGGCGCTGGGCTCGTACGTACAGGCCCGGCCGCGGATGGAGGCGCACCGGGAGCGGCTGATGGTGGCCGGGATGGTGCTCGTGGCCCTCGCGATCGTGGCCGCGCCGAGCGTGCTCGTCACGGCGGTGCCGGTGTGGGTGGTCGGCGTCGCGTGGGGCGTGGGCTGCTTCGGCATGGGCGTGGTGATCGCCTCGACGAGTGTGCTGCTCCTGAAGCTGTCGGCCCCGCAGGAGGCGGGCGCGAACTCCGCCGCCCTCCAGATCTCGGACGGCCTGTCCAACGTGCTGCTGCTCGCGGCGGGCGGGGCGGGGTTCGCCGCGCTGGGTGGGGGTGCGGTGTCCGATGCGGCCTCGGTCTCCCACCCGGGGGCGTTCCTGGTGGTGTTCCTGCCGATGGGGGTGGTGGCGTTGGGCGGGGCGTTCGTCGCGGGGCGGGTGCGGGGGAGTTGAGCCCCCACCCCACCCCTTCCCGCCGCAACACTCCGCGGCTCCGCCGTGCGACCCCGCGCATACGGGTGGACGGGTGGGCGGACCCCGCCGGGGGCTGGGGCGGAGCCCCGGCACCTCCTGTGACCCCGCTCTCACCCCCGCCCCGCCGGGAGGCGATCCGCCGGGGGCCGCCGGCCCGCGCCGGTAAGGTGGCCCGGTTGTCGTACGTAAGAGCCTGTGTCTGAACCCCGCCCGGGCCCGTGACGTCTGGCACGCACGCTCGCCGCGTTGCCGAAACGCCCTAGTAGCTCCGCTACGAGGACGCTCCGGCGCCTTGCGATCGCACGCACCAGACGCCCCGGCCTGATCCGGGCGGGGTTCAGACACAGGCTCTAAGAGCCGGTCCCCGAACCACGCTCGGGCACCTGCTCAGAAGCCAGCTCCCCCGGGGCCCGCCCCGGATGCCCCTGACCCCGTACAACCGAGAGCCCCGAACCGGAGACCGTGACTACTACCGCCTCCCACCACCTCTCACCCGCCTTCCCCGGCCGCGCCCCCTGGGGCACCGCCAACAAGCTGCGTGCCTGGCAGCAGGGTGCCCTGGAGAGGTATGTCCAGGAGCAGCCGCGCGACTTCCTCGCCGTCGCGACGCCCGGCGCCGGCAAGACGACGTTCGCGCTGACGCTCGCGTCGTGGCTGCTGCACCACCACGTCGTCCAGCAGATCACCGTCGTCGCACCGACCGAGCACCTCAAGAAGCAGTGGGCGGACGCGGCGGCCCGCGTCGGCATCAAGCTCGACCCGGACTACAGCGCAGGCCCGCTGAGCCGCGAGTACCACGGGGTCGCCGTCACCTACGCCGGTGTCGGCGTGCGTCCCATGCTGCACCGCAACCGCTGCGAGCAGCGCAAGACCCTGGTGATTCTGGACGAGATCCACCACGCCGGGGACAGCAAGTCGTGGGGTGAGGCATGTCTTGAGGCCTTCGATCCCGCTACCCGACGGCTCGCGCTCACCGGTACGCCCTTCCGGTCCGACACCAACCCCATCCCCTTCGTGACGTACGAGGAGGGGAACGACGGCATCCGGCGGTCCTCCGCCGACTACACGTACGGATACGGCAACGCGCTCGCCGACGGTGTCGTGCGGCCCGTCATATTCATGAGCTACAGCGGCAACATGCGCTGGCGCACCAAGGCCGGTGACGAGATCGCCGCCCGGCTCGGCGAGCCCATGACCAAGGACGCCATCTCGCAGGCCTGGCGCACCGCGCTCGACCCGCGCGGCGACTGGATGCCCAATGTGCTGCGGGCCGCCGACCAGCGGCTGACCGAAGTCAGGAAGGCGATCCCGGACGCCGGGGCGCTCGTCATCGCCTCCGATCAGGACTCCGCCCGCGCCTACGCCAAGCTGATCCGCGAGATCACCGGCACCAAGGCCACCGTCGTGCTCTCCGACGACACCGGCGCCTCCAAGCGGATCGACGAGTTCAGCGAGGGCGACTCCCGGTGGATGGTCGCCGTCCGCATGGTGTCCGAGGGCGTCGACGTGCCGCGCCTGGCCGTCGGCGTGTATGCCACCACCATTTCCACCCCCCTCTTCTTCGCCCAGGCCGTCGGCCGTTTCGTGCGTTCGCGGCGACGCGGTGAGACCGCTTCCGTTTTCCTCCCCACCATTCCGATGCTCCTCGGCTTCGCCAACGAGATGGAGGTCGAGCGCGACCACGTACTCGACAAGCCGAAGAAGGACGGCGAGGAAGAAGACCCGTACGCCGAGTCCGAACAGGAAATGGACGACGCGAACAAGCAGCAGGACGAGGACACCGGGGACGACATGCTCCCCTTCGAGGCCCTCGAATCCGATGCGGTCTTCGACCGGGTCATGTACAACGGCGCCGAATTCGGCATGCAGGCCCACCCGGGAAGCGAGGAGGAGCAGGACTATCTCGGGATTCCCGGGCTCCTCGAACCCGACCAGGTGCAGATGCTGCTGCAGAAGCGGCAGGCCCGGCAGATCGCGCACAGCCGCCAGAAGCCGGCCGAGCAGGCCGATCTGCTCGAAATGCCCGCCGAGCGGCGCCCCGTCGTCTCGCACAAGGAACTGCTGGAACTGCGCAAGTCGCTGAACACGATGGTCGGCGCGTACGTCCACCAGAGCGGCAAGCCGCACGGCGTCATCCACACCGAGCTGCGCCGGGTGTGCGGCGGGCCGCCGAGCGCGGAGGCCACGGCAGGCCAGCTCCGCGAGCGGATCAAGAAGGTCCAGGAGTGGGCCACCCGCATGAAGTAGCGGGCCCGTACGGCGAACGGGGCCCGGCATGCGCTGCCGGGCCCCGCTCGTTCCCCCGCTTGATCCCATGGGTACGGGATGGCCCCGAGGACCCCACTACGGGATGAGCCCGAGGACCGGCCCCCACGGACGCCCCTCGAACGACTGCCACAGTAATGTCCCGGTAAATCCATTCCGGCCGCCCAAGGTCCTCCCTCAGACGGACTTAGAGCGTGTCTCATGTGGCGATTTTTGCGAGCTTCTTGTAGCAGGTCAGGGCAGCTGCGAGGCCGAGGAAGGCGAGGAAGTGGGAGCCCTTTCGT
>NZ_JBSFIE010000029.1:0-96486 GCF_053597395.1 Streptomyces sp. NPDC001415
CCCTCGCGGTCCGGGGGCCGGCCGGGCGGCCGGGCGGCGGGCGGCCCGCGCCCCCCCCCCCCCCCACCCCGGGGGACCCCACCCCGCCCCTTCCCGAAACCCGCCGGGGGCGAAAGGGCAGGGGGAGGCCCGTTTTCCTGGGGCTCTGCCCCAGACCCCGTTCGCGCCTGAACGGCGCTCGTCCTCAAACTCCCCCAAGGCCTTAAGGGCCAGGGGGGACCCCCATGACGGGCTGAGGATGTCGGTGCGGGCCGGCACCGACCCTGCCAGGGGCGCGGGGAACCGCGCGCCCAGCCACGCATGGTCCGCAGCCGACGAACCACCCCCCCCGGGAGGGGCTAGGGAAGGGGCGGGGCCAAAGCGAGGTCTGGGGCGGAGCCCCAGCGCACCCGGAGTCAGGCCTCCTCGCCCCGCTCCCGCCGCTTCAACTCTTCCTCGCGGCGCCGCAGATCCGCCTCCCAGTCCTTCAGCAGCGCCTCGTCCTTCGCGGGCTCCCCGAGGGACGCGAGGAAGGCGGGGTTGTCGTCCGGCGCGGTCCAACGCCCCCCAGGGCCCACGCCCCGCACCTTGCCCGCGGCGAGCCACGCGACCGGCCCGATCAGCACCTCGCCGAAGAGCAGGATGATGATGATCCACACCACCTTGGGGAGGCCCTTGACCTCTTCCTCCGGGGTGTTGAGGCAGTCGATGAACGCGTAGATCCACAGCGCCAGGACCAGCAGGAACGGCAGATACCTGAGCATGGTTGGAGGGTCCCCCCGGGAACGGTTGCGGGCCGTGCCTCGGCCCCGGTGACCGGCCCAGGGTATCGGGTGCCCGATACTTGACCCCATGGCTTACGACGATCTCCGATCGCTGCTCAGGGCGCTGGAGCGCGAGGGCGACCTCAAGCGCATCAAGGCCGAGGTCGACCCGTATCTCGAAGTCGGCGAGATCGTCGACCGGGTCAACAAGGCCGGCGGCCCCGCCCTCCTCTTCGAGAACGTCAAGGGCGCCTCCATGCCCCTGGCCATGAACGTGTACGGCACCGACCGCCGCCTGCTCAAGGCGCTCGGCCTCAAGTCGTACGAGGACATCAGCGACAAGATCGGCGGGCTGCTCAAGCCGGAGCTGCCGCAGGGCTTCGTCGGGATCCGCGAGGCGTTCGGCAAGCTCGGCTCGATGGTGCACGTGCCGCCGAGGAAGGTGAAGCAGGAGGCCGCGCCCGTCCAGGAAGTCGTCCTGACCGGCGACGACGTGGACCTCGACCAGCTGCCCGCGCTGTTCACCTGGCCCGAGGACGGCGGCTCGTTCTTCAACCTGGGCCTCACGCACACCAAGCACCCCGAGACGGGCGTCCGCAACCTCGGGCTCTACCGGCTCCAGCGCCACGACAAGCGCACGATCGGGATGCACTGGCAGATCCACAAGGACAGCCGCAACCACTACGCCGTCGCCGCCAAGCGCGGCGAGCGGCTGCCGGTCGCGATCGCCTTCGGCTGCCCGCCCGCCGTCACCTACGCCTCGACCGCGCCGCTGCCCGGGGACATCGACGAGTACCTCTTCGCCGGATTCATCCAGGGCAAGCGGATCGAGATGGTCGACTGCAAGACGGTGCCGCTGCAGGTCCCGGCCAATGCCGAGGTCGTCATCGAGGGCTGGCTGGAGCCGGGCGAGATGCTGCCGGAGGGTCCGTTCGGCGACCACACCGGGTTCTACACGCCGCAGGAACCGTTCCCCGCGCTCACGATCGACTGCGTGACGATGCGCAGGCGTCCGCTGCTCCAGTCCATCGTGGTCGGCCGCCCGCCCACGGAGGACGGCCCCCTCGGCCGAGCCACCGAGCGGTTCTTCCTCCCGCTCCTCAAGATCATCGTGCCGGACATCGTGGACTACCACCTGCCCGAGTCGGGCGGCTTCCACAACTGCGCGATCGTCTCGATCGACAAGAAGTACCCCAAGCACGCCCAGAAGGTGATGCACGCCATCTGGGGCGCGCACATGATGTCGCTCACCAAACTGATCGTGATCGTGGACGCCGACTGCGACGTCCACAACCTGCACGAAGTGTCCTGGCGGGCCTTCGGGAACACCGACTACGCCCGCGACCTCACCGTCGTCGAAGGCCCGGTCGACCACCTCGACCACGCCTCCTACCAGCAGTTCTGGGGCGGCAAGGCGGGCATCGACGCGACCGCGAAGTGGCCCGAGGAGGGCTACACGCGCGACGGCGGCTGGCCGGCGATGGTCGAGTCGGACGCGGATACGGCGGCGAAGGTCGACCGCCGCTGGAAGGAGTACGGGTTCTAGAGATGAGCGCCTCCGCCGCAGCGGTTCCCCAACCGGGCCGCACCAAAGCGTTCCTCCGCCTCGTCATGATCGAGCACTCGGTCTTCGCGCTGCCCTTCGCCTACACCGCCGCGCTGACCGCGATGTTCCAGCTCGACAAGAACATCCACTGGGGACGGCTGCTCCTGGTCACCGTCGCCATGGTGGGTCTGCGTACGTTCGCGATGGCCTGCAACCGGATCATCGACCGCGAGATCGACGCCCGTAACCCGCGCACCGCGGGCCGCGAGCTGGTCACCGGCGCGGTGTCGGTGCGCTCCGCGTGGACGGGCGCGCTCATCGCCCTCGTCGTGTTCCTCGGCGCGGCCGCCGCGCTGAACCCGCTGTGCCTGGCGCTCGCCCCGGTCGCGGTGATCCCGATGGTGGTCTATCCGTACGGGAAGCGGTTCACCAACTTCCCGCAGGCCATCCTCGGCCTCGCGCAGGCGATGGGCCCGGTCGGCGCCTGGATCGCGATCACCGGCTCGTGGTCGTGGGACGCGGTGATCCTGGGTCTCGCCATCGGCATCTGGATCGGCGGCTTCGACCTGATCTACGCCTGCCAGGACGTCGAGGCCGACCGAGGCCACGGCGTGAAGTCGGTCCCGGCCCGCTTCGGCATTCCGGCCGCGATCTACGGTGCGCGCGGCTGCCACGCCGTGACGATGGCCCTGCTCGTCTGGTACGCCCTCGCCACCGGCGCCGGGTTCTTCTTCTGGCTGGGTCTGCTCATCGTGCTCGCGGCGTTCCTCTACGAGCACACCCTGGTCAAGCCGCACGACCTGTCCCGCCTCAACCGGGCGTTCTTCCAGGTCAACGGCTTCATCGGGATTGCCCTCTTCGTCTGCGCGCTGCTCGATCTGCTGGTGCGGGGCCTGACGGTCTGACACCTGGCCCAGACCTGCGGGCGGGCCGCCGGATAGGCTCGGACACGTGGAGCACGTGAACGTACACAGTCAGCAGCGCACGCCGTGGGTCGTCGGCGTGTCGGGTGCCTCGGGGACGCCGTACGCGGCGGCGGTGCTGCGCGCGCTGCTCGCGGCCGGGGAGAGCGTGGACCTGGTGGTGTCGCGCGCCTCGCGCCTGACGCTGCTCGACGAGACCGGCATCGCGTTCCGCGACGCGCACTGGCGGGACGATCTGCGGGCATGGCTGGCGCGGGGCGCGGACGGAAAGCCGGACACCTTCGGGGCGCTCGACGTGTCGGACGTACGGCACTGGGCGGCCGGGGATCTGGCGGCAGGGCCCTCGTCGGGCTCGTACCCCGTGAAGGGGATGCTGATCGTGCCGGCGTCGACGGCCTGTGTGGCCGGGGTCGCGCTGGGGCTTTCGAAGGACCTGTTGCAGCGGGCCGCGAGCGTGACGCTCAAGGAGCGGCGGAAGCTGGTGGTGGCGGTGCGCGAGACGCCGCTGAACGGACAGACGCTCAAGCACCTGGTGACACTGGACGAGGCGGGCGCGGTGGTGCTGCCCGCCTCTCCGGCGTTCTACGCGGGGGCGACGCACATCCAGGATCTGGTGGACTTCGTCGCGGGGCGCGTACTGGACGCGGCAGGGGTGCCGCACGGCCTGTACCGCCGTTGGGAGGGAGAGCTCGGATCGGGGTCCCCGCTGGTCGAGCCAAGCCGGGACCTGGGGGGAGGCTCTCGCGAGAACTAGCGCTTCTTGGCGGCGCGCTTGGTGGCGCGGAGCTTCGTCGCGGACGGCTGGTGGGCACGGGACCGGTTGGCCAGGTCCTGAAGCTCGCGCATCCGGGCGTAGGCCATCTCGATCGTGTACACGGTGACAACTCCTGAAAGATCGTCTTTGATCTGCTGGAAAATTATGCAAGCAGCTGAATGATTCGCAGGGCGTTGGCCCTGCATGCCTTAGATTCTACACTTAAACTCGCGGTATCGCTGAACAATGGAAGGCTTCAGGCATATGGACGCCGTCGATAGGCAGCTCATCCAGGCACTGCGCGAGAACGGCAGGGCCTCGTACGCGGAGCTGGGCCGGCTCGTCGGGCTCTCCGGCCCGAGCGTCACCGACCGCATCAACCGTCTGGAGGCCGCCGGTGTCATCACCGGATACCGCGCCACCGTGGACGCGGCCTCGCTCGGCCTCGGTGTCACCGCGCTGATCGGCATCTCGCTGTCCGACGCCGCCGACCACGAGGACGTGGCCCGGCGCCTGCGCGACCTCGCCGAGATCGAGGACTGCTGGTTCATCGCGGGCGACGACTCGTACATGCTCAAGATCCGGGCCGGTGACGTGGACGGCCTGGAGAAGACGATCCGCCGCCTCGGCTCGACCAAGGGCGTCTCGCGCACCCGCACCACGATCGTGCTCTCCACGAAGTGGGAGAACCGGGTCGGGGAACTTCCCGAGTAGGGCGGGGCGTACCTTTGGTGGAGCCTGAAAGACACACGTATGGGAGGCGGCCTTGATGGACGCGGGACTCAAGCGCGAGCTGGAGCAGAAGGTCCGGGCCGGTGAGCGGCTCAGCCGCGAGGACGGCATCGCGCTCTACGCGTCGGACGATCTGGCCTGGCTCGGCGGGCTCGCCCACGAGGTGCGCACACGCAAGAACGGCGACGTCGTCCACTTCAACGTGAACCGTCACCTCAACATGACCAACGTGTGCACGGCGTCGTGCGCGTACTGCTCGTTCCAGCGCAAGCCGGGCGAGAAGGACGCGTACACGATGCGCATCGAGGAGGCCGTCCGCCTCGCCAAGGCGATGGAGAACGACAACCTCACCGAGCTGCACATCGTCAACGGGCTCCACCCGACGCTCCCTTGGCGCTACTACCCGCGCTCGCTCAAGGCCCTCAAGGAGGCGCTGCCGAACGTCGGGCTCAAGGCGTTCACGGCGACCGAGATCCACCACTTCGAGACGATCTCCGGGCTCACCGCCTCCGAGATCCTCGACGAGCTGATCGACGCGGGCCTGGAATCGCTGACCGGCGGCGGCGCCGAGATCTTCGACTGGGAGGTCCGCCAGCACATCGTGGACCACCGCACGCACTGGGAAGACTGGTCGCGCATCCACCGCCTCGCCCACGAGAAGGGCCTCAAGACCCCTTCGACCATGCTGTACGGGCACATCGAGGAGCCGCGTCACCGCGTCGACCACGTGCTGCGCCTGCGCGAGCTCCAGGACGAGACCGGCGGCTTCCAGGTCTTCATCCCGCTGCGCTACCAGCACGACTTCGTGGACATGCAGGACGGCAAGGTCCGCAACAAGCTCCAGGCGCGTACGACGATGGCGACGGGCGCCGAGGCGCTCAAGACCTTCGCGGTCTCCCGCCTCCTGTTCGACAACGTGCCGCACGTGAAGTGCTTCTGGGTCATGCACGGCCTGCAGACCACCCAGCTCGCGCTCCAGCACGGCGCGGACGACATGGACGGCTCGGTCGTCGAGTACAAGATCACGCACGACGCCGACAACTACGGCACCCCGAACAAGCTCACCCGGGACGACCTGCTCGACCTCATCCGCGAGGCCGGCTTCCGCCCCGTCGAGCGCAACACGCGGTACGAGATCATCCGCGAGTACCCGGGCCCGGACGCTGGGCTGCGCGAAACGCCGCAGGCCATGCGCTTCTGAGGCGGTCTTTCGGTATGGCGCTCACCTTCGAACTCGACCCGCCGGTCACGCCCGCGCTGCGCGACGGGCTGCTCGACCTGTGGACCGAGGTGTCCAACGGGGACGGGGCCGTCGGCTTCGTCCCGCCGGTCTCCGTCGAGGACGTACGGCCCGAACTGGTCAAGCACTTCGTGGCCATGGCCGAGGGGCGGATGCGGCTGCTCGTCGGGTTCGACGAGGACGGGCGGGTCGCCGCCACCGCGTTCATCGCGTACAACACGCACCGCCTCATGACCCACTGGGTGTGGCTGTACACGGTCATGGTGCACCCGGCCCATCAGGGCAAGGGATACGGCCGTGACCTGATGGAGGCGACCGCCGGTGCGATACGGGGCCTCGGCGGCATCGAGGCCATCCGCCTCACCTGCCGGGGCGGCACCGGCGTCGACCGGTTCTACGGCTCGTGCGGCTACAAGGAGGTCGGCCGGGTGCCCGGCGCGATCCGGGTCGCCGACGGGGACGACCGGGACGACATCATCATGCTGCTGCCGCTGAACTGAGCCGAGTTCGCTCCGGTTGTACTGAGCTCCGTGCCCGCCGAGCCGAGCTCCGTGCCCGCTGAATAGATCCAATTGTGGGCGTGCTTCACTAGTCGGGCAGGGGCCACCGTAGAGAGAAGGTCAGTCGTGAACGCCGCCAAGCCGAGCGCCACCATCTGGTACACCATGCTGCGCGTGGGGATCTTCATCGGCAGCCTGGTCTTCGTCGGCCTGCTGGTCCAGTTCGGCGTGCTGCCGAAGGGACTCGGCAACTCCAACTTCATCTGGGTGATCCTGCTCGCCCTCGTGATCTCCGCGCCGCTGAGCTTCGTACTCCTGCGCAAGCAGCGCGACGCGATGTCCGCCCAGCTCGTCACCAAGGTGGAGAACGCCAAGGCGAAGCTGGAGGCGAACCGCACGCAGGAGGACGGCCTCGTCCAGTAGGCCCCCCCCGCGTCAGGTAGTTCACACGCTGGGACGGCCCGGTTCCGAAGCTCACCGCTTCGGGGCCGGGCCGTCGTTGTTTTCAGGCCCAGTTGGAGTTGTCGCTGGTCATCCCGGAGTCATCCCGGGGTAAAAGAACTGCTTTGAGGTTCTCAAAGTTCAAGTGTTAACGTGTTCGACATGACGACAGCAGCTGTGCACCAGCACCCCACCGGCGGAGCCGTTCCGCTCGTGGCGCGTCTGCATGTCGACCTCTGCCGCTGCATGTCCGCGGTCTGTTGCCGCGACGTCTGACCCCGGCATCATGCGGCGGTGTCCCCAGCGTTACGTGACCGGTCCACGCTGACCAGTCCCTTGTGAACGGGCGCCGCGCTCATCCCCCTGAACGTCCCCGTCACCGCTCACCCGGGAGTGTTTTCGTGTCCTCCGCGTCCTCCGCGACAGTCGAGGAGAAGCCCAAGCGGGGCTTCTCCATATCGTCCAAGTTCCCCTTCTGGGCCCAGATCATCGCGGGTCTGGTGCTCGGTGGCCTGCTCGGCTGGCTCGCCCGCAGCCAGGACATCAGCTGGCTCAAGGACACGCTTGAGCAGATAGGCAGCATCTTCGTCCAGCTCCTGAAGCTGGCCGTCGCGCCGCTCGTCTTCTTCGCGATCCTGGTGTCGATAACCAACCTGCGCAAGGTCAACAACGCCGCCCGGCTCGCCTCGCGCACACTGCTCTGGTTCATGATCACGTCGCTGATCGCGGTGGCGATAGGCCTGGTCATCGGACTGCTCACCAACCCGGGCTCGGGCACGGGCCTGACCCCGAAGGACGGCAAGCTCCCCAAGCACACGGGCTCCTGGCTGGACTTCCTCACGGGAATCATCCCGACGGATGTCATCACGCCCTTCACCGAGCTGAACGTCCTGCAGATCGTCTTCATGGCCGCCGTCGCCGGCATCGCCCTCCTCCAGCTCGGCGAGAAGGCCAAGCCGATCCTCACTCTCAGCGAGGCCGTGCTCGAACTCCTCCAGAAGGCCCTGTGGTGGGTCATCCGGCTCGCCCCGCTCGGCACGCTCGGCCTGATCGGCTTCGCCATCGCCGACTACGGCTGGGACCTCATCGGCAAATACGCCACCTTCACCGCCGACGTCTACATCGGCTGCGCGCTGGTGATGTTCGGGGTGTACCCGCTGCTGCTCGCCACCGTCGCCAAGGTCAACCCGCTCCAGTTCTTCAAGGGCGCCTGGCCCGCGATCCAGCTCGCCTTCGTCTCCCGCTCCTCGGTGGGCACGATGCCGCTGACGCAGAAGGTCACCGAACGGCTCGGCGTGCCCAAGGAGTACGCGTCCTTCGCGGTGCCGTTCGGCTCGACCACCAAGATGGACGGCTGCGCCGCGATCTACCCGGCCCTTGCCGCGATCTTCATCGCCCAGATCTTCGACGTGCACCTGGGTGTCGGCGACTACGTCCTGATCGCCTTCGTCTCCGTCATCGGCTCGGCGGCCACGGCGGGCCTGACCGGCGCCACGGTCATGCTGACCCTGACCCTCTCCACGCTGGGCCTGCCCCTGGAAGGCGTCGGCCTGCTGATGGCGATCGACCCGGTCCTGGACATGATGCGTACGGCTACGAACGTGGCCGGTCAGGCGCTGGTACCGGTCATCGTGTCGGCCCGGGAGAACATCCTGGACCGGAAGGCGTTCGACTCGGTGCACGTTTCTCCGGTCGGCGACGACTACGACGTCCGAGAGGCGGAGCAGAAGGCGACGGTTTCGGCCGCCGCCTGAGCACCACCTCGCTCCTGAAGCGCCCGCGCCCCAACTTGCTCACTGGGGCGCGGGCGTTGGTGTGTGTGCGGTGGCCGTGGACATCCGGCGGTCGTCCGTGGGCCTGCTCCCCGGACAAGCCCTTTCCGGGCGGATGCTCAGGCGCCGCGGTGGCCGGTCCCGACCGCTCCGGCGTGCCCTGGCGCGGAGCCCACTTGCCCCGCCCGAGCGGGCTGGTCCGGAAGGGAGCGGCACGGTAAGCGGAACGCGGACGGGCCGGATCCCCGCCGCGCCGCACGCTTGCCGGGGCGCATACGCGCCATCAAGTCCCGTATATCCAGGCCGAGTTGAATTGTTCCAGATCGACTGGACGCATCCGTTACGCCCCGACCGCTCCATGCCTAGGGTGAGGGAGCTCGATCAGACCCGTACACCGTCCTGACCTGGAGGCTTTCATGCCGATCCTGCCCGATGGCGAGTACCTGATCAAGAACGCGGCCGAAGACCTGTACATCGACGTCTCCGGCGGGAGCCCGCACCCCAACACGCCCGTCATCGGCTGGCCGCTCAGCAAGGAGCCCAACCAGAAGTGGCGGCTGACCTGCATCAACGGCATCAACGAGTACCACATCAAGAGCTCGCTCAGCACCGGTGAGCCGTTCTTCGCGCTCAGCGCCCTGCGTATCTTCCCGCCGCGCATCGCGGTGCAGCCGTTCCCGGAGCGCTGGTCGATCGAGCCCGTCGGCGAGCACCTGTTCCGCATCGCCTTCCCGTACATGGACGGCGTCGTGACGCTGCCCGACGGCCAGAAGGGCACACAGCTCACCATCCAGCCCTTCGAGGGCCTCCGCTTCCAGAAGTGGACCTTCGAACAGGCCTGAGCCGAGCCGACCGCGCGGTCGCACCTCTTCCCGAAGGGGGTGCGGCCGCGTTGTCGTGTCATCCAGGTCGCGTTCGCGCGGCGCAACTGGCGGCACCGACCAGGAGCCACCGCACGCTGATCCAAAGGCGCGTTCGTCGGTGAGGCTTGAGCCATGACCGCTGCCACTTCGCCCCATCCGGCCCGTCGCCGTCCCCACCCTCTACGGACTACGGAATCCAGTGATCAAACGAGGGCGAACGCCTATCTCTTGAGGTCTTAGATCGACTGGGCGGGGTATGAAAGATTGGCGACGCCTAATGGCGCCGCCAATCTTCGCGATGCGTTACTGGCTCATCGATTCATACTGATGAGTCTTTCTCAATTCGCTCTCGTACTGCTGCACGGCTTCCGGGACCTGGTTGAAATATCCCTCCCAGAAACCCGGAGCGAGCCAGAGGCGGGGGCCGACTTCGACCAATCCGTCCTCTTGGATTCGCATGACCCAGTGAGGAGGAATCTCTGGAGATGTAGTTGTGAACATCTCTGAATCGAACAGAACTGGTGTGCCGTCCTCTTCGCTCTCTACCCTGACCGAGATTCGCCGGCCCGGGGACATGCGGAGCTCCAGAACTACGTACTCATTCTGGACATTAATCCACGGGCTGGTTTTCTCTTCTTCCCCGGTGGTGGGGTTGATGATTCTCAGGCATCGAACCTTCACTACTTCTTCCCTCGGGCGTTGAAGACTACTTTGTAGTCTATGTCATAGCTGACCTTTTTGGTCACGGGGTTGTAGTAATAATGCATCTTGAATGGTCCGGAGGGGCTTTGGTAGGAGGCCCGCATCATCGACAACCGGGTGCTGGCTCATCAGATTTCCAGCAAGGGCGGCCCCGCCGTGAAGGCGGCCGCGAAGAAGGCCCTCCTCGGCACCCCCGAAGACGTCCAGGCCTTCCTCGACAAGGGCCAGTACGAGGCCCGCAAGAAGGACGAGGCCGACGCCGCCGCCGCGAAGGACAAGGGCAAGGGCAAGAAGGAGGAGGGGAAGAAGGACGAGGGGAAGAAGGGCGACGGCACGGAGAAGCCCAAGCCCGACGCCTCCAAGGAGGCCGACCAGGGCGCCGGCGCCGCCACCACCGGCAAGGGTGGTACGCCCATGACCGCCGCCGCCAAGAACCACCCGGCACCCGCCTCCACCGGCGCCTCCCTCGCCTCCACCGGAGCGGGTTCGGCGCTGCCTTGGGCTGCTGGGGGTACCGCTGTTGCCCTTGCGGGCGGTGCGGGGATCTTGGTGGCCACGCGTCGCCGCCGCGCTGCCGAGTAGGCGCTCTGCTGAGGGGGGCGGGGTTCGGCTGGGGGCTGCCGCACGTGTCACGGCCCCGCGCCCAACCCCCTCTTTCGGGCTCGGGCCGTGCGTGGTTGCTCGCGCAGTTCCCCGCGCCCCTTAAGGGGTCCGATGTCGGCCTCGGGCCGTGCGTGGCTGGTCGCGCAGTTCCCCGCGCCCCTGTAGGGCACCCCGCACCGCTGCTCCCGGCCCCCATCGCGGGCAGGTGGGGTGGGTCATGCGCCCAGGGCGGTCCGGGGCGGAGCCCCAGGGGTCAGTGCTCCCCAACCCCCGCGCGGGCGGGCTGCTGGGCAGACCCCCCTTTTGCCCGGCGCCCGAGCCGCTCCGCCGCGCTCCGCCCCCGCGCCTCAAGCGGCAGCACCCCCGTCGCCGCCGCGAGGCCGAACGGTGGCATGTCCGCGTAGATCGACTCGTACGAACCCGCGGGCACGATGTACGTCTCGTGCCACAGCCCCACGTGCCCGCGCAGCTTGCCCTTGCGTTCCTTGCGGTTCAGGATCGCCCACGCCCGGTGGTGGAACATCTCCGGCGAGTGCGCGTAGGCGTACAGCTTCTCCTTGGACTCCCAGTACTGGACCACGTAGTACGTGCGCGGTGACGCGGTGAGCATGACGTGGCTGAGCAGTCCGCGGGCCTTGTCCTTCTTGAGTTCGCCGAGCATGCGGAACATGGCCGCGCCCACCGGGACCCACTGGTGCACCGCCCAGAAGTGGTTGACGCGCATCCCGATGAGCAGCACCACCACGTCGCCCTCGGCGGCGGCGGTCGTGCGGTTCGGGCTCGGCTTGGCGAACATGGTGCCCCCAGCTCTCCTCGGCGGATGACTTCCCCGGCGGACAACTCCCCTGTGGGATAACGGAGTTACCCAGGGTCTACATCTTGGATAATGGCGTTATCCGATGAAGGGCGCAAGAGATGCGGCTGGCAGAGCTGAGCGAGCGGAGCGGGGTCTCCGTCGCGATGATCAAGTACTACCTGCGGCAGGGGATGCTCGCGCCGGGCCGCAAGGTCGGTGCGACCACCGCCGACTACGACGAGAGCCACCTGCGCCGCCTCCGCCTCGTGCGCGCCCTGATCGAGATCGGCCGGCTTCCGGTGGCCACCGCCAAGGAGGTCATCGGGTACGTCGACGACGACTCCCTCGACCGCACCATGCGCCTCGGCGCCGCCCTGTGGGCCCTGCCGCACGGGCCCGACCCCGACGAGAGCGACGAGTCCGTGGTCGCCGCCCGGGGCGAAGTGGACCGGCTGCTCGAAATGGTCGGGTGGTCGACCGCCCGGGAGCTCGGTGAACTCTCCCCCGATCACCGGGCTTTGATCGTCGCCGTCGCCACCCTCCGACGGCTCGGCTATTCCTGGGACGCCGAGCTGATGGCCCCGTACGCCCGGCTCATGCACCAGGCGGCCGTCCGCGATCTCGACTTCGTCGAGACCCATCCCTCCGAGGCCGAGAAGGTCGAGGTCGCCGTCGCCGCCACCATCCTCGTCGACCCGATCCTGTGCGCCCTCCACCGCCTCGCCCAACAGGAGGAGTCCGCGCGCAGGTACGGGCTGTAGTCCCGCCCGCGGGTGTGGGACGTAACCCGCGTCCGACGTGCGTTGAGCCCGCCCCGGGGTCCGAGGGGCGGGCCCAACCAGGCTGCTGCTACTGGCAGTTGGATTGACTCGGCTTGTCCGCGAACCGGTCCGCCAGCCAGTTCGCCGCCGGGACTCCGCCCACCGTCACCCCTCCGATGTGGCCGAGCAGCGGCAGCGCGTGCCACTCCACGTTCGCGCCCTTGGCGCACCAGTCGGAGCGGAGCTGCTGGCCCACCGCGTACGGGATCAGCTCGTCGATCGTGCCGTGGTAGAGGTACACCGGCGCGTCCGGGCGGTGGGTGCCGAGCCTCGACTCGCCCAACCTGGCCTGCCAGTCCGGCTGTTGGAGCGGGTTCTTCACGGTCAGGTCGGTGATGTGCTTGAACGAGCCGACTGTCGTGTCGATCGCCACGCAGTTGTTCTTGAAGTAGTCGACCAGCGCCTTGCCCGCCGGGTTCAGGTAGGAGTCCAGCTTCAGCTCGGGGAAGGCCGCGTCCTGGCCGGCCGCCGCCATGAAGATGAGGCCGGAGCCGAGGCCGCCGTCGTTGGACGCCGCGACCTTCATGAGGTCGGCCGGGACGCCGCCGGTCGCGGTGCCCTTCACCTTCAGCTCGGGGGCGTACGAATCGTGCAGCTCGGCCGCCCAGCTGCTGGCCTGGCCGCCCTGCGAGTAACCCATGATCCCCACGGGCGAGTTGGCGTCGACGCCGGGGATGCCGAGGCGTTCGGCGGCGCGGGCCGCGTCCAGCATGGCGGTGCCCTCGGCGCGGCCGACCGTATAGGTGTGGTCGCCGGGGGTGCCCAGGCCCTCGTAGTCGGTGACCGCGACCGCCCAGCCCTTCTGCACGACCTGGTTGATCAGGGTGGCCTCGACGGCCGTCCCGTACGGGAAGTTGGCGCTCGGCGCACACGAGTCGCCGAGCCCGACCGTGCCGACGGCGTACGTCACGACCGGGCGCGGTCCGGTGCGGCCGTCGTTGGGCACGATGACCGTCCCGGACACGACGTTCGGGCCGCCCTTGGCGGTGGTGGAGCGGTACGTGACATGCCAGGCCTTGGTATTGGTCCACTGGCCGGGCAGCGGATGGAACTCGGTGGGGGACTGGGTGACGATGTCCCCGGGCGAGGCGGTCGCCGTGTCGTCGGCGAACGCGGTGGGGGTGGCTGCCGACAGGAGGAGTGCGGCGGTGATGGCACCGGCCACTCTGGTACGGACGTGCATGCGGCTCTCCCAACGGTCCTATGGGGCGCGGGCAGTTGAGGAGAAGGTAGTGACTGACCGGTAGGTACGGAGCTGACCGTACCGCTCACCTTCACTGACCCGGTCGATAGGACTGGGTGAGCTTCTGCTCGCCTTCAGCGGCTCAGCCGGTACGCCCCCGGGGTCGTGCCCGTCCAGCGGCGGAACGCGCGGTGGAAGCTGGTGTCCTCCGAGAAGCCGAGGCGGGCCGCGATCTCCGCGATCGGCTCGCGGCCCTCCGCCAGGCCCGCGATCGCCGCATCGCGCCGTACCGCGTCCTTGAGCTGCTGGAACGACGTGCCCTCCTGCGCGAGGCGGCGGCGCAGGGTCGCCGGGGACATGGCGAGGCGGGCGGCCGTCTCGTCGAGGGTGGGCAGCCGGGGCGAGGCGCGCAGGGCGCCCGCGAGCGCCCGGCCCACCTGCTCGCCCACCGTCGTCCCGTACGCGCGCCGGCTGAGGAGTTCGAAGGGGGAGCGGCGCAGCATCTGGCCGAGGGCCGCCTCGTCGCGTACGAGCGGGGCGGTCAGCCAGTGCGCGTCGAACACCGCCTCCGTGCGGGTGTCCCCGAACCGGACCGGGCAGCCGAAGAGGGACTCGTACTCGTCCTTGTGCGGGGGCGGCGGATAGCCGAAGGCCGCGCGGGTCAGCGGGATGCGGCGGCCCACCAGCCAGCTGCACAGGCGGTGCCAGATGATCACCAGGCACTCGGTCAGGAACCGGTCCTCGTCCTGGCTCGCGAGGTCGTTGCGTACCGCGAACACCGCGTCGGGACCGGTGATGTCGAGGGTGAGGTCGGGGCCGTGCGCGAACAGGCCGTAGAAGGTGGTGCCGCGCCGCATCGCCTCGCCGAGGTCACGGCAGCCGAGCACCGCGTGACACATCATCGCGAAGGTGCCCGGGCGGCTCGGGGCGCCGCCGAGCCCGAGGAACTCGTCCCCGGTCGCCCGGTACAGGGCCCGGAAGAGCTGCGCGAACTGGGCCGGGGTGACCCGCGCCCGGTCGTCCCCGAGCAGCAGCGGGGGGATGCCGGACGCCTGGAGCAGCGGCACGGTGTCGATGCCGTGCCGCTCGGCGCCGCGCAGCACGGCCCGCACGTGGTGCACGGTGATCGTCGGCTTCGCCATGGTCAACGACGTTAGCCGGGTTGAGCGTTGAGGTCAGCCGGGGTGACGTTTCCCGTCATCCCGCGTGGCCGGAGGCCGTACTTACCGTCGGGTCATGAGCCCCCAGAGCCCGCAGAGCCAGGACCAGCGGCCGCGCCCCGAGACGCTCGCCGTGTTCACCGAGTGGGCGGCCGCGCGCCACCCGGACCAGCCGGCCCTCAGGTTCCGCGACGCGGGCGGGGGCTGGGCCTCGGTCACGTACGCCGAACTGCGGGAGACCGTACGCCGCACCGCACGCGGGCTCCTCGCGCTCGGCATCGAGGCCGGCGACCGGGTCGCGATCCTCGCCGAGACCCGCCCCGAGTGGACATACGCGCACTTCGCCTGCCTGGCGGCGGGCGCGGTGGTGGTGCCGGTGTATCCGACGGCGGGCGACGAGGAGGCCACGTGGGTGCTCGCCGACTCCGCGGCGAAGGCGGTCATCTGCGAGGGGCCACAGGAGGCGGCCCGGGTGGAGAAGCTGAGGGAGAAGCTGCCCGAGCTTCACCATGTGCTGCTGATGACGGGGGAGGGGGCGCTCGGTGAGGGCGTGAGGACGGAGGAAGGGGCGTCCGGCGGGTCCCTGATGACCGGGGAGGGGCCGCCGGATCGGGCCGTGATGACGGGGAAGGGGCTGCCGGAGGGGGCCGCGCTGACGGCGGAGGGACTGCCGGATGGGGCCGTCGTGCCGCTCGCGGAGCTTGCAGCTCGGGCCGAGTCCGTTGCGCTCGATGACCTGCTGGCCCGGTCCGCGGCGGTCCGGCCCGGTGACGACGCCGAACTCGTCTACACCTCCGGGACCACCGGCCTGCCCAAGGGCTGCCGGCTCACCCACGGCAACATGGGTGCTGTGCAGGACGCGACCCTGCACCTCATCGAGGGCGGCCCCGGCGACCGCACGTACCTCTACCTGCCGCTCGCGCACCTGCTCGCCCAGCTGATCCAGTTCTCGACGCTGCTCTACGGCGGCGAGCTCTGCTACTTCGGCGGCCGGATCGAGGACGTGGTCGGCGAGCTCTCCGAGGCGCAGCCGACCCATCTCCCGTCCGTACCGCGGCTGTTCGAGAAAGTCTACTCGGTGGTGCGCTCGCTCGCCGAGGCGTCGGAGGGCGGCGGGGACCGGTTCGACGCGGCGGTCGCGATCGGTGTCCTCGCGGCGGACGGGTCGCTTCCGCCCGAGCGGCAGGGGGAGTACGAGGCCGCCGACGCCTCGCTGTTCAGCCTGGTCAGGGCGGCCTTCGGCGGCCGACTGCGCTGGGCGCTCACCGGCGGCGCCCCGATCGACCCGGCGGTCCTGGACTTCCTGCGGGCCTGCGGGATCCGGGTCTTCGAGGGGTACGGGATGACCGAGTCCGCGGGCGTGATCTCGCTCAACCACCCGGGGGCGGTGCGGTACGGGACGGTGGGGCGGCCGATCTCGGGGTGCGAGGTGAAGATCGCGCACGACGACGAGGTGCTGGCCCGGGGGCCGATGATCTTCCCCGGGTACCACGAGAACGCCCTGGGCACGGCGGAGGCGCTGGACGCGGACGGGTGGCTGCACACGGGGGATCTGGGGGCGCTGGACGCGGACGGTTACCTGACGATCACCGGCCGCAAGAAGGACCTGATCATCACGTCCGCCGGGAAGAACCTGACCCCCTCGCACGTGGAGTTGGCCATCGAGCGGGCCCGGGTCGTCTCGCATGCGGTCATGGTGGGGGACCGGCGGCCGTATCCGGTTGCGTTGATCACGGTCGATGCGGAGGAGACGGCGGGGCGGAGTGAGGCCGAGGTTCGCGAGATGGTTCGGGCTGCCGTTGAGGCGGCCAATGCGCAGGTGTCCCGGCCTGCGCGGATCCGGGGGTTCGCGGTGCTGCCGCGGGACTTCACGGTGGAGCGGGGCGAGCTGACCCCGACCCTCAAGGTGCGCCGGAAGACGATTCTTGAGCGGTACGCGGCTGAGATCGAGGAGCTTTACGGCTGAGCGGGGTGCGGGGCGGTGCCGGGCAGGGTGCGGGGTGGTTCTCTTTCGGGGGTACCCCCGTCGCGGCGGAGCCGCACGATGTCACAGCCCCGCGCCCCTGGAAGCAATGCCGGGCTTGCTCAGAACGCCCTGCGCGGGAGCACCTGAGGGCAAAGGCAGGAGCCCCGTCCATGTGGACGGGGCTCCTTGGGTACTGCTAAGTCAGCGATCGCCAACCCGGGCAAGTTAGGCCGGGGTGACGTTCTCCGCCTGCGGGCCCTTCGGGCCCTGAGTGACGTCGAAGTTCACGACCTGGTTCTCCTCCAGGGAGCGGAAACCAGACGCGTTGATCGCGGAGTAGTGGACGAAGACATCCGGGCCGCCGCCGTCCTGGGCGATGAAGCCGAAGCCCTTTTCAGCGTTGAACCACTTCACGGTTCCGGTAGCCATAAGCCCTCCTTGGGCCAAAGGGTTGCCCTGCTCCAGAACCTGCAAACAAGTCTGAAAACTACAAAAGCCTGCGGGTTACATGCTCCGCAGGCTCTGTACTGCAAGGGAAACCAAACTGCAACTTGCGCTGAGCGTAGCACGCAGCTCAGGTGCTGCGGTAGAGGGAAAGATCACCCCGTCCGGACGTTTGACCGGGGCCTGAGCAGCTGATCAAGCGTCCCCGCCAGGCACCACGAGCGACGCTCCCGAGGCGTCCCGTACGGCCCGGCCGGCACACCCCCCCGCAGCACTCCCGCTGCACCCCCGGCAGGGCCGGGCAGAGCCTGCCGAGGGCCCGGCGCAGTCCACGGATTGGGACGGGGCTAGCCTCGGCATGTGGACAATTCAACCAGCCCCCAGCACCACGGCGGCCGGCCGCGCGTCGGTCACATCCAGTTCCTCAACTGCCTGCCCCTGTACTGGGGCCTGGCACGGACGGGGACGCTGCTCGACCTGGAGCTGACCAAGGACAGCCCCGAGAAGCTCAGCGAGCAGCTGGTGAACGGTGACCTGGACATCGCGCCGATCACCCTCGTGGAGTTCCTGCGCAACGCCGACGACCTGGTCGCCTTCCCCGACATCGCGGTCGGCTGCGACGGGCCGGTCATGTCCTGCGTGATCGTCTCGCAGCGTCCCCTGGAGGACCTGGACCGGGCGCGGGTCGCGCTCGGGTCCACCTCGCGGACCTCCGTACGCCTGGCGCAGCTGCTGCTCGCCGAGCGGTACCGGGTGACCCCCGACTACTACACGTGCCCGCCCGACCTCGGCCTGATGATGCGCGAGGCGGACGCGGCCGTGCTGATCGGGGACGCCGCGCTGCGGGCCTCGCTGCACGACGCCCCGCGGCTCGGGCTCCAGGTCCACGACCTGGGTGCGATGTGGAAGGAGTGGACGGGGCTGCCGTTCGTCTTCGCCGTGTGGGCGGCCCGCAAGGACTACCTGGCCCGCGAGCCCCACCTCGTACAGCAGGTGCACGAGGCGTTCCTCGCGTCCCGGGACCTCTCCCTGGAGGAGGTCGGCAAGGTGGCGGAGCAGGCCGCGCGCTGGGAGGTGTTCGACGCGGAACTCCTGGAGCGCTACTTCACGACGCTCGACTTCCGCTTCGGGGCCCAACAGCTCGAAGGCGTGCGGGAGTTCGCCCGGCGGACGGGTCCTACCACCGGCTTCCCCGCAGATGTGAATGTGGAGCTGCTGGCTCCGTAAGGAACGGCAGAACGCAAAGAACGGCAGAACGCAAAGAACGCCAGGACGCGAAGAACTTCAGATCGTTCAGGGCTTCAGTGCGCTCAGGGCTTCGGAGCGTTCAGGAGGAGGGGACCGGGGCCAGCATCTGCTTGCTGATCCACTCCATGGTGCCCTCGCCCATGCCCTTCACGTAGGTGTGGGCGTTGTGGGTGCCGCCCTCGATCAGCTGGAGGCGGGTCTTCACCGGGCCCTTGCCGTACGTGTCGATGAACTTCTTCACGTTCGTCACGACGACGCCCTCCTTCGTGCCCACCTGGAAGGCGAGGGCGACCTCGGGGCCCTTCTTGTCGATCAGCTCCTGGGCCAGCTTCTCCGGGTTGTTCGCCTGCTTCTCGGCCTCGTGGCCGGCCCACAGCGGGGAGTCCGGCACGGTGTCCGGGCCCGAGGCGATCGCGGCCTTGAACAGGTCGGGCCGCTTGAGCACCGACTTCAGGCCGACGAAGCCGCCCGACGAGGAGCCCATGAAGGCCCAGCCGTCACGGGACTTGAAGGTACGGAAGTTGGCCCGCACCAGGTCCGGCACGTCCTCGGTCATCCAGGTGCCCATCTTCGGCTGGCCCGGGATGTCGCTGCCGTCGTAGTAGTGCTTGGCGTCCGGGTTGAGTACCGGCATGACGACGATGAACGGCAGGCTCTTGCCGGTCTTGGACCACTCGCTGATGCTGCTCTGCAGTTTGAGGTCGGTGCCCATCCAGTAGTTCTTGGGGTAGCCGTTCCCTCCGGGCAGCGCGATGAGCACCGGGAAGCCGCTGTTCTTGTACTTCTCGTCGAAGTACTGCTTCGGTGCCCACACCCATACCTTGCCCGTGAACCCGGACTTGGCGCCCTTGAGCGTGGTCACGCCGATCTTGGTGCCGTCGTCGAGGGAGCTCTGCGTGGTGAACTCGGCCTTGGGGCCGGTCGGCAGGAGCGTCTGCGCGGCCGCGCCGTTCTTCTCGGAGGCGTCGTCGTCCTTCTTCCCGCCCTGCGCCGAGGCGCCCGACGACGGACCGCCCGACGAAGGGCTGGTCGGCCCCGAGTCGAAGCTGACCGGCTTGCCCTCTTCGGAGCAGCCGGAGACCAGCACGGCCGAGCCGATGACGGCGGCTGCTATCAGAGCGGCAGGGCGGCGACGGTTCATTCGAAGGCTCCGTGATTGTGGGGGTCACGGCGAATTTGCGTGACGTTATGGGCGATTAAGCATGAACTACGCCAATCAAGAGGGCGGAACCCGCCATTCGGTTCGCTCGCGTAAGCATCGGATCAGTCTCGGTTGAGGGTGATCCCGCGCACGTACGGCTCTACGCTGCTGTCCGACCGGCTTGACCAGGTGGGCGTTGGGGGAGCACCGCGATGCAGTCTTTGCAGCCGCTGGAAGCGGGCGAACCGCAGACGATCGGTGCCTATCGGCTGCTCGGCCGGCTCGGGGCGGGCGGCATGGGCCGGGTGTACCTGGGCCGCAGTGCGGGCGGCCGCACGGTCGCCGTCAAGGTCGTGCACCCGCACTTCGCCCTCGACGAACAGTTCCGGGCGCGCTTCAGGCACGAGGTCGAGGCGGCTCGGCGGGTGGGCGGCGACTGGACCGCGCCGGTCCTCGACGCGGACCCGGAAGCGCCGGTTCCGTGGGTGGCGACGGGCTATGTCGCGGGCCCCTCGCTGACCCAGGCCGTCCTGGACCGCGGCCCGCTGCCCGATCATTCGGTACGCGTCCTGGGTGCGGGCCTCGCGGAGGCGCTTGCCGCCGTGCACGCGCTCGGCCTGGTCCACCGCGATGTGAAGCCGTCGAACGTGCTGCTCACCCTCGACGGGCCCCGCCTCATCGACTTCGGCATCGCCCGCGCCACCGACGGCACCGCCTCGCTCACCGCGACCGGCGTCTCCATCGGCTCGCCCGGCTACATGTCGCCCGAGCAGATCCTCGGCCGGGGCGTGACCGGCGCGGCCGACGTCTTCTCGCTGGGCGCGGTCCTCGCGTACGCGGCGACCGGCGAGCCGCCCTTCCCCGGCGACTCCTCGGCGGCCCTCCTCTACAAGGTGGTGCACGAGTCGCCCGAACTGGGCGCGGGCCTCACCGGCGAGCTGCGCGACGCGGTCGGAGCCTGCCTCGCCAAGGACCCGGCCGACCGCCCGGCCCCCGCCGCCCTCGCGGCCCGCCTCGCCCCGGCGGGAGCGGCCGCGCTGGTACGGGACGGCTGGCTGCCGGGCCCGCTGGTGGAGGAGGTCAGCCGGTCCGCGGTGCGCCTGCTCGACCTGGAACCCGGCGAGCCGGTGAGCGGCTCGGGCCCGATCCCGTTCAGCAGCCCGGCGGTCGGGGGCGCGGCGGGGGTGGGTGCCGGGCCGGGGGGAGGCGGCGGCCCCGGTTCCGGCGGCGGCCCCGGTTCCGGCCCGGGGGATTCCGCGAGCCCGGCGTCGGGGCCCGGCTCCGGCTCACCGGCAGGTGCTTTCGGTCCGGCGGGAGTCAGCGGACCCGGGGCCGGCGCGGGTTCGGCAGCCGGCGCCTTCGGCCCGGCGGACGCCTCGTACGGCAGGGATGCGGCTCCGGCGGACGCTTCGTACGGCGGGGACGCGGCCCCGTATCCCGGCCCGCGCACACCTCCGCCGCCCACCGCCCCGCCGCGCCCCGCCGACCGGGGCCCGCGCATGGCCCTCTCCGTCGCGACCGCCGCCGAGCCGGGCGAACGCGGCCAGGGCCGCAAGGTCAGCTGCACGGTGGCCCTCGCGGTGGCGGGCGCGCTGGCCGCCGTCACGGTCGGCGCGGCCTTCCTCTTCGACATGCTCCCGGGCGGCGGCAGCGACGCGAGCAACACGGGCGCGAAGCCGCCGGTTTCCAGCCCGGCGACGGGCAGCGCCGAGTCCCCCGGCTCGCGGCAGCCGACGGCATCGCCGTCCGAGGGTGGTCAACTCGCCGATGTACCAAGCGAGTTCATCGGAACCTGGAAGGGGGTGCTCACCCAGGACAACGGCACCTCGGGGTACGAATACACCGCAGTGATCACCAAGGGCGCGAAGGGCACGGACGTGGTGCGCACGACCACCACCCTCGGCCCGCTCCAGTGCCACGGCATCGGCGCCCTCGACTCGGCCACCGCGAGCGTGCTGCACATCACCGAACGCACCGACCCCTCGAAGCCGGGAACCATCGGCTGCACCGGCGCCACGGCGACGATGACGTACACCCTGCAGCCCGACGGCAAACTCCGCTTCGAGTCACAGGAAGCGGCGGCGGGGCGGCCTACGGCGACGTTGAGCAAGGAGGGTGGCTGAGGACCGCACCGAAGCCTGCCGAAGCGCTGCGGATCTTCCCCCTACCCTCGTTCTCCCCGGGCCGGGGCAGCCATTAGCCTCGGTGGGCCGGTGCGTAGTGACGGGCCGAACGGGGCCTACGGGGAGGAAGACGACCATGCGAGTCCTGGTGACTGTCGTGCAGGAGGGGGTGCCCCCGTACGACGTCATGGTCAACGCCGACGACGACGCGACCGCACGGGATGTCGCGCAGGCCCTGGCAGCGGATCCGGGCGGCGGACCCGGGCAGGCCGGGCAGCCGCATCGCGTCGTGGTGAGCCTGCCCGGCACCGTCCTCGACGCCAGATACGGCGGCCATGGCGCCGAGCCGACTCTGTGGGCCGACGGCCACCGCTGCGAGCCGAATGCCCGGGCCGGCCACGTCCTGCGGGACGGCATGCGGATCTCGGTCGACGACTCCGTAGGCCCACTGCTGCGCAAGGGCGAGCCCATGGGCTGGTTCGAGTTGCGAGTTACCGGAGGCCCAGGCGCGGGGCGGGTCGTTCGGCTCGCAGTCGGCACTGCGACCTTCGGCTCCGCCGCGACCTGCAGCCTGGCGGTCCCCGACCCCGTACTACCGCCTATCGCCGCCCAGGTCACTGTCGATGTCCAGGGCCGAGCCACACTCACTCCGCAGGACGGGCTTGCAGTGCTGCTCGACGACGAATCGGTGGAGCGTGCGCAGGACTGGCCACTTGGCGGTGTCGTACGCGCCGGGGACTCGCTGTTCGTCCTCGACCGGGTCAGCGAACCGGACGCACACCTGTCCGCGACCGGCGAGGGCGGACTCGCCTACAACCGGCCGCCCCGCCTTTCGCCGGTGCGGGCGCGGCCGCGGCTCTTCGTGCCGGTACTGCCGTCCAAGTCCGAACGCGCCCGCTTCCAGATGATCGCGGCGATCACCCCGATGGTCTTCGGCCTGGCCATGTACTTCATCACCAAACAGGTCTACATGCTGCTGTTCTGCGCGATGACCCCGTTGATGATGCTGGGCCAGTGGGTCAGCGACAACCGCGACGGCAAGCAGCGGAACAAGAAGTCCCTCAAGCAGTACAAACAGGATCTCGCCGAGTACGAAGCGGAGTTGGTCCGCCTCGCCAAGGAGGATCAGCGCAACCGCCGGGCCGACAATCCCGACCCGGCCGAGGTGCTGCTCTTCGCTACTGGGCCCCGGCGTCGGCTGTGGGAGCGCCGGCGCACCGACATCGACGTCATGCGGCTGCGGGTGGGCGTCGGAAGTCTGCCCGCAGACATCGAACTCGCCCATGGCCAAGGCGCGGCCTACGGCGAGGAAAAGCCCGCCCCGCCGACCCTGACCGACGTGCCGGTCATTCTGTCGTTCCCCGAACTCGGCGTCATCGGCGTCTCCGGCGACCGGCCGCGCGCGCTTGCCACCGCTCACTGGCTCACGGTCCAGGCCGCCGTGCTGCACAGCCCCCGCGACCTCTCACTCGTACTTCTGTCGGCCTCGCTGCAATCCGGAGCGGACTGGGGCTGGGCGCACTGGCTTCCGCACGCCGTGCCGCAGCAGGGCCAGGACTGTGTCGCTCTGGTCGGCTCCGACAACGAAACCGTCGCTCGCCGCGTGAACGAGCTCCTCAACGAGCTGGCCCGGCGCAAGGCCGCCAAGGAGAGCTCGGGCACCATGATGAGCGGCTCCCCCGGCGGCGAGCCGCACGTTCTGCTCGTCCTCGACGGGGCGCGGCTGCTCCGCCGCATGCCCGGCGTCCCCCAACTCCTACAGGAGGGGCCGCAGTACGGGATCTTCGCTCTCTGCCTCGACGAGGACGACCGGCTGCTTCCCGAGGAGTGCAAGGCAGTCGTGTGCTGGACTCCGCAGTCGCCCGGTCACGTTCGGCTGCGAGGCTCGGGTCTCGAAGCCCTCGGCGAGGTCCTCGCGGACCAAGTCGGCTCCGACTGGTGCGAGTTGCTTGCCCGCTCCCTCGCCCCTGTACGCGACGTCAGCCGCGACGACGCCGGTGGTGCTCTGCCCACGGCGGCCCGGCTGCTCAGCCTGTTGGGGATGCCGGACCCGACGGGCGCCGACATCGAGCGGGTCTGGCGGGCCGGCGGCTCGACCACCGAGGCCCCCATCGGCATCGCAGCCGACGGCACCTTCACCCTGGACATCCGCAGAGACGGCCCGCACGCGCTGGTCGCAGGCACCACCGGGGCCGGCAAGTCTGAACTCCTTCAGACGATCATTGCTTCGCTGGCCGTCGCCAATCGCCCGGACGCCCTCAACTTCGTACTCATCGACTACAAGGGCGGCAGCGCCTTCATGGACTGCGCCCGGCTCCCGCACACCGTCGGCATGGTCAGCGACCTCGACGCGCACCTCACCGAGCGGGCCCTCGCCTCGCTCGCCGCCGAGCTGCACCACCGCGAAACGATCCTCTTCAACACCGGCACCAAGGACATCGAGGACTACAACGACACCCGCAAGTTCCGGCCCGATCTTGAGCCGATGCCACGACTCGTCCTGGTCATCGACGAGTTCGCCTCGCTTGTCGCCGAGCTCCCCGACTTCATCGCGGGACTCGTCGACATCGCCCGCCGAGGCCGCTCGCTCGGCGTTCACCTGGTGCTCGCGACCCAGCGTCCGGCCGGTGTGGTCAGCGCCGACATCCGGGCCAACACCAACCTGCGCATCGCGCTGCGCGTGACCGACGGCACCGAGTCCATGGACGTCATCGACGCCGCGGACGCCGGCGCCATCGCCAAGTCCACCCCCGGCCGCGCCTATGTCCGCTCCGGCGCCCAGTCCCTGGTCGGCGTGCAGTCCGCGCGCATCGGTGGCCGCCGCCCGGCGACGGGAAAGAGCGGCCCGAAGGCGACGCTCTCGCCTCTGCCCTGGGCGTCGTTCAGCCGCCCCCTGCCGAAATCGGCGGAGGCGGACGACGACGGCACGATGGCCACCGACCTCGCCGTGCTTGTCGACGCCATCCGCAACGGCTCGGAGAAGATGGGCTTCCCCTCACCCCGCAGCCCATGGCTGCCGCCGCTGCCGGAGCACGTCACCCTCGAAACACTCGCCTCCGTGACCGGCCCCGCGCCCGCCCACGGCGATGTCCCGCCCATCGGGTACGCCCTGACCGACCTGCCCGCACAGCAGGCCCGCAAGAGCTTTGCCCTCGACCTCGTCGAAGGTGAACACACCATGCTGGCCGGCGGCGCCCGCTCCGGACGCTCGACGGCTCTGCGCACCCTCGCCGGCTCGCTGGCCAGGACCGCCTCCCCGCGTGACGTACACGTCTACGCGATCGACTGCGGCTCCAACGCGCTGCTGCCCCTGGTGCGGCTGCCGCATGTCGGAGCGGTGGTCAACCGCGACGAACCCGATCGCCTACGCCGTCTCCTCGACCGGCTGCTCGCCGAGATCAGCAGGCGCCAGCAACTCCTCGCCATGGAAGGCGCGTCCAGCACCGCCGAGCAGCGATCCTCGGCCGCGCCGGACGAACGGTTGCCCTGGATGGTGCTTCTCCTCGACAGCTGGGAGGGGTTCGTCTCCACCTTCGAGAACTACAACTACGGCCAACTTCTCGAAATGGCCCAGCGGATCTTCCGGGAGGGTTCGGCCGTCGGCCTGAAGGTGGTCATGACCGCCGACCGCACGGGCTTCAGCGGCATGGTCGCCTCCGCCTTCCAGGACCGACTGGTCATGCGGTTCGCCGACCCCAACGACTACTCCATGGCGGGGCTGCAGCCGCGCGAGGTGCCCAAGAACATGCCGCCCGGACGCGCCCTGCGGATCACCGACACCGGCGTCGAGGAGACCCAGATCGCCCTCCTCGACGAGGACCCGGGCGGGCAGGCGCAGGTGCGGATGCTCCGCGAGATCGCCGAGCAGGCGCAGGCGACCCACGGCCGCCCGCCCGCCCGCTTCCGCCCGATGCGGGTGGACGCGCTTCCGGCCCGGATCACGGCCGATCAGGCGATGGCGCTGGACCCCGACTTCGTGGTGCCCTCGAAGTTGTGGGCGCTGCTGGCGGTCGGGGGCGACGAACTCGCACCGGTCGGCATCGACTTGGAGGAGTCGGGCCCCGGCTTCGTCATCGGCGGCCCGCCCAAGTCCGGCCGCTCCATGACCCTGATGTGCGCGGCGGAGTCACTGTTGGCCCGGGGTACCCCGGTGGTCCTGGTCACACCACGCCGCTCTCCCCTTCGGGACCTAGAGGGTCGTGAGGGTGTGCTCGGCGTCCTCGACGCGGAGGCGAGGGAGGACGACCTTGAGGAGCTCTTGGAGAAGGCGGACGGCCGCCCGTACGTGGTCCTGGCGGACGACGCCGAACTGCTCTACGACACCCGGCTCGACGAGGCCTTGGAGGCCCTCATCCGCAAGGGCGCCGACGGCGGCCTCGGCCTCATAGCGGCCGGTACGTCGGACAGCCTGGCCTCCCAGTACCGCGGCTTCGTCACCGCGGCCCGAAAGTCACGCAACGGCCTGCTTCTCAACCCCCAGAACTCCCAGGAGGGTGATCTGTTCAGCATCCGGCTCCCCTCGAACACCGGCAGCGGCCAGCCCGGCAGCGGACTGCTGGTGTCCGGCGGGGCGTTCCGGCCGGTTCAGGGGGTTATGCGGGGGTGAGCCCCGTCCGCCGGGGCCGCCCCGCTGCCGGCCACCGCGTAGGCCCGCCGCCACCCCGTCGTGGGGTGCGGATCGTGCGACGGGGCTGAAGGGCCCTGCGACGTCCTTTACTTCGATCCGTACACCAGGACCTTGACCTGTGGGGCGAAGGTGTCGACGGCGATCTGGAGCCGCCCAGGGTGAAGCCTCCAGAGGGAGATGGCACGGCTGGACAGCATGAGGTCGTACTCGACGTGGGGTGCCAGCGAGGCGGACTTCTCCGGGGTCAGGCCGGTGTTCGGGCCCGGCAGCGCGGGCGCACCCGCCCGGCGGCGTGCACCGATGTGGTTAATCCCCTGGCCCGCTGTGTGCAGTCGCCAGATGACCAGCGCCTCGATGTCGGTCCAGGGCACGAACGCGGTGTGGGCCTTGTGTCGGACGGGGGTGCCGCCCAGGAGCACGCCTTCGGCGTCGACGCGGAACGCGACCAGGCGCTGCCAGCCGTAGCCGGCGATGAGCTGGATCGGAGTGCGGGTGAAGTGGACCTCGTACGGTTCACGCTGTAGGCGGAGCAGATCCGCGTCGCTCATGTTGTCAACGTTTTCCATGCCGCCCCTTTTGGAGAACTTGTGCACGTCAAGGTCGGATTCATTCACAGGGATCCGTCTTAGTGACCCCTTCAGAACCGGCTCATGGGGATTGGCCGTCTTCGTCACGGGAGTGCGGGGTCCTCCGAGCGGAAGGCCAGGAAAGCCGCGGGGGCGTCCACCGATGGTGGACGCCCCCGCGATGTTGCACGATCCGGCTGTAGCGGTGCGGATCAGGTGGCGCGCTCGATGTTGTCGGCGCTGGTGGACGCGGACTTCTGCGCGTCGTGCAGCGTGTCGACCCACTTCGAGAAGGTGCCCCGGGCGTCCTCCCAGTCCTTACGGAACTGGTCCGACTTGGGGCCCTTCCAGTAGCCGTGGCTGCCCGACGTCGACGAGTTCAGGTGGTTGATGAGCGTCTGCAGGTCACCTGCGCTCTTGCCGAAGAGCTTTGCCAGGTCCCTGAGTTCCTTGAGAGATGCGCCGCGCTCCATCGAATTCCTCCCCGTGTCACTTCTCACTGGCCAAACAGAAAATCACTCTGGTACCAGGCGACGCTATCGCACCACGCGCGGTTCCCGCACAGGCTGGTCCCTCGCGAGATTGCACCGTCTCGTACGCGAACCGCTCCTCCCTGTCTGGCAGTGAGGGAATGGGGCAGCGGCCCCGTGCTTTGCCGAACCTTGAGGGTATGCTGGGGCGCCCATGTGACAGCGGGGGAGGCTGCTATGGCAAATCCGGACATTCAAGAACTCAACAACCGTGCATCGGCGTTGCGATCGCTGGCCGATCATGTCGAGTCCCTGATGGACGCGCCCCGCACCCACAGCACCACCACCATGAAGGCGTGGGCCGGACCCAATGCCACTGAAGTCCGGGGCAAGTTGAACAGTTGGCGCACCACGTGTTCCACGGTGGCCGAGTCGCTGCGTTCCGAAGCCCGGCAGGCCAGCCAGGACGCCAAGGATTTGCAGAACCCCAAGAAGTGAGCCGGGCGGCCGCGGCCCCTGGGGAGGAATCGAGAGTCATGCCGTCGTACGACAGTTCCCGCGCCCGCTTCCGGTTGGCGGATCGCCACATCGCCGTCTTCGCCCACCTGGTGGACGGTGCGACGCCGCCCGAAGAGCTGTGGGAGAGCCTGCTCGAACTGCAGCAGATCGGCCTGGTCGGCGAGGAGGGCGAACTCGCACCGCTGCTCCGCGACCTGCTCGGCGCGCTGGCCGACCCCATGGTCCTGATCCAGGTGGAGATCACCGGCGAGCACGGCCCGGTGAACCACGGGGTGGTCGTCGGCCAGGAAGCCGTCGTCTCGCACGACGGCTGGCCCGGAGACGAGGAGTCCGAGTACGTCTCCATCGAGCCGAGCACCCTGGTCTGGGAGCTCGCCCGCAAGGTCAATCTCCACCGAGGGGAGCCGGTGGAGGCGCCGGCGACCGCTCGCATCGAGACGACGATGGGCGCCCTCGACGCGGCGTTCGTCGCCCTCGGTGAGGCGGCCGGTGACGAGGCCGCGGCCCGCGACCTGACCCGCAAGGCCCTGGTCGAGACCAGCGGCCTGAGCTCTCCCGAACTGGACCAGTTCCTGGAGCTGGTCATCGCCCTCAACGCCACCTGGCGCATCACCACCGCCTGGGACGGCAAGCACGAGGGTGAGCGCTCCGCCATGATCCGGGCCCTCGCCGCCTGGGACTGCGGCCCGCACGGCTACTGGGTCCGCGAAAAGCCCGAAGAGCCCATCATGCCGGGCCAGGTGAGCCCGGAAAGCCCCCTGGCCCTGGCGTGGACGACGCCCGGTGACATCTGGGACAAGGTCGCGGACCTGCTCCCGGACAGGGACGACCTGATCGACGAGGCGTAGGGGCGGGAGTTCATGGGAAGGGCGGGGAGCACCGGGAACGCTGGGGACCAGAGGACCCTAAACCCGGGTGATCTGGACCAGTTGGCGAAGTTGCTCGACGGCAGGGGCGGCGTCCAGGACAAGATCGACGAAGCCTTCACCAGGGCGTCGAACCTGGGTGTGAGCAGCAAGGTCTCTGCGCTGAAGCCGATGCGGTCCTGGGTGACGACCACGGCACCGGACCTGCGCAGGCGCGCCGCGATCGGGCGCCTGGAAGATGGTGACCCGGAGGCCGGGGCAAAGTGGGCGGGGTTCGACGCCAAGGACCTGGCCAAGGGCGTGCTCATCTACAAGGCGCCGGACGTCCTGCTGCTGGCCAACGCCGTCGCCAGCAGTGACAACCCGGACCCGGCGTTCCAGCGCAAGTCACGGGAGTCCCTCGACGACTGGGTCGACCGCCTGCGCGCCCACGCCTTCGCCTCGATCCCGGCGCTCAAGCCGTACGAGAAGGACATCGAGAAATTTCTCGGTACGTACGGGGACGTTACGGGTTTCATGTCGCATGGAGGGTCGGCGACATTCCACGCCGGCAATCTCACCAGGATTCTGGTGGGGAACTCGATCGCTGAGGGCGGGTGGGCGAACGGGGCGAAGATGTATTTCGCCGGGAGGCTTCAATCGGTACCGGGAGGCATTCCCTACGCCTCGGCGAAGATGGCCGAATGGGGGCAGAGGCTGGAAACATGGACGCCACCCATTCGCTCGCTCGCCGCGCCCGGGACCTGGTTGCCCAGCAAGCTGGGCGCGCTGGCTTCGGGAAGTGCCGCCTACCAGGACGCCTCTCAGATTCCCACGGTCAGCGGCTACCTGGGCACCCGAATAGGCATGGGAATGGACTGGGTGCGGCGCAGTGGCCTCATGACCGCGCCCCGGCTGTTCGGCATCTCAGGAAACTCGGCCATCGACTTCCTGGTCGGATCCGACCGGCTCGCCAAGATGTACGGCGGCCTCACGCACTCGGGGCAGATTCCCGGGCGTGCTGCCAATGCCAGCCTGTGGAAGGTGACCAGGAACGCCGCAGCCGATGCCCGGCTGTTCGGCAACGGGCGGTGGGCTGCGCTCGGAAAGGGGCTCAACACGGCTGGTAAGGCAGGCGGTTTCCTCCGCGGCGCCGGTGTCGTGGGCGGTGTCTTCTCCACCGTCTACAGCGGGGCCAACGTCTGGGCACAGGGAAACCCGGCCTCGCACTTCACGGACCGCGAGCACGGCGCCAAGTACGTCGCCGACGTCGCCGAGGTCGGCTTCAATGCCTCCCTCACCGCGGCGACGGTCGCCCCTAACCCCTTCACGCTCGGGGCAGTCGCCGTCACTGGAGCAGTCTGGGCCGGTGCGAAGGTGGTCGAGCACTGGGACGACATCAAGGACGGGGCCGGAAAGGCTGCCGACTGGGTCGGTGACAAGGCCAAGGGGCTCGCGAGCGGGGCGAAGAACCTGGCGAAGAAGGCCAACCCGATGAACTGGTTCTGACCGCGGAACCTGCTGAGCACATGGATACAGGAGAGGGAGACGTCTGTATGGGCGACTTCGAGTTCGAATTCGAGCCGCTGCGTGAAGATCGGGTCAGGGGCTATCGTGGCGTGGCCGGGCCGTTCGGCAGCGTCGAGGTCACCAGGGTTCTCGGCGCACCGGGGCAGACTCCCAGCCGTCAGGTGATTCTTGACGGAGCCCATTTTCCGGAAGCCATGTTCAGCGGAGGCGCGGGCGTGCTGCCGTCTTTGGACGGGGGCTGGCTGCGGGTGGACGGGACCGTCGTCGACATGGACCTGAAGATCAAAGGGATCCGAAAGGGGTCCCGATGGCTGGAGTTGACCCTCCGCGACCGCCCCTACGCGTACACCGTTACGGGTAGCTCCGGGGACGCGCGACTCAGCGGCGACGGTGTCACTATCACGACGACTCGTGGCCGACCAGTACCCATGACCTCCGGGTCCCGGATGGTGAAGGTCGAAGGCGACGCGGACACCACGGACCTGGCGATCGCGCTCGTGCTTGAGAAGGTGGACAGGTCTGCCCTGTCGCTCAGCGGCGCCCTCTTCGCCGCTCCCATGAACGTCCTCTTCGGCCGTTCCCGGGACGAGGGAATGGCGTAGTGGGGACGGGGAATCCTGCGACGGAAGCCCTGAACGGCACCGCAGCGGCATGGCCCACGGCGGTGGCGCAGCCTGGCAAGGGCCGTCGGCGCTGGCCCGTCACGGTCTTGACGTTGGTGCTCACCCCACTGCTCCTGGCCGGGTGCGGATGGCTCGGGCAGCATCCGGGGACGCTGGTCCTGACGCTGTCCATCGTGCCGCTGCTGATCGTGCTGTGCGTGGCCTGGGCACTGTGCGGCCCGGGGCCTGGTGCCGGTGTCGCGGCGTTCGGGTTCGCCTTCGCGCTGTTCGTCGGGCCTGCCATGAACGATTACGTGCTGGACCAGCGGGGCGAGCGGCACCCCGCGACGATCTCGTACGTCGAGACGTACGACCTCAAGCACGGTGAAGGCCACACCTGCTCGGTGGTCCGCACTGACCTCGCCACTTCGCCGACGTACATCGTGGAAGACACCAAGGGCTGCGAGAAGGCCATGGAACCGGGACAGTCAGTCACTCTCGTCGCGGACCCGGACGGCTGGCTCGACTCCCGGTTGAGTACCGACGTCGACGGTGTCTCCGCGGCCATGCTGTGGACCTGCGGCAGCCTGCTCGCCGCGATGGAGGCGGTGATCCTGTACGGGCGTCTGCGCCGCCGACACGGCTGAAGTCGGACGGGAAGCTCTCGATGACGTACGAGGCCCACCAGTAGCCCTTGGCGACGACACCGGGGCTCAGCCGCGACGTTCTTGATGGCCGTGCGGATATCAACCGCAGCGCTCTCCATCGCGTGTCCTGGCGGCGGATGAAACCCAGGCGATCTTCCTGAGGTATGCCCGTTCGCCACGGCGCGGATTGCGGCCTCGTCCTGGCCTGTCACGCGGGACTCATGCCACGCCGAGGCGTGTATGTCTCACTGGCCACGGGCAGCGCTGGACGCGATGGCCCCGCGTCAGCGGGCGGCCTGAGCCGTCGGCGGACCGGCATCGGGTTCGAGGTCACCGGTGAAGGTCAGGGACTGGTTCGACGCGTACAGACGTCCGTTGACCAGACCCTCCTTGAAGACAAGCGCGGACCGGTCGTCGCTGTCGGTGGTTTCCGGGAAGACCTGCCATCCGCGGGCCATCAGCCGGGCCGTGCTGCGCCTCAGCAGTACCTCGTTGGACCGTGTCTCCTCCGGGTCCCACCCGGCAACTCGCACGGAACGTCCGTCGAACTCATCGTCGGGGTACACGGCGCGGGGGGTCGCGTCCTTGATCGCGTCGCGGATCTCGGCGGATACCTGCCGGCGCGCCTGCTCGGAGGGCGATGCCGCGCTGTCTGTCATACCGTCCGCCTTGCCTCTTGCCGTGTTGTCGCTGTTCTCGCTCATCGTCGGGCCTCCGTCTCTCTGGATGCTCAGACCCCGTCCACCACTCCGCTGAAGGAGATGGCGGGTGATTGCACGGCGAAGGAGCCGCCGCCGACATCGAGTTTGGCGGCGTACAGAGAAGGCTCGGCCTCGCCGCGCTGCCGCGCGTCCACCGACCAGCCCGCAGTACGCAGCGCGTCGATGAGCGCGTCGACGAGCTCCTGTACCGGTCGGGTCTCCGACTCGTCGAAGGCGGTGATGGCGACGGCCTCCGCAGCGATGGGCGACGGAAGATTCATCACCGTTGCGTCCTTGAGTACCGCATGCATGACGGCGGTGACTTCCTCGATGAAGCGCGCCCGCGCCTGGTCCGGCCCGTGCCCCATGCTGATTCCCTCCAGTGTTTGGTTGCGACAGCTTAGAACCCGGCGAAGTTGAGGGCCGAATCGAGGACGTCCTTCCCCTTGTGCAGGGCCTTGCTCCCGGTGTCGATCCCAGTGTGGATAATGTCGCCGCCCTTGTCGACCACGGTATTCGTCGCGTGACTGAACGCGGCCACGGCGTCGCCCCCCTTGGTAAGGAACTCGCTCTTGGCGTGGTCCATCGACTTCAGGGCGTCGCCCGCATTGTCGATAACGTGGCCAGGGTGGATGAAGGTATCGCCGACGTCGAGTGCGACGCTTCCACCATCCTTGAAGAGGCTGCCGGCCACTTGCACTCCGTCAGAAGTGATCCTCCTGCCATCCTGCGCGACTTCGGTGGCCATTTCATGGCCGTCCTCCAGCATTTTCTTGCCTCCCGACCGGAGGCCACGGAGGAGTTGGCGCGTATTGTTCTGCAGCCGGTCGAACTCCAGCAGTTTGACAACTGGCCAGCTCACTAGGCCAAGCAGGCCGCGGGAGCCTGTTGCCGCGGTGTTGGCCGCGATCTTTGCGACGAAATCCGGTGCTCCGCGGTCCTTTGCTGCTTTGAATGCCTGCTTGTACGCGACGTCACCCGCCAACTTGTTGATCTCGCCGAACAGTTCATCAGGCTTGACCCGGTCCAGCATGTTGTATTTGTTCAGCACTGAGTTGATCGGCCGGATGACGTCCTTGAACGAGCTTCGGCCGTTGAGGAGCCCTTGGACGATGGGGTCGAGGTCTCCGCCCATCCTGTTGACGACTTCCGGGTCCACTCGATCGTGCAGGAACTTGACCAGCTCACGGGCTTCAGCGGCGCCCGGCATCTCCTGGTCCAGTGTGGTGTGCGTGAAGGTGAGCTGCTTCGTGTCTCCGAAGAGGATCTGCTGCATGTTCGCCAGCGATCCAGTGCCGGCCTTGTAGTAATCCGAGTGTCCCTTGGCGCCGTCGGTGCCCAGTCGTTTGATGTCGGCGAAGTCGGCCGGGTCATCGCCGTGCCCCTGGGTATAGGAGACCGGATCCCCGACTGCCCGCATCGCGAAGAACTTGGTATTCGGCATATGGAAGTCGGCGACCGAGTGAATGTTCGGACCGAGGCCGGGGCTACCCATGAACGTGACGTTGTTGATATTCGTGAGTCCGCTCTGGAGGGCTTTGCTGGTGACCAGAGTCCCGTAGCTATGCGCGAATATGGAAGTCTTCGCGTCCTGCCGGAGGTTGACAGATATGCCCTGCCGGAAGGAATTGAGCTGATGTCCGCCCACGACCGCCTTGGCCGGGTCGACGGAGTCGCCGACCTCCGGAGTGTCGTATCCGAGCCAGCTCACTACCGCCGTCTCCGGCTGCTCAATTCTCTTGGCGTCCTGGATCAGGTTGTATCCGCCTTTGGTGAAGTCATTGAAGTTGTCAAGGCGGTTGGTGATGCCCGGCACCCGGAATGCGACATTCTTGGCGTTTTCCAAGTCGCCTACGACTTCTGCCACCCTTCCGTCCGGGAAGGGGGATGCCTTGGGATCGGCGGTCGAACCGAAATGTGCGTCGAACACCAGGAATTGTCGCGCGACTTCAACGTCCACGATCCTGCCGTTCCCATCCATTGCTTTCTTGAGGCGAGGGTTGAGGAAACTTCGGAGTGTCTCGACACGATCTTTGGTGCGCTTGTAGGCGGGATCGTTGGGAGCCAGTCCTTCGAAGTAGGCGTTCTCCTCGTTGAATTCCTTCTGGATGGATATTCGGTTCGCCGCGAAGCGGACGTTGACGGGAACTCCGTCCAAATTTCCGATGAACGACGGGTCTGCTGCGGCGACTTCGGCCTGCTGCGTGGGGGAGAGCGAGGCGAAGTAGTTCTTGACCGCTGCGGCCTGCTCCTGCGGAGTTCCGTTCTTGTGAGCCGCCAGAACGGCCTTGAGTTCGGCTTCGACCTTCTTCCCGGCCTCGGCGTCCGCGTCTGTCAGAGTGGGGAGGCCGAACTTGCTGAGTGAAGCGAAGGGCGATTCCGAAGGCGTCCTGAGGATGCCCGCCCGATGTCGCAGGTCACGTGCCTCGTCCTCAAGCCAGCGCGCAATCGTGGGCAATTGCGACACCTCGTCGCCAACGTTCAGCGCTGTGGCCCGGCTCTTCAGTTGTGGGATCACCCCGGCCCTGCCGTCGAATGACTTTGCCAGGCGCTCAAGCATGTTCGGATCCGCGTAAACCAACCCCATGATCGAGTACCGTAGCGCCTGAGGCTCGATTGCGGTACACGGTTGACCAGATGTTCTGTCGAAGCGGGGGTATTAGGGATGGCATCACGCGACGCCGCCGATCTGCGGAGGTTGGCCGACGACATCCGGAAGTTGCTCGACGAGCCCATCGCCATCGCGGCGGACCAGAACGTCCCGACGGAGGATCGATGGGCAGGGCCGAATGCGGAACGGATCCGCGGCGAGCTCTCCGGGCGCAAGACGAAGTTGGGCATCATGGCCGACGCGATCGACAAAGAGGCGGCCAATCGGAAGGACCCTGAAGGCGGCAAGAAGGGCCCCAATTGAGCCGCCTGGGCTGACACTTCGGATGATCCAGAGGTCGGATCGTCTCTGGCTCAGCTCTTGTTGTAGTCCGGGTTCCGTAGACAGTCGGTGACCACCTGGGCGACGAGTGTCTGGATCATCTCTCCCGATGCCAGTTTGAAGGGAGAGGTGGATATGATCACAAAGCCATTTCCGCCCTGTTTCTTCGCATATTTAGTCACCTCGCTACCGGCGACGTTCGACGGTCGCTGGGTATCCTCCGTCCACCCCTGACCGCGCAGGTGCTGGAGAACGCCATCGACCAGAGCGACAGGCGTCCGCTTGTCCGACGGGGCACCGGGCAACGAAATATATGACGACGAGGTGCGCTTGCTGGCGTCCTTGCTGTCGATCCAGTCGGGCCCGCCGCAGTTCTCCGTGCCACCCGAATACTCATCAGGCCGGATCCCTGGCATCGTGGCTTTCATGGCGCTCAACACGTCCGGATACAGGGCTTCCATGGCCTGCTGATAAGTGGGCCCCGCCTGGCTCTTGCTGCTGGTCTTCTTGCCCGAGCCGGGGCTCCCTGAAATCGCCGAGCAGCCGCAGGCGGCCAGCGCGATCAGGACGGCCATGGAGATCTTCCGGAGGCTGCGGGTGCCCATCTGATCGTCCTCTGTCTGGTGGTGGAAGTGTGGTTGAGGCTACTTGAGGGTCAGCGAGCGGATCGTCAGCGGTTGACCGCTTGGATCTCCTGGACGGTCACCTGCTGGTTCTGGCCGAAGGTGCCGTCGGGCAGATCATCGCCGCCGTTTCCGGTTCCGGTCCACCTGATCTTCCAGGTGACGGTGGCCTTGAGGGTGTACGGAGTGCCGTTGGTGGCGCGGCGGTAGGTCACGCCGCAGGGTGGGGTCTTGTCGGCGCTGCCCGCCTCGTACGGGGTGCCGATGGAGCCGTCCGCGTTGATGGGGCACTCGCCGGAGGCGGGGAAGAGGGTGGCGTCCGCGGTGCCGGGGTCCAGTTTGAGGGAGGCCGGGGTGGCGGTCGTGGTCGCCGAGATGTTGAGCGCCGGGACGGACGCGGTGACCGAGACTGGGTGGAAGTCGCTCTTGTCCAGCCATGCCCAGGTCGGCAGATTCACCTTGGTGGCGCCATCGGGCTTCAGGGTCACTTGGGTGGCCGGCACGCGGATCTCCGCGTACGCCAGCTTGGCGAGGATCTCGGGAGTGATGGCCTCGGGCACGTCGGCCGGCGGGGGCGCGCCCTTGTCGACCCAGAAGTAGGGCTTGTTGCAGGCGTCCCAGCCCGGAGGGAAGCTCTTGTCGACGTACGAGTCCCACCAGTAGCCTTTGTCGGCCTTGTTCAGGTTGAAGTTGGTGTAGGGCTTTCCGTTGACGTATCTGTCGCGCTGCGAGGCATCCCAGGAGGAGCCGGTGGAGTCGGCGTTCCAGATCGGCTCGACGTACGCCTTGAACTCCGCGGGGCTGTACTTGGGGGCGTACCAGCAGGCCGGGGGCGTCCAGTTGCCGACGGGAGTGAGCGGGCCCACGGCGCTGCCGGAGCCATTCTTGGAGTGGTCGTAGACCACGCCGCCGGCCGTGGCGGAGAGGGTTCCGCCGGGCGTGGAATTGCCGCTGGCGCCTATCCCGCCACCGCCTGGCGGGGTCTTGTCCGCGTAGGCCACCGCTGGTGACAGCAGGCAGGCCACGCCCGTCAGGGATATGAGGACGAAGGCGTGCGTCGCCCGCTTCACGGCTGGCATGACGCAGCGCCCCGGGTGGACTTGATGTCGGTCACTTCCCAGACTCCCTTGCCGTTCTTGGTGACCTGGATCCCATAGGCGACGTAACTGTCCTTCGTCGTAGGGGTCTTCTTGACCTCGCCCGTTTTGACGACCTTGCTGAACGCCTGGCTCTCGTCCCCGCAGTAGCTGAGGGAGGCGGTCTTCGGCGACCGGACTGTGACGGTGCGGTGGAAGTACCGAGTGGATCCGGTGATGGTCCACCCGGCGTCGCTGAACTGCTTGACCCACTTGTTGGCGGCCACCGCTCCCGGGCCCTCGGTGTAGTACTCAAGGGCGGGCAGGCGGGGATTCCCGGCCGCGATGGCAGCGTCGAGGGCTCGTACGAACTCCGCGTTGTCGGCAAGGACGGTGTCCTGCACCGGGTCGCCCGCTGTGACGGGGTCGAACGAGTCCTTCACGTCCGCCGGCAACTCGATCGCCGGCCGGTCGGCGGCGGGCGGAGCGGACGAGGGGGACGGCGGTGCCGACGTCGGGCCGGCCTGCCCGGCTCCGGCGATCTTGTCCGAGTCCTTGGAGTGCTCGCCATCGCTGCTGCACGCACTGAGGGTGAAGGTGAGCACCGCCGTGAGTGCGGCGACGGCTGGCGTCAGGGTGCGGCGGTTCACAGGTGCTCCAGGTGGGACGGGTGGGGTCGCGGGTGAGGGACGCTACCGAGGCGGGGCGTGGTTCGCCAGGGCAAAGTTCGCGGCAATCCGGTGCATTGCGGAGCTATCGGCAGGCAACAGTTCAGGGATCTCCCCTTCCGGAACGCCACGTTCTGCTCAGCCGGCACTCGATGGCGAAGCGGACCGCATCAGTGTTCCGCCCATGCGGCGTGAGCGAATGAGTACGCGTACTCACGACTTCACGGTGAAGCTTCGTGAGGGTGGAGGGACCGGGGCGCACCGGCTCCGCGTGGATTGCACAGTGGTAACGGAGTGAGCGGTGAGGTGAGGGGAATCAAGCCAACTGGGAGACATTGTCTCGGTGCTGGAGGGTTGCGTGGTGTTCGCGATCTTTAACTCGCCTTGAGGGTGCTGAGGGGCGGCTGCTACGGTGCGATCACATGATCTGGCAGCGTGTCGATGGCCTCGCGGAAGTCTTCGGCAAGCCCGAAGCAACCGGTCGAGTCCCAGTCCTGGCGGCATGAGATGGCTTGATTCAGGTTCAGGCAGACGTCGTGGTTCGTTTTTGTTCGCCCTCGACGCTGTCGCAAAAGAATTACCACGGGGAGAAGCGACGTGAAGGTCCAGGAGCGCGGCGGGGCGGGGACGCACCGGGGGGCGGCGCCCGGGCAGCCGGTGGGGGAGCGGCTTCCGGCGCCGCCGCGCGAGCGCAAGCCGGCCCTCGCCGCCCTCGCCGTACTGCTCATCCTGATCGGCGCCCTCGGGGCGACCGTTCTGGTGCTGCGGGCCGGTGACCGGATCGAGGTCTACAAGCTCAAGGGCGACGTGGCCGCCGGGCATGCCGTCCAGGACGGGGACCTCACCACGGTGATGGTCGCCGCGGACACCGGCGTCCACTACATCACTCCCGAGCAGAAGGCCGCCCTGGGCAAGCTGCGGGCCAAGTCCAACCTCTACTCAGGCTCCCTCCTCGTCGGCGAGATGTTCGCGGCGGACGGCGGCACCCCGGCCGGCAAGGCCGCCGTCGGGGTCTCGCTCAAGGAAGGGCAGTACCCGACCAACCTCAAGGACGGCGAGACGGTCGCCGTCTACCGGGTCGGCACCTCCGCCGGCGCGGGCAAAGGGAACGGGTCCTCCGGGACCGGCAACTCCGGTTCCACGGGGGGCAGTTCACCGCTCGTCCAGCGTGCCGTCGTCAGCGCCACCGGCACCCAGGACAAGTCCTTCGGCAGCGGCAACCTCGCCGTCACTCTCACCGTCAACACCGCCGAGGCGGCCGCCCTGGCCCAGGCCGCGTCCGCCGGTGAAGTCGCCGTGGTGCGGGTCGCGCCGGACAACGGCTGAGTCGCGCGGCGACGTAGACGTAGAAGAGACAGAGACCCAAGAAGACATGGCGCTCATCGCACTCGCCTCCGACAAGGGCTCTCCCGGTGTCACCACCGCGGCCCTTGCCCTGGCCGCCGTATGGCCCCGTCGCGTGCTGCTCGCCGAGACGGACCCGGCCGGCGGGGACCTCGTGTACCGCTGCATGGCCACCAATGGCGGTCCCCTCAACCCGAACACCGGACTCCTGTCGCTGGCCGCGGCCGCCCGTCGCGGGCTCGCCGCCGACCAGCTCTGGGACCACGCCCAGCCGATGGCCGGCGGGCTCGAACTCCTCGTGGGACTCGGCGCGGCCGAGCAGGCCGCCGGCCTCGCCGGCAGCTGGCCGACGCTCGGCCGGGCCTTCGCCTCGCTCGGTGAGTCCCCGCACGCCCCCGCCGACGTGATCGCCGACCTCGGCCGGATCAGCGGCGGCTCGCCGGCGATCGATCTGCTGCCGCACGCCGCGCTCGCCCTGCTGGTGTCGCGTACCGAACCCGAGCACCTGGCCCGCGTACGGGACCGGGCCGCGGCGCTGTCCGCCCAGCTCCACGGCGGCCCGCGCGGCAACGCGCTCGCCACCCCGTTCATCGGCGTGATCCTGGTCGCCGAGGCCGGGGCGTCCGTCAAACTCGCGCACCAGGTCAACGACATGCTGGTGGCCGGGCAGACCGGCGCCCGTGTCGTCGGCACCCTCGCGCACGACCCGTCGGGCGCGGCTCTGCTCGCCGGACGCGGCCGCGGTCGGCTCGACAAGTCACTGCTCATCCGCAGCGCGCGGAAGGTCTCGGCGGACTTGTACCAGCAGTTCGGCGCCGCCTGGGCCGGAGCCGGGGTCGGCCGGTGAGCGCGGTCGACCACGCGCTGGTCAAGCGGTTCCGCCAGGAGGCCGGTGACCGGATCGCCGAGCAGCGGCGCGTCGACCAGGTGCGCGGCGTGGCCGCCATGTCGGGCGAGGACGAGCGCCAGTACGCGCGCGCCGTGATCGCCCAGATACTGGAGGAGTACGCCCGTACCGAGATCAACTCCGGGCGTACTCCCCTCGATGCGGAGACCGAGGAGCAGTACGCCGCCGCCGTCCACGCGGCGCTCTTCGGCGTCGGCCGGCTCCAGCCGCTGCTCGACGACCCCGAGGTCGAGAACATCGACATCAACGGGTGCGACCAGGTCTTCGTCGGGTACGCGGACGGCCGTGAGGTCCGCGCCGACCCGGTCGCCGAGACCGACGAGGAGCTCATCGAGCTGATCCAGGTGCTCGGTGCCTACTCCGGACTTTCCTCGCGTCCCTTCGACTCCGCCAATCCGCAGCTCGACCTGCGGCTGCCGGACGGTTCGCGACTGTCGGCCGTCATGGAGGTCGCCCGGCGGCCCGCGCTGTCCATCCGCCGGGCCCGCATGGGCAAGGTCTTCATGGCCGACCTGGTCGGAAACGGCACCCTCACACCGGAGTTGGCGCACTTCCTGGCCTGCGCCGTCCGGGCCCGCAAGAACATCATGATCGCGGGCGCGACCAACGCCGGAAAGACCACACTGCTGCGGGCGCTCGCCAACGAGATCCCGATGCAGGAGCGACTGATCACCGTCGAGCGGGCCCTGGAGCTCGGGCTCGACCAGTTCCCCGAACTCCATCCGAACGTCGTCGCGTTCGAGGAGCGGCTGCCCAACTCCGAGGGCCTCGGCATGATCCCGATGGCGGACCTGGTGCGCCGGTCGCTGCGTATGAACCCCTCGCGGGTCATCGTCGGCGAGGTGCTCGGCGACGAGATCGTGACCATGCTGAACGCGATGTCCCAGGGCAACGACGGCTCCCTCTCGACCATTCACGCCAACAGCTCGGCCGAGGTCTTCAACCGCATTTCGACGTACGCCCTCCAGGCGACCGAGCGGCTGCCCATCGAGGCGAGCCAGATGCTGATCGCGGGTGCCGTGAACTTCGTCGTCTTCGTGGAGCGGCGCAACAACTACGAGAGCGGCGGCCGACTGCAGCGCATGGTCACCTCGGTCCGTGAGGTGAACGGCTGCGACGGGCGCGTCCTGTCCAGCGAGGTCTTCGCCGAGACGCCGGACGGCCGGGTCGTGCCGCACGCCCCCGTCTCGTGCATCGAGGAACTCGCCGTACACGGCTACCGGCCCTCCGGGGCCTGGGGGTGAGCGGGGCCATATGAACAGCATTCCCTCCATGGGAGGTCTCTTCGAGGCTCAGACGCTGTACGCGCTGGCCGCGGGCCTCGCGGTCGGCGGCGGGCTCGCTCTGCTCGTCGTCGCGATCCGCGGTGTCGAGGCGAAGCCCGGCGGAAGGAACAGCCGGGGTCAACGAGCTGGCGAGCTGCTGCAGTTCGTGGGCAAGCGGGGTTCGATCGCGGTCGGCGTCGGACTGCTCGTGCTGCTGCTCACCCGCTGGACGGTGGCGGGCGTCGCCACCGGACTGCTCGTCTTCTTCTGGGACAAGCTCTTCGGCGGCGCCGCACAGGAGAAGGCCGCGATGAAGCGGGTCGAGGCGCTGGCCGCCTGGACCGAGTCGCTGCGCGACACCATCGCCGGCGCGGTCGGCCTCGAACAGGCCATCCCCGCCTCGGCCCGTGCGGCCGCACCCGCGTTGCGGCCTCATCTCGACGCCCTGGTCGACCGGTTGCGGGCCCGTACGCCGCTGCCCGACGCGCTCCAGCTGCTCGCCGACGAGATCGACGACGCGTCCGCCGACATCATCGTCGCGGCGCTGATCCTCAACGCCCGGCTGCGCGGCCCCGGTCTGCGCCAGGTGCTCGGGGCGCTCGCCAAGTCGGCCCGCGAGGAGATCGACATGCGGCACCGGGTGATGGCGCAGCGCTCGTCCACCCGGCGCAGTGTGCAGATCGTGGTCGGCGTGTCGATCGCGTTCGTGCTCGGGCTCGCCGTCTTCAACCGTGACTTCGTGGAGCCCTACAACTCGACGGTCGGCCAGCTCGTACTCGCCTGTGTGTGCGGCCTGTTCGCGCTCGGCTTCTGGTGGCTGCGCAAGCTGTCGGTGATCGAGACCCCGGACCGCTTCCTGGTACGGGCCGAGCCCGAGACCCGCTTCGTGCGCCCCGACGCCCCCGAGGGCACGCCCGGGAACCGGGACGGGGGCGGGCAGCGTCCTGTTACTGCTGGGGAGGGAGTGCGGTGATTGACACCATCACTGGGCCGGTGCTGATCGGCGCGGTCCTCGGCCTCGGCATCTACGTCCTGATCAGGGCGCTGACGCGGACGAAGCGTTCGGCGGTGTCGCAGGTCGCGCGGATCGACGCGATGCGCTCGTCCGGCAGTGTGTACACCCCGCGGCCGGAGGCGCAGGGCTCCGGCCGGTTCTCGGGCCTGCGGTCCGGGATCGGCGCGCGGGTCGCCGAGCTGTACGTCAAGCAGGGCTGGGAGCAGCGCTCGATCCGCGCCGACCTCGCCGTGCTCGACCGGGGCTGGGAACGGTTCCTGGCGACCAAGGTGCTGCTCGGCGTCGCCGGCCTTGTCTTCGGCCCGTTGGTCTTCGTCATCGTCGCGACGCTCGGTTTCGGCAGCAGCCCGATCATCCCGGTCTGGCTGGCGCTGCTGTGCGGGGCGGTCTTCTTCTTCCTGCCGGACCTCGAAATCCGCCGGGACGCCGCGGACAAGCGCCGCGACCTGCGCCGGGTCATCGGGGCCTACCTCGACCTGGTCGCCATGAACCTGGCCGGCGGACGCGGGCTGCCCGAGGCGCTGATGGCCGCCGCCGAGGTCAGCGACGGCTGGGCGCTGCGAAGACTCCGCAACACCCTCGCGGACGCCCGGATCACCGGCACCAGCCAGTGGCTGGCGCTCGGCCGGCTCGGCGAGGAACTCGGCGTCGAGGAACTGAAGGACCTGTCCTCCTCGCTCGCCCTGGTGGCGGACGACGGCGCGAAGGTACGCGAGTCCCTCGCGTCCCGAGCCGAAACGATGCGGCACCGCGAGATGGCCGAGATCGAGGGAGCGGCGGGTGAGAAGTCCCAGTCGATGCTCGTCGCCCAACTGCTGCTCTGCGCGGGCTTCCTGGTCTTCCTGATCTTCCCCGCCGCGATGCGCGTCTTCCAGGTCTGAGCGCGCACTCCCCCCACTTCTGTCGAGAGGAAACGAACACCCCATGAACCGCCCGCAGTTCCCGAAGATCAGCCACCCGGCCGTCGACTTCCTGGTCACCTTCCTGAAGGGCCGCGTCCAGCGCGCCCGCTCCGGCGAGCTCGACCGCGGCGCGTCCGCGGTCGAGTGGGTCATCATCTCCGCGGTCGTCGTGGCGATCGTCGGCGTGGTGGCCGCGATCATCAACCAGGCCCTCAAGGGCGGCGCCGACAAGGTCGGCAAGTGCATCGAGGGCGCGAGCGCCGACAAGACCTGCTGAGGCGCCGTACCTTGCGCGACGGACTCCGGGCTCTTGTACGCCGCCGGGTGGAGGCAGCCTCCGCCCGCGGCGACTCCGGCATGACCGCGATCGAGTTCGTGCTGCTGACCCCGGTGCTGTTCTTCATGATCTTCGCGACCGTGCAGTTCGGCCTGTACTTCTTCGCGGATCACGTCGCGCAGGCCGCGGCCCAGGCGGGCGCCCGCAAGGCGCGGGCCATGGCCGACGAGCAGCCCGGCGCCTGGCGCGGCGAGGCCCGCGACCAGGCCTCCAGCTACATCGCGCAGCTCGGCCCGAAGCTCGTGCTCGCCCCGGACGTCCAGGCGATCGAGCCCAAGGCGAACACGGTCGGCGTGGAGATCAAGGCCAAGGTGCCGACGGTCTTCCCCGGCCTGCACCTGACCGTGCACGCGCGGTCGCAGGGCCCGGTCGAACGATTCGTACGCGAGGGGGCGAACCGATGAGCGCGCAGCCGGTACGCGCCGTCGCGGCCCGGGTCGCCGACGCGGCGCGCCGCAGGTACGCGGCCGCCTCGGACCGAGGCCTGTCCACCATCGAGGTGGTCATCCTCGCGCCGGTGATGATCCTGTTCCTCCTGGTCCTGGTGGCGTTCGGCCAACTCGTCGACGGGCGGGGCGCGGTGGACAGCGCGGCGCGCGACGCGGCGCGGGCCGGCTCCATCCAGAAGGATCACGGCACGGCGCTGACCGAGGCGAAGGCGGCGGCGGAGGCCGACCTGGCCGACGTTTGCTCGGGCCCGGTGAGCGTCCGCCAGACCAGCGCGGGCTGGGCGGACGCCGAGTTCTTCACCGTCGAGGTCAGCTGCCGGATCCGGGGCCTGGCGATGCTCGGCCTGGACGTCCCCACGACCCTGACCGGCACCTCGACCTCGCCGCTCGACCCGTTCAAGAGGAAGACATCATGAGCGGGCCGCTCGACACCGCCGGGCTGTGGCCCCCGTATGCCTGGATACGGGCCCGGCGCACCCGTCTCGACGACCGTGGGTCGGGCGCCGCAGCGGTGATCATCTTCGCGATCCTCTTCCTCGGCCTCGCCGCGTTCGTCATCGACGGCGGCCTGTCCATCTCCAAGCGGGAGCGCGCCGCGGACATAGCGGAACAGGCCGCGCGCTATGCGGCCCAGGACATCGACAAGGAAGCCCTGTACGACGGCTCCGGTGCCGGGGCGCCCATCCGCTACGAGAACTGCGGCGCCCGCGTGAAGGCCTTCGCCCGGGCATCAGGCCTCTCCGGCCCGGACATCGCGGCGTCCCGCTGTCTGGGGGGCAACGCCCAACAGGTCGAGGTCGAGATCCAGTTGACGTACAAGCCCGTGTTCACCGGGTTCTTCTACGGCGGCGAGGTCGTGGTGCACGGCCGGTCCGTGGCGAAGAACGAGGTGGGCTGAGATGGACCCCCTTTCCCTTACGTTCCCATACGGAGGTAGGACCCCCTGATGCGTAACCACAAGGCCACGACGGCCGCGGCTGCCCTGGCGGCCGCGGGCGCGCTTCTGCTCACCGGGTGCGGTGGGGGTTCGAAGGGGGGCGACTCGAAGAAGATCGCGGGGGCGGACAGCGGGGCTTCTGCGTCTGCTGCGCCGTCGGCATTGGCGCCTGCCCCCGATGCCGCGAACCGGCCGAAGGTGACGTTGCCGACGGGGGAGGAGCTGTCCTTCGACCCGGAGAAGACCGGCGATCCGATCAAGGACGCGGTACTCGGCGACAATGCGGAGTACGTGCGTGCCGTCGACGAGGCCATCGCCAATCAGGATGCCAAGGCGCCGAGTGTGGCCTTCTACGCCAAGGACGACGCCTTGGTGGGCGCCATGCAGTGGATTGCCGCGGTGACGAAGCAGGACGTCTCCATCGCGGGGACGATCCGCTACTTCGACCGGCAGGTCTCCATCCGGCAGGACGGCGCGGCGACGCTCACCTACTGCGGCGACGAGACCAAGGGATTCACCAAGGACCGGAAGACAGGCAAGGTCAACGTCACTCCGGCCGACAGCGATTCGTACATTTCGTATGCCCTGGTCCTGCGCAAGAACGACAAGGGCGTGTGGCAGGTCACCAAACTGTCTTCAGTACGGGGGGACAAGAAGTGCCAGCGGTGAACGACTGGAAGAGTGCGACGGTCCTGGTCGTGGCCGGAGCGGCGGTAGCCCTCCTCGCGGTTCCGGCACAGGCCGCGGTGGTGGTGCCGGGGGCGAAGGGGCAGGGTGCCGAAGCCAACGCTGCGACTAACGGCAAGCAGGTGACCGTAGGGGTCTCCAAGGTTCAGTACTCCGGTGACACGAAGCGCAGCGGTACGCAGTCGACCGGCGACCTCAAGTCGACTGACGGGACTTGGACGCCGCCCGCCTGCTGGTACGAGCCCACGTACTCTCCGCAGGAGATGGAGGCCATGGTCAAGGGATGGCGGGACATCAAGTTCCTCGGCATCGGCGACCTCATCGGTGACATCTACGACCGCAAGTACAAGAGCGGCGACGTGAAGGACGGCGGATACAAGGACTACAACCTCGACAAGCAAGGCAAGGGGATGTTCTGGGCGGCGGTGAAGAACCCCGATCGCAAGGACGAACCCGAGGCGAACCTGTGCGACAAGCCGCCCTTCTGGGTGGACAACGGCCAAACACCGAACGAGCCCTTGGCCGTGAGCCCGAGGGTCCTCGGCGAGGCTGCGGCGGGCACCGTCGATCTGACTCCCACTGAAATCGCCATGGCGCCGAGCGCCACTTCCACCGTGAACCTGCCGACGTGGATCTGGACGCCCAGCAAGGGTTTCAAGGAAAAGCACGCATCCGCGTCCGTAGCGGGTGTCACCGCCATCGCCACCGCCACTCCTGTCGCCCTTCATATCGACCCCGGAACAGCGGACGCCACCCTGTTCCCCGCCTCGGGAACCTGCCCGATCAATGCCGACGGCAGCATCGGCACTCCATTCGCGACTGGGATGGCCGGTCAGACGCCGTCCTGCGCGGTCACGTATCAGCGGGCCGGCACGTATGCCCTGAAAGCCAGCGTCACGTGGAAGATCAAGTGGTCCGCCACTAACGACCCGGGTGCCCCGCTCCCCGACAGCATCTTCACCACCCCGCCCCAGAACGTAACCGTCCAGGAAATCCAGTCCATCAACCGCTAGTCGAATAAAGGGGGTTGGGGGCCATGAGGTCCCCAGCCCACCCCCGCCCGGCCCGCAGGGCCGCCTATCTCAACCCCAGGAACCCCGCCATGGCACGCACCCCCTCCCGTACGACGGGTCCGGTGAACCGGACGCCGCAGCCGTTGCCGCGTCGTCGTACGCCCGGCGACTTCGCCAAGGCGTTCCTCGCGTTCGTCGCGCTGCTCGGGCTCGTGGTGGGGGTGCCCGCGGCGCTCGCGATGAGCGTCGGGTGGCCGTTGCCGCACCGGATGCCTTCGCTGGACATGGTGCAGCAGCAGATCTCCGTGAACGTGTTCGTGAAGATCCTCACGCTGGTCGTGTGGCTGGCCTGGGCGCAGTTCACGGCCTGCGTGCTCGTGGAGGTCAAGGCCGCCGTGTCCGGCGTCGGGCTGCCCTCGCGGGTGCCCGGCGCCGGCCCGAGCCAGCTGCTGGCGCGTCAGCTGATCGCTGCGGTGCTGCTCATCACTGCCACGGCGGCGAGCTTCGCGCCGGGGCTCGGCCAGCACGGCCAGCAGATCGAGAACACGCACAAGCCGACCGTCGCCGCCGCCCAGCAACTGCCGGGCCAGCAGCAGGCCGCCACGGTCGCAGAGGCGATGCAGCGGCAGGCGGCGGCGCAGGCGCACCACGCGCAGGAAGAGCAGGACGGGACGGAGGTGGGAGCCACCAAGTTCTACCGGATCAACCCGCCCGAGGGACGTCACCACGACTCGCTGTGGGAGGTCGCCGAGCGGCACCTCGGGGACGGGCGGCGCTACCACGAGATCTACCAGCTCAACAAGGACCGGGTGCAGCCGGACGGCTCCAAGCTGTCCGAGGCCAGCCTGATCCGGCCCGGCTGGATCATGGAGATGCCCGCCGACGCCCACGGCGGCGATCTCGTCGAGATGCCCACCCCGGCGCCCGAGGTCTCGCCCACGCTTCAGCAGCAGATCGCCGAGTACGCCAAGTCCGGCGACCACGCCCAGCCCGCCCAACAGGGCGGCGGGGCACGGGCCGAGACGCCGGCCGCCCCCAGCTCCGTACCGGAGCAGAGGGCCCCGTCCACCTCCACCCCCGCACAGGAGCAGACCCCGCAGGCCGCCACGTCGGCGTCCTCCGAGAGCGGGTTCGGGCTCCCCGAGGCGCTCATCGGGGCGCCGCTGCTCGCCGCCGGTGTGCTGGGAGCGCTCGGCCGCAGGCGCCGGATGGCGCTGTGGCAGTCCGCGATGACGGCCGTCGCCGGGCGTCGCGGCATGGAGCCCCCGGTGCCCACCGGAGCCGACGCCGATGTCCACGACGCCCTGCTGATCGGCGCCGACCCGGAGGCCGTACGGTTCCTCGACCAGGCGCTGCGCGGCCTGTCCGCCGCGCTCGACGCCGCGAACCGGCCGCTGCCCGTCGTGTACGCGGCCTGGTTCACGGCCACCGACCTGCACCTCCAGCTGGCCCAGCCCTCCGGTCAGCCCCCCGCTCCGTGGGAGCAGGGCGGCGACGCGACGCTGTGGCGGCTGGAGCGCGGCGCCGCGCCTGCGGACTCGCGGCCGGACCTCGCCGAGGTGGCGGCCCCGTACCCGGGCCTGGTCAGCCTCGGCACGCTGGACGGCGCACGACTGCTCCTCAACCTCGAAGCCGCCCCCGGCCTGGTCGCGCTCAGCGGCCCCGGCGGGGCGCGCGCCGCCGTGCTCTCCTCGGTCGCCGCGGAACTCGCCACCAACGGCTGGTCCGACCGGATGACCGTCACCGTCGTGGGCTTCGGCCGCGAACTGGGCGCCCTCGCCCCGACCCGGCTGCGCCACCTCGACTCCGTGGAGGTGCTCCTCGAAGACCTCGGCGCCGAGATCCAGCGGCGCCGGTCCGCGCTCGACGCGGCCGGTCACGACTCGGTCCTCACCGGGCGCACCGGCCCGGTCGAGCACACCCGCTGGGCCCCGCACCTGGTGATGATCGCCGACACCCCGACGGAGGCCGAGGCCGCGGCCCTGGCCGAACTGACCGCAGGGGCGGGGAAGTTGGGCATCGGCTGCCTGGTCGGCGTCGAGGGTGACGCCCAGCGGCTGGGCGCGGCCTGGGACTTGGAGGTCACGGCAGAGGGCCGGCTGTCCGCCCCGCTGCTCGGCCTGGAACTCGCCGCCCAGCTGCTGCCCGCCGCCGTCCACGACGCGGTCGTACGCCTCTTCGCCTCCGCCGACGCGATGTCGGGCCCGGACGGCGACGACCCGACGCCCGCGCCCCACGCCTTCCTGGTGGACATCACCGAACAGGGGCGCCCCGCCGTCTACGCCCGGCTGGTCGGCACGTACGAGATCATCGGCCTCGAAGCGCCGGACGACGAGCGCAGCGCCCTGCTCCACGAGGCGCTCGCCCTGCTGCTCCTGCACCGCGAGGGCGTCCACCCGCTGGTCCTCGCGTCCGCGATGTGGCCGCGCGGGGTCACCGACGAGGTGCGCGACGCGCTGATCGGCCGCCTCCGGGACTGGCTCGGCGCCGACGAGGACGGCTCGCCCCGGCTGCGTACGGACGCCGGCGGGCGGCTCACTCTCGCCCCGTCCGTCGTCTCCGACCTCGACGTGCTGCGCTCGCTGCACTACGAGGCCACCGAGGGGACCGGCGCCCGCCGCGCCTCGGTGCGCGAGCGGCTGCTCACCGACGCCCTCGGCCTGGTGCGCGGCCCGCTCCTCGCCGACCGTGCCGAGGGCCGCTACGGCTGGCTCGGCCACGAGATCATCGACACCCAACTACCCCTCCTGGTGGCCGATGTGGCGCTCGCGCTCTGCGCCCACCACCGCGAGCAGGACCGGCCGCGGAAGGCCATCGGGGCACTCCGCACCGCGCTCGCGAGCTCCCCCTCGGACGAGCGGCTGTGGAACGAGCTCCTGCGGGCCACCCACGACACAGGCGACCAGAGCGGCCTGCTCGCGCTGGCCTCCGAACTCACCACGCGCAGCGGACCCCGCGGCCTGCCCCCGCGGACCGTCGCCCTGCTCGACGAGCTGCTGCCGTCCTGGCGCGGTGACGCGGGCCGCGCGGCCGCGTCGGCGGGCTGACAGGCACCCTGGTCCGGTGAACACAACGGTGAACACAGCGCTGACCATCGCCGCGGCCGCCTGGGGCGCCGGCGCCGGGTTCCTGCTGGGCCGCCCCCGGTACCGGCTCTCCGTCGAACCCGGCCAACCCTGGCGCACCGCCTGCCCGTCCGGGCATCCGTTCGGCGGGTGGCCGGGGGCCGCCCGGTGCCGGGCCTGCGGCGGGGCGCCGGACCATGGCTCGCCGCTGACCGCAGTGCTCGTCACCGCGCTCGTCTGCGCCGCCCTCGCCGCCGTCACCGGGCCCCGCCCCGAACTCGCGGCCTGGCTGCTGCTCGCCCCGTTCGCGGTGCTGCTCTCCCTCGTCGACCTGACCGTACGCAGGCTCCCCGACGTCCTCACCCTGCCGCTGGCCGGGGCCGCCGCCGTGCTGCTCGGCCTCGCGGCCCTGCTGCCCGGGCACGCCGGGTCCTGGACCACCGCGCTCCTCGGCGGGCTCGCGCTCGGCGGCGGGTACTTCGTGCTGTTCCTCATCAACCCGGCCGGCATGGGCTTCGGCGACGTCAAACTCGCGCTCGGGCTCGGCCTCGCGCTCGGGTGGTACGGCTGGGCGGTCCTGATGGCCGGGGCGCTCCTCGGTCTCGTCCTGGGGGCGGTGTACGGCATCGGGCTCGTCGTGTTCCGCCGGGCGAGCCGCACGACCGCGTTCCCGCTCGGCCCCTTCATGATCGCCGGGGCGTTCGGCGGGCTGCTCCTCGCCGGGCATGGGCTCGGCGGCTGAACGAGCCCCGCTGGCCCCCGCTCAGCAGCGCAAGCCCGCTGGCGTACGCTGGATCCGCCCGTCCGTAACCCCTCCGAAAGGGACACCCGGTGACTGAGAAGGCCGATCTTCAGTCCGTTCTCGACCGTGCCGCTGAGGGTGGGCGGATCACCCCGGAGGAAGCGCTCGACCTGTACCGGTCCGCGCCGCTGCACGCGCTCGGCGCCGCCGCCGACGCGGTGCGCCGCCGCCGCTACGCCGGTACCGAGCACATCGCGACGTACATCATCGAGCGGAACATCAACTACACGAACGTCTGCGTGACGGCGTGCAAGTTCTGCGCGTTCTACGCCGCGCCCAAGGACACCGCCAAGGGCTGGACCCGCGACCTCGACGACATCCTGCGCCGCTGCGCGGAGACCGTCGAGCTCGGCGGCACCCAGATCATGTTCCAGGGCGGGCACCACCCCGACTTCGGCGTCGAGTACTACGAAGAGCACTTCGCCGCGATCAAGAAGGCCTACCCGCAGCTGGTCATCCACTCCCTCGGCGCCTCCGAGGTCGAGCACATGGCCCGCATCTCCAAGGTCTCCGTCGAGGAGGCCATCTCGCGCATCCACGCCGCCGGGCTCGATTCCTTCGCCGGGGCCGGCGCCGAGCTGCTGCCCGAGCGGCCGCGCAAGGCGATCGCGCCGCTCAAGGAGTCCGGCGAGCGCTGGCTGGAGATCATGGAGACGGCGCACGGCCTGGGCGTCGAGTCCACCTCCACCATGCTCATGGGTACGGGTGAGACCAACGCCGAGCGCATCGAGCACCTGCGCATGATCCGCGACGTACAGGACCGTACCGGCGGCTTCCGCGCGTTCATCCCGTACACGTACCAGCCGGAGAACAACCACCTCAAGGGCCGCACCCAGGCGACGCTCTTCGAGTACCTGCGCATGATCGCCATCGCGCGGCTGTTCTTCGACAACATCGCCCACATCCAGGGCTCCTGGCTCACCACCGGCAAGGAGGTCGGCCAGCTGTCGCTGCACTACGGCGCAGACGACCTCGGCTCGGTCATGCTGGAGGAGAACGTCGTCTCGTCGGCCGGGGCCAAGCACCGCTCCAACCTCATCGAGATGATCGACATGATCCGCAGGGCGGACCGGGTGCCCGCCCAGCGCGCCACCACCTACGAGCACCTCGTCGTGCACGAGGACCCGGCGAACGACCCGGTCGACACCCGGGTCCAGTCGCACATCTCCTCGACCGCGATCGAGGGCGGCACCGCCCACCCGGAGCTGAAGCTCCTCGCCTCCAACTGAGGCCGTGTTCCTGACGTGCTGACGATCCACGCCGCCGGTCTGGTGCTGCCCGGGAACCGCGAGCCGGTCCCGGGCGGTGCGGTGCTCGTCGACGGTGACCGGATCGCCGCGATCGGGCCTTACGAGGACGTCGCGGCCGAGCACCCCGCCGCCCGCGTCCGCCGCTGGCCCGGCTTGCTGACGCCCGGCCTCGTCAACCGGCACGGCGCGGCCCTGCTCGAACGCACCTATTTCCCGGACGACCCCTTCGAGGCCGACGAGCTCGGCACCGAACCGCTCACCGGCGCAGCCCTCGCCGCCCTCGCGCCGAGCGAGTCCCGCCGGGGCAACAGCGCCCGCCGCTGCACCCAGAAGCTCCTCGCGCACGGCGTGGTGGCGGTGACCGGGCCCATCGTCACCCCGGCGGTACGAACTGCCGTACAGCGGGCGGGACTTGAGATGCTGCCGAGTGGCGCCGTCGAGGGGGCGGCGGACCTCGATCCGTTCGCCGGGGCCAAGCCGAGCGAGGCCTTCCGGGCTCCGCTCGCCGTGGGCGGCCCGGGCCGGTTCGCGGTCTTCTCCGTGCCGGACGAGGAGGCGCTGGCCGCGCAGGGCGCCGGGACCTGCATCGCCACCGTCATCGGCGGTCGGCTGGTGCACCGGCGCCGGTGAGAGGGTGAGGGCCTGCGCCTGAACCCCGTCAGGGCCCGACACGCGGGTCAGGGCTGACACGCGCCCTGAGCCCGGTCAGCTTCCCGACAGCGCCTTCGCGAAGGCGCCCGGCTCCTGGGCGATGCCGCTGCAACTCGCTTGCGCCACAGCCGAGTTGACGCCGGATCCGCACTTCTGGTCCCGGTACGTCACCCACATGGACAGCCGTCCGACGCCCTTGTCCTGGGCGAACTTCCGTACCTTCGCGGCGTCGTCCAGGGTGAACGTCTCGCCCTTCACGTCGTTGACGCCGATCATCGCCGTGACCCCGAGCCCCTGCCAGGCCGCCGCGTCGGAGAGGCCCAGGACCTGCTGGAGCTGGCCGTGCGCGGCGGTCGCGGCCCGCACCGCGTAGTCGCCCATGTCGCCTCCGAAGGAGGTGCCGTAGTTCATCGTCATCACGTTGACGGCCGAGACCTGCACGCCGTGGTCCTTGGCCGACTTGAGCAGCGCCGTTCCCTGGGACGTGAGCCCCGTCGGCATCACCGCGAGCGTGAACGTCACCCTGAGGGCGCGCTGCTTCTGGAGCAGGGCTATCGCCTCCGCGCGCCGGGTGAGCGCGGCGGAGTCGGCGAGGGCCGCGCCCTCGATGTCGAAGTCGGCCTCGCCGGCCCCGACCGCGTCCAGCGCCGAGCCGTAGGCGGCGGCCAGCTGGGCCGGGGTCTTGCAGGTGAGCGCCAGCTCCTTGCCGGCCTGCCCGCCGAAGGACACCCGTACCGCGGCGCCCGACTTCTTCAGCCCGGCGGCTCGGTCCTTGACGTCCCTGTCCACGATGGCCGTGTCGTCGTCCCACACCGCCCGGCACGTGTTGCCGTGGGCGACGGCGAACGCCAGGTTGTAGACGGCCGGGGAGCCCACGGCGTCGGTCGGCGAGGCCGTCGTCGCGCTGACATAGGGGGAGTACGCGCTGTTCAGAGGGCCGTTCGCGGCGGCGGGCCCGGCCGGGGCCTTCGGGGCCGCGTCCGGGGCCGAGGAGCAGCCCGCGCACACCAGCGCGGCCAAGGCGCCGAGCCCCGCGACCGGCACCCTCAGGAAACTCCGCATGTCGTGTGCACCCGCTCTCGTGGTTCCGCGCCCCCGTGGCACGGAAAGCAGAATGTACGTGGCCCGGCCGAGCGGGTGAGGGCCGGGCCACCGGCCGGGGATCACGTACTGCTTGAATGGGAAGCGTGACCCGCGCATCCCTGGACAAGCAGCCGCACGAAGTCGCCTCGATGTTCGACGACGTCGCCGCGCACTACGACCTGACCAACGACGTGCTCTCCCTCGGCCAGGCCCGGCTCTGGCGCAAGGAGGTCGCGAAGGCGGTCGACGCGCGGCCCGCGCAGAAGGTGCTCGACCTCGCGGCCGGCACGGCCACCTCCTCGCGGCCCTTCGCCGCGGCGGGCGCCTACACCGTGCCCTGCGACTTCTCGCTCGGGATGCTCAAGGTCGGCAAGGAGCGCCAGCCCCACATGCCGTTCACGGCGGGCGACGCGACGAAGCTGCCCTTCCGCGACGACACGTTCGACGCGGTGACGATCTCCTTCGGGCTGCGCAACGTCCAGGACACGGACGCCGCGCTGCGGGAGATGTACCGGGTGACCAAGCCCGGCGGGCGGGTCGTGATCTGCGAGTTCTCCCAGCCGACGTGGAAGCCGTTCCGGACGGTGTACACGGAGTACCTGATGCGGGCGCTGCCGCCGGTGGCCACGGCCGTGTCCTCCAACCCGGAGGCGTACGTCTACCTCGCGGAGTCGATCCGGGCCTGGCCCGCCCAGGACGCGCTCGCCGCGCGGCTCCAGGGGGCGGGCTGGTCCAAGGTGGCGTGGCGGAACCTGACGGGCGGGATCGTGGCGCTGCACCGGGGTTTCAAGGCCTGATCAGTCCTCAACCAGTTCCAGTCGGAAGCACGGGATCTGCACGCCCGACCTCTGCGACTCGTACGTTCTCGACAGGGTCATTCCCAGCCGTTCCGTCACCGCCAGCGAGCGGGTGTTCTGGGGGTGGACCATCGCGACCACGTGGTCCAGGCCCTTCGCGCGGACGCGGTCGATCGTGGCCCGCGCCGCCGCCGTCGCATAGCCGCGGCCCCAGTGCGCTCGGCCAAGGCGCCAGCCGATCTCCACTTCGCCCGCCGGGCCCCAGTCGTCCAGGGGCCAGGGCTGGGCGCCGGTGAACCCGACGACCTCGTCGTTCTCGTCCAGCATCGTCCAGAAGCAGAAGCCGCGTTCGGCGTCGTGCTTGCGCTGGCGGGCGGTCAGTTCCTCGTACACGGAGACCTCCGCGGAGCGGCCGCCGTGGAACTCCATCACCTCCGGGTCGTCGAACACCCGGTGCCAGGCGTACGCGTCCTCCTCGGTGGGCACGCGCAGCCGCACCACGGGCAGGGACTTCTCCGGCGTGGAGGGCGGCGTGGAGGACGGTACGGAAGAGGGCATGGCGGACGGTACGGAGGACTCGGCGGACTCGGAGCTCATGGCGTGGCAACCCTTCGCGATGTCGATCAACAGCCACCCATAGACTGCACATGTCCTGTGCTTCTCGGCACGCAAATTCGAGTCTTCGGGAGATCCCGCTGTGACCGAGCCGCTCTCCGAACACACCGCGGACGTGATCGTCGTCGGGGCCGGTCCGGCCGGTTCGACGACCGCGTACTACCTGGCCAAGGCCGGACTCGATGTGCTGCTCCTGGAGAAGACAGCGTTCCCGCGCGAGAAGGTGTGCGGCGACGGGCTGACCCCGCGCGCCACCAAGCAGCTCGTCTCGATGGGGATCGACATCTCCGAAGAGGCGGGCTGGCTGCGGAACAAGGGCCTGCGGATCATCGGCGGCGGCGTCCGCCTCCAGCTCGACTGGCCTGACCTCGCCTCGTACCCGGACTACGGACTCGTGCGCAAGCGCGACGACTTCGACGAGCAGCTCGCCCGGCAGGCGCAGAAGGCCGGGGCGCGCCTGTACGAGCGCTGCAACGTCGGCGCGCCGATCGTCGACGAGCGCAACGGCCGCATCACCGGCGTCCACGCCAAGCTCGGCGAGGAGAAGACCCCGGTCACCTTCCACGCCCCGCTCGTCGTCGCCGCCGACGGCAACTCGACCCGGCTCTCGCTCGCCATGGGCCTGCACCGGCGCGAGGACCGCCCGATGGGCGTGGCCGTGCGGACCTACTTCACCTCGCCGCGGCACGACGACGACTACCTGGAGTCCTGGCTCGAACTCTGGGACCGGCGCGGCCCGCAGGAGCGGCTGCTCCCCGGCTACGGCTGGATCTTCGGCATGGGCGACGGCACGTCCAACGTCGGCCTCGGCATCCTGAATTCGTCCTCCGCGTTCCGGGAGCTCGACTGGCGCGAGATCCTCAAGGCGTGGTGCGCGTCCATGCCCGAGGACTGGGGCTACACGCCGGAGAACATGACGGGCCCGATCCGCGGCGCCGCCCTCCCCATGGCCTTCAACCGCCAGCCGCACTACACCAAGGGCCTGCTGCTCGTCGGTGACGCGGGCGGTCTGGTGAACCCGTTCAACGGCGAAGGCATCGCCTACGCCATGGAGTCGGGGCAGATCGCCGCGGACGTCATCGTCCAGGCGCACGCCCGCGCGACCCCGTCCCAGCGCGAACTGGCCCTGCACGCCTACCCGAAGATCCTCAAGGACACCTACGGCGGCTATTACACGCTGGGCCGCGCCTTCGTGAAGCTCATCGGCAACCCGAAGGTCATGAAGATCGCGACCCAGCGCGGGCTCACGCACCCGATGCTGATGAAGTTCACGCTGAAGATGCTGGCCAACCTGACCGACCCGACGGGCGGCGACGCGATGGACCGCATCATCAACGGCCTCTCCAAGGTGGCTCCCAAGGCCTGAGTCAGGGCCCTCGCCGCGTCGCTAGAAGCGCCGCTCCACCTCGTCCGTCCACCGGACGGGGACTTCTCCGGCGAACCGGGACAGACCGGTGCGCAGTTCGTCCGCGGAGAGGTCCCCGCCCTGGCGGCGGGCTATGTATTCGTGCCGTTTGCCGCTGTGCAGCGTCACCCACACCGCGCGATGGTGCTCGTAGCCGCCCGCGTGGCTCTCGTCGCCGTGCTCCCAGATCGCCACGGTGCCGACCTCGATCTCCCGGACCTCCGCCCAGGGCGCGTCGAAGCGCGTGGCGAGGTGTATCCCCGCCGCGTCCGCCCGGATGACCGGGCGCACCGCGCCGTACACGCACGCCAGGACCAGGAACGCGCCGGCGCTCAGGACGAACAGGGCGAAACCCCAACCGAAGGCGAGTTTGGCCCAGTCGACGGGCCCGTCCCAGGGCCGGATGCCGGTCAGCATCCACAGGCCGAGCAGCACGAACACGGTCCCGATCGCGGCGAACATGCCGAGCCCGTCGGCGTAGACCTCGTACGACTGCGGTTCCGAGTCCCGCGCCTGCTCATCCATGCACGCACCCCCTGATATGTGCATGCTGCCCCGGAACAGGCAGAGTTCAACACATTCCGGGCATGCCGAAGGGCCGTCGCTCCCGAGCGGGGGAGCAACGGCCCTTGCAGGCGGTGCTGATACGGCTCAGAAGGCCGCTGTACGCCTCAGAGAACGCGGACGGCGCCGGTGGGCTGGTCGTAGTCCAGGCTGCGCTCGACGACACCGGACGACGGGTTCTGTGCGCCGACGAACTTGCCGCCGCCCACGTAGATCGCCACGTGGTACGCGGAGCCGGAGCTGCCCCAGTACAGGATGTCGCCCGGCTGCAGGTTGGACAGCGAGACCTGGGTGCCGGTGGCCGACTGGTCCTGCGAGACGCGCGGCAGGTCGACGCCGACCTGGCGGTAGGCGGCCTGCACGAGACCGGAGCAGTCGTACGCGCTGGAGCCGGTGGCGCCGGAGACGTACGCCTTGCCGACCTGGGCCAGCGCGAAGTTCACGATGGCGGCGGCGGAACCGGTGGCCTTGGAGGCCTTGAACGACGTGCCGGTGGAGGTGGAGCCGCTGTCCGAGGAGGCGCTGAGCGTCTTGCGCTCGGACGAGCGGGAGGCGCGCTCGGCGGCGGCGTCGGCCTTGGCCTTCGCCTCGGCTTCGGCCTTCGCCTTGGCCTCGGCGGCCTTCTGCTCCGCGTCGTCCTTCGCCTTCTTGGCGTCCTTGGCGGCGCTGGACGCGGCGGCGTCCTGGGCGGCCTGGAGCTGGAGGTCGGCGGCGACCGTCTTGGTGGCCTGCGCCGTGGCGGCCGCGGTGGTCGCGAGGTCGCCGGTCAGCGTGGGCATCTCGATGGTCTCGTTCACCGGCTGGGAGGCGATGGCCGGGGCGGCCGCGCCTGCCAGCGCGATGGTGCTGAGTACGCCACCGGCAACTCCGGCCCGAAGCGAGACCTTCGAGGCGCTGCGGCGGGGCTTCCGGTGGCTGGGTATGTGAGCGGTGTGGGACATGGGTACAACCGCTATCAGGGGTTCAGGGTTCCCTTCAAGAAACGTGTGCTGCGCCACAGTTGGTGGCGGAAGAGCCGAATCCGCTTCTTGCCAGCACTTATTGACGCCGTAACGGACAAACCTGGCATGCGCGATCAGGGCTGTGATCATGTGTTTTCCATGAAACGCCCGAATTGCCCGGCGCTTACCATCCCCTCACGTCGATGGCCAAGCCCCGTTGATTCCACGACCGTTGACGAGTGACGCAGGTCACATCGCGGGTTGATCCAGCCGGCCGGGGGGAGGAGGTGGGCCCTCTGTGCGCGGAGGTGAGCCCCTCGGGGGGCGGGGGTGGACCCTCAGGAGGAGGGGGTGGCTCTCGTGAATGGGTGCACACGTCCACCTTTGGGTGCTGAAGTCCCTCTCGGGGGTGACGGGCGCCCGCTTATCACCGGACGCCCGTCCACCGCCAATTTGCCTGTAGCGCACATCGCTTGATAAAGCCAGACGGCCGCCGACCAGCGGTAACACCTCGGGATGTCACGTCTCGTGATCACTCAGGCGCTTCGGGTATGAAGATCACCGCTCATCCGACTTCATGATCCTTCGTCAGGTGGTGGAGATCACAAAGGCGTTGTCGCACCCCGTGTCGCAGATCACAGACCGCCGGGCATAGGATGCGGGGCAGTCGGGCTTGTGAACTGCCTCACATGTACGCGATCTTCGTGCGGAACGGCGAGGCGGTGAGGTTTTCGCGAGACCCGCTGTGCGGTCCAACGGTCAAGGACGACTGGAAGGAGCGAGGAGCGTGAATGCCTACGCGCCCATCCTCGTGCTCGGCGCCCTCGGGGCAGGGTTTGCGATCTTTTCCGTGGTCATGGCCACGCTAATCGGCCCAAAAAGGTACAACCGGGCGAAACTTGAGGCGTACGAGTGCGGCATCGAACCCACTCCCACGCCGGCCGGCGGCGGCCGCTTCCCCATCAAGTACTACCTGACGGCGATGCTCTTCATCGTCTTCGACATCGAGATCGTCTTCCTCTACCCCTGGGCGGTCACCTTCGACGCCCTGGGGCTTTTCGGGCTCGTGGAGATGCTGCTCTTCGTGCTCACCGTCTTCGTCGCCTACGCGTATGTGTGGCGGCGCGGCGGCCTGGAATGGGACTGAGGGGCTGAGGGGCACCTATGGGACTCGAAGAGAAACTGCCTAGCGGCTTCGTACTGACCACTGTTGAGCAGGCCGCGGGCTGGGTGCGCAAGGCGTCCGTCTTCCCCGCCACCTTCGGCCTGGCCTGCTGTGCCATCGAGATGATGACGACGGGCGCGGGCCGCTACGACCTGGCCCGCTTCGGCATGGAGGTCTTCCGTGGCTCCCCGCGCCAGGCCGACCTGATGATCGTGGCCGGCCGGGTCAGCCAGAAGATGGCGCCGGTCCTTCGGCAGGTCTACGACCAGATGCCCAACCCCAAGTGGGTGATTTCCATGGGGGTTTGCGCATCTTCGGGCGGAATGTTTAACAATTACGCAATTGTTCAAGGTGTTGACCATATTGTCCCGGTAGATATCTACCTGCCCGGTTGCCCACCCCGGCCCGAGATGCTGCTCGACGCCATCCTCAAGCTCCACCAGAAGATCCAGGGCTCCAAGCTCGGGGTCAATCAGGAGGAGGCGGCCCGCGAGGCGGAGGAGGCGGCCCTCAAGGCGCTCCCCACCATTGAGATGAAGGGGCTGCTGCGGTGAGCTCTCCCGATACTCCGGACACCCCCCAACAGAACGGCGTGCCCGCCCAGCGCGACGACACCGGCGAGGTCATCGGCGTACGCAAGGGCATGTTCGGCGCCGCGAACGGCGGCGACACCAGCGGCTACGGCGGTCTCGTCCGCACCGTGACGCTGCCGGGCGCCTCCTCGCGGCCGTACGGCGGCTACTTCGACGAGGTGGCCGACGAACTCGAAGGCGCCCTGGAGGAGCAGGACCTGCTCCCCGGGAACGCCATCGAGAAGACGGTCGTCGACCGCGGTGAGCTCACCTTCCACATCGCGCGCGAGCACCTCCCGCGGGTCGCCCGCACCCTGCGCGACGACCCCGCCCTGCGCTTCGAGCTCTGTACGGGCGTCAGCGGGGTCCACTTCCTCGGGGACAGAGGGCGTGAACTGCACGCCGTCTACCACCTGCGGTCCCTGACCCACGGCCGGCTGATCCGGCTCGAAGTCAGCGCCCCCGACAGCGATCCGCACATCCCCTCGCTCGTCGAGGTCTACCCGACCAACGACTGGCACGAGCGCGAGACGTACGACTTCTTCGGCATCGTCTTCGACGGCCACCCCGCCCTCACCCGGATCATGATGCCGGACGACTGGCAGGGCTTCCCGCAGCGCAAGGACTACCCCCTCGGCGGCATCGCGGTCGAGTACAAGGGCGCCCAGATCCCGGCTCCGGACCAGCGGAGGTCGTACAGCTGATGTCCACATCGAACGGAACGTCCCACGCGTCTGCCCGTGAGACCACCGAGGGGACTGTATATACAGTCACCGGCGGCGACTGGGACGAGGTCGTCCAGTCCGCGGCCAAGGCCGACGACGAGCGCATCGTCGTCAACATGGGTCCCCAGCACCCCTCCACGCACGGCGTGCTCCGGCTGATCCTGGAGATCGACGGCGAGACCGTCACCGAGGCCCGCTGCGGAATCGGTTATCTGCACACCGGCATCGAGAAGAACCTCGAATTCCGGACCTGGACGCAGGGCACCACCTTCGTCACGCGCATGGACTACCTGACGTCGTTCTTCAACGAGACGGCGTACTGCCTCGGCGTCGAGAAGCTTCTCGGCATCACCGACCAGATCCCCGACCGGGCCACGGTCATCCGGGTCCTGCTCATGGAACTCAACCGGCTCTCCTCGCACCTGGTGTGCATCGCGACCGGCGGCATGGAGCTCGGCGCGACCACGATCATGATCTACGGCTTCCGGGATCGTGAACTCATTCTCGACCTCTACGAGTTGATCACCGGCCTGCGGATGAACCACGCGTTCATCCGCCCCGGCGGACTCGCCCAGGATCTGCCCCCGGGCGCGGTGGACCAGATCCGCGAGTTCGTGAAGACCATGAAGAAGAACCTGCCCGAGTACGACAAGCTCGCCACGGGCAACCCCATCTTCAAGGCCCGCATGCAGGACGTCGGATACCTCGACCTGACCGGCTGCATGGCGCTCGGCGCCACCGGGCCGATCCTGCGCTCGGCCGGTCTGCCGCACGACCTGCGCAAGACCGACCCGTACTGCGGCTACGAGAACTACGAGTTCGACATCCCGACCGCCGACACCTGCGACGCCTACGGCCGCTTCCTGGTCCGCCTGGAGGAGATGCGCCAGTCGCTCAGGATCGTCGAGCAGTGCCTGGACCGGCTCCAGCCGGGCCCGGTCATGGTCGAGGACAAGAAGATCGCCTGGCCCGCGCAGCTCGCGCTCGGCCCGGACGGACTCGGCAACTCCCTCGACCACATCAAGAAGATCATGGGCACCTCGATGGAGTCCCTGATCCACCACTTCAAGCTGGTGACCGAGGGCTTCCGGGTTCCCGCCGGACAGGCCTACGTGGCCGTCGAGTCGCCCAAGGGCGAACTCGGCGTGCACGTCGTCTCCGACGGCGGCACCCGCCCCTACCGGGTCCACTTCCGCGACCCGTCCTTCACCAACCTGCAGGCCATGGCGGCCATGTGCGAGGGCGGCCAGGTCGCCGACGTCATCGTCGCCGTCGCGTCCATCGACCCCGTGATGGGAGGCGTCGACCGGTGACAGACATCCAATTGGGCATGCCTCAACTGCCCGCGCCCGGCTACCCGGCCGACGTACGCGCCCGGCTCGAAGCGGACGGCAAGGAGATCGTCGCCCGCTACCCCGACAGCCGCTCCGCGCTGCTGCCGCTCCTCCACCTCGTCCAGGCGGAGGAAGGCTTCGTCTCGCGCACCGGCATGGCCTTCTGCGCGGACCTCCTGGAGCTGACCACGGCCGAGGTCACGGCCGTGGCCACCTTCTACTCCATGTACCGGCGCAAGCCGTCGGGCGAGTACCAGGTCGGCGTCTGCACCAACACGCTGTGCGCGGTGATGGGCGGCGACGCCATCTTCGACGAGCTCAAGCGGCACCTGGGCGTCGGCAACAACGAGACGACCGACGACGGCAAGGTCACCCTCGAACACATCGAGTGCAATGCCGCCTGCGACTTCGCACCCGTCGTGATGGTCAACTGGGAGTTCTTCGACAACCAGACGCCCGAGAGTGCCAAGCGCCTGGTCGACGACCTGCGCGCGGGCCGCCAGGTGGAGCCCACCCGGGGCGCGCCCCTGTGCACGTACAAGGAGACCGCGCGCATCCTGGCCGGCTTCCCCGACGAGCGGCCCGGCGCGGTCGCGGCGACCGGCGGCGCGGGACCGGCCTCGCTGGCCGGCCTCAGGCTCGCCAGGGGCGAGACCCCGGGCGCGCGCGTGGTGCACCCCCGCGGCGAGGAACCCCACGACGAACCCCAGCCAGGCGCCCGCCACTTGAGCTCGCACGACGCACCACAGCAGACCTCCGCGTCCGACCCCGAGCACCCGGCGGGCCCGGTCACAGAGGAGGGGGAGTGATGACCTTGGCAACCGAGATCGAAGGAAACGGGAACGGGAGCAGCCCTGAGAAGCTCCTGTCACCGGTCCTCTCCGCCTTCTGGGACCAGCCGGAATCCTGGACCCTGGAGACCTACCGGCGCCACGACGGCTACAAGGGTCTGCGCAAGGCGCTCGCCATGACGCCGGACGACCTCATCGCGTACGTCAAGGACTCGGGCCTGCGCGGCCGTGGCGGCGCGGGCTTCCCCACCGGGATGAAGTGGCAGTTCATTCCCCAGGGAGATGGCAAGCCGCATTATCTGGTTGTCAACGCCGACGAGTCGGAGCCCGGGACCTGCAAGGACATCCCGCTCCTGTTCGCCAACCCGCATTCCCTCATCGAGGGGATCGTGATCGCCTGCTACGCGATCCGTTCGTCGCATGCCTTCATCTATCTGCGGGGCGAAGTCGTCCCCGTACTGCGGCGGTTGCACGAGGCCGTGAAGGAGGCCTACGCGGCGGGCTACCTCGGCAGGAACATCCTCGGCAGTGGTCTGGACCTCGAACTCACAGTGCACGCGGGCGCGGGCGCGTACATCTGTGGCGAGGAGACCGCACTCCTGGACTCCCTCGAAGGCCGTCGCGGCCAGCCCCGGCTGCGTCCTCCCTTCCCCGCTGTGGCCGGTCTGTACGCGTGCCCCACTGTCGTCAACAACGTGGAATCCATCGCGTCGGTTCCCGCGATCCTGAACCGGGGCAAGGACTGGTTCAAGTCGATGGGGAGCGAGAAGTCGCCCGGCTTCACGCTGTATTCGCTCAGCGGGCACGTCACCAGCCCCGGCCAGTACGAGGCGCCGCTCGGCATCACGCTGCGCCAGCTGCTCGACATGAGCGGCGGGATGCGCAAGGGCCACCGGCTCAAGTTCTGGACGCCGGGCGGCTCTTCGACCCCGATGTTCACCGACGAGCACCTCGATGTGCCACTGGACTACGAGGGCGTGGGCGCGGCCGGTTCGATGCTCGGCACCAAGGCGCTCCAGTGCTTCGACGAGACCACCTGCGTGGTGCGGGCGGTCACCCGCTGGACCGAGTTCTACGCCCACGAGTCCTGCGGCAAGTGCACGCCGTGCCGGGAAGGGACGTACTGGCTGGTCCAGTTGCTCCGCGACATCGAGGCCGGCAAGGGCTCGATGGACGACCTCGACAAGCTGAACGACATCGCCGACAACATCAACGGCAAGTCGTTCTGCGCCCTCGGCGACGGCGCCGCCTCGCCGATCTTCTCCTCGCTGAAGTACTTCCGCGAGGAGTACGAGCAGCACATCACGGGCAAGGGCTGCCCCTTCGACCCCGCCAGGTCCACCGCCTGGGCGGACGACAGCACGGAGGTGAACGCATGACTGTGACGACGAGTAGCGCTTCCTCCGGGGGCGGCGAGGCGGCCGTGCCGCCGGAGGATCTCGTCTCGCTGACCATCGACGGCATCGACATCAGCGTCCCCAAGGGCACGCTGGTGATCCGCGCCGCCGAACAGCTCGGCATCGAGATCCCGCGGTTCTGCGACCACCCGCTGCTCGACCCGGCCGGCGCCTGCCGCCAGTGCATCGTCGAGGTCGAGGGCCAGCGCAAGCCGATGGCGTCCTGCACCATCACCTGCACCGACGGCATGGTGGTCAAGTCCCAGCTCTCCTCGCCGGTCGCCGAGAAGGCCCAGCGCGGAGTGATGGAACTCCTCCTGATCAACCACCCGTTGGACTGCCCGGTCTGCGACAAGGGCGGCGAGTGCCCGCTGCAGAACCAGGCGATGCAGGTCGGTGACACGGATTCACGTTTCGAAGGCAAGAAACGCACCTATGAGAAGCCGGTCCCGATCTCCACCCAAGTGCTCCTGGACCGCGAGCGCTGCGTGCTGTGCGCCCGCTGCACCCGGTTCTCCAACCAGATCGCCGGCGACCCCATGATCGAGCTGATCGAGCGGGGCGCGCTCCAGCAGGTCGGCACGGGGCAGGGCGACCCGTTCGAGTCGTACTTCTCCGGAAACACCATCCAGATCTGCCCCGTCGGCGCGCTGACCTCGGCGGCGTACCGCTTCCGCTCCCGGCCCTTCGACCTCGTGTCGTCGCCGTCGGTGTGCGAGCACTGCGCGGGCGGCTGCGCGACCCGCACCGACCACCGGCGCGGCAAGGTCATGCGGCGCCTGGCGGCCGACGACCCCGAGGTCAACGAGGAGTGGATCTGCGACAAGGGCAGGTTTGGATTCCGGTACGCGCAGAAGGCGGACCGTCTGACCACGCCCCTGGTGCGCGACTCGGAGACCGGTGAACTCGAACCGGCCAGCTGGCCCGAGGCGCTTGAGGCGGCCGCCGCCGGACTCGCCGCCGCGCGCGGCCGGGCCGGGGTGCTCGCCGGCGGTCGGCTGACCGTCGAGGACGCGTACGCCTACGCCAAGTTCGCGCGGATCGCCCTCGACACCAACGACGTCGACTTCCGGGCCCGCGTGCACTCCGCCGAGGAGGCCGACTTCCTGGCGGCCCGGGTCGCCGGACACGGCCGGGACCTCGACGGGCGGGGCGCCACCTACACCTCCCTGGAGAAGGCGCCGGCCGTCCTGCTCGCCGGGTTCGAATCCGAGGAGGAGGCGCCCGGCGTCTTCCTGCGGCTCCGCAAGGCCTGGCGCAAGCACGGCCAGCGCACCTTCTCGCTCGCCACCCACATGACGCGCGGCCTGCACAAGGCGGGCGGCACGCTGCTGCCCGCCGCACCCGGCACCGAGACCGAGTGGCTGGACGCGCTCGCGGGCGGCGTCGGCCTGGACGCCGACGGCGCCAAGGCGGCCGAGGCACTGCGCTCCCCGGGCGCCGTCCTCGTCGTCGGTGAACGGCTCGCGGCGGTGCCCGGCGCGCTGACCGCCGCCGTACGCACGGCCTCGGCGACCGGCGCCGAACTGGTGTGGATCCCGCGCCGGGCCGGGGAGCGCGGCGCGGTCGAGGCGGGCGCGATCCCGTCGCTGCTGCCCGGCGGCCGCCCGGCCACCGACCCGCGCGCCCGCGAAGAGGTCGCCTCGGCCTGGGGCGTACGCGAACTCCCGCACCGCTACGGGCGCGACACCGGCCAGATCGTCGAGGCCGCGGCCACCGGCGAACTGGGCGCGCTGCTCGTCGCGGGCGTCGACCCGGCCGATCTGCCGGACCCGGCGCGCGCCCGCGAGGCCCTCGCAGAGGCCTTCGTGGTCAGCCTGGAGCTGCGGCCCACCGAGGTCACCGCCCACGCGGACGTGGTCCTGCCGGTCGCGGCCGTCGCCGAGAAGTCCGGCACCTTCCTCAACTGGGAAGGCAGGGCGCGCCTGTTCGAGGCCGCGCTGAAGCCGGAGCAGCTGACCCGCACCCCGGCGCCCACGGACGCGCGGGTGCTCCACATGCTGGCCGACGCCTTGGATGTCCATTTCGCCCTGCCCGATGTCCGTGCCGTACGCGGCGAGATGACGCGGCTCGGCACCTGGGACGGGCCGCGCGCGAGCGAGCCCCTGGAGTCGGCGCAGGCGCTGCCGAGGCCCGCCCTGGGCGAGGCGGTCCTCGCCGGTCACCGGATGCTGCTCGACCAAGGCAGCCTCCAGCAGGGCGACGAGGCGCTGGCCGGCACCCGACACGCGGCCGTCGCCAGGCTCTCCGCGACCACGGCGGCCGAGTCCGGCGTCAAGGACGGCGACCTCCTTGAGGTCACCGGACCGGCCGGCCACGTCCAACTCCCGCTCCAGGTCAGCGAGATGCCCGACCGGGTGGTGTGGCTGCCGCTGAACTCCGTCGGAGGCGGCGTCACCGCCGACACCGGCGCGGTCCCCGGCCAGGTCGTCCGCATCGGCCCGGCCGTTACGGAAGCCCCCTCGGAGGTGGTGGAGGCGTGATCACGCTCGCTGCGGAGGACCTCTCCCTGTTCGGCCGCGACCCCTGGTGGCTCGTCGTCGTCAAGGCCGTCTTCTGCTTCGCGTTCCTGATGGTGACCGTGCTGTTCTCCATCGTGTGGGAGCGCAAGGTCGTCGCCTGGATGCAGCTGCGCATCGGCCCCAACCGGCACGGCCCCTGGGGCATGCTCCAGTCGCTCGCCGACGGCATCAAGCTGATGCTGAAGGAAGACGTCATCGTCAAGCGGGCCGACAAGGTCGTCTACGTCCTCGCCCCGATCATCGCCGCGATCCCGGCGTTCATGGCGATCGCCGTGATCCCGTTCGGGCCCTCGGGCAACGAGGTGTCGATCTTCGGTCACCGCACCACGATGCAGCTCACCGACCTGCCGATCGCCATGCTGTACGTCTTGGCCGTGGCCTCGGTCGGCATCTACGGCATCGTGCTCGCCGGCTGGTCGTCCGGCTCGACGTACCCGCTGCTCGGCGGACTTCGCTCGTGCGCGCAGATGATCTCGTACGAGATCGCCATGGGCGCGGCCTTCGCCTCGGTGTTCCTCTACTCGGGGTCGATGTCGACCTCGAAGATCGTAGAGGCGCAGGGTGACCGCTGGTACATCGTGCTGCTTCCGGTCTCCTTCATCATCTACATCGTCACGATGGTCGGCGAGACCAACCGGGCGCCGTTCGACATGCCGGAGTCCGAGGGCGACCTGGTCGGCGGCTTCAACACCGAGTACTCGTCCATCAAGTTCGCGATGTTCATGCTCGCCGAGTACGTCAACATGGTCACCGTCTCGGCCGTCTCGGTCACCCTCTTCCTCGGCGGCTGGCGCGCCCCCTGGCCCATCAGCACCTTCTGGGCGGGCGCGAACCACGGCTGGTGGCCGATGCTCTGGTTCGTCATCAAGGTCCAGCTGCTGCTCTTCTTCTTCATCTGGCTGCGCGGCACCCTGCCCCGGGTCCGCTACGACCAGCTGATGAAGCTCGGGTGGAAGGTCCTCATCCCGGTCTCCGTGGTCTGGCTGATGCTGGTCGCGACCGTACGGGCGCTGCGCAACGAGGGCTACGACTTCTCGAAGATCGTGCTGTACGTCGGCGGCGCGGTGATCGCGGTGCTGCTGCTCTCCTTCGTCGCGGACATCTTCCGCGGCAAGAAGGAGGAGGCGCAGGCGACGGCGCCGCCCGCGGCGTTCGACCCGATGGCCGGCGGATTCCCGGTGCCCCCGCTGCCCGGCCAGACCCTTCCGCCCGTACCCCGCCGACGGCCGCGCCAAGAGCGCGAGTTGATTGTCAGTGGTGGGGTCGATACTGAGAGTGACCGAGAAGGAAGGGAGGACGACGGTGTCTGAGTCATCGACCGGTAAGTCGGGGAAGCCTGGAGAGCCGGGGATGCCCGGGGAGTCAGGGAAGCCCGGGGAGTCGGGGGAGAAGTTCCTCAATCCCGTGGCCGGCTTCGGCGTGACCTTCAAGGCCATGTTCAAGAAGCGGCTGACCGAGCAGTATCCGGAACAGCAGAAGATCACCGCGCCGCGCTTCCACGGCCGCCATCAGCTCAACCGGCATCCGGACGGCCTGGAGAAGTGCGTCGGCTGCGAGCTGTGCGCCTGGGCCTGTCCCGCCGACGCCATCTATGTGGAAGGCGCGGACAACACGGACGAGGAGCGCTACTCGCCGGGCGAGCGCTACGGCCGCGTCTACCAGATCAACTATGCCCGCTGCATCCTGTGCGGCCTGTGCATCGAAGCCTGCCCGACCAGGGCGCTGACGATGACCAACGAGTTCGAACTGGCCGACTCCTCCCGCGAGAACCTGATCTACACCAAGGAGCAGCTGCTCGCCGGGCTCGACGACACCACCATGGTCGACACCCCGCACGCGATCTACCCGGGCATGGACGAGCAGGACTACTACCGGGGCCTGGTCACCGAGGCCGCGCCCGGCACCGTCCGCCAAGTGGCGCTCAGCAAGGGGGAGCGGCCCCAGGAGGCGGCCTCCACCTTCGGTGAGGACGAGCCCGCGTCCGGCAAGGTGGTGGGGGCATGAGCGCGCCCGCCGAGCTGCTTGCCGCGGCCGCCTCGCACACCTCGACCGGTGAGGCCTTCCAGTTCTGGGTGCTCGGCACGGTCGCCGTGATCGGCGCCCTGTGCACGATCCTCATGAAGAAGGCCGTGCACAGCGCGCTCTGCCTGGCCGGAACCATGATCATCCTCGCGGTCTTCTACCTCGCCAACGGGGCGTACTTCCTGGGCGTCGTCCAGATCGTCGTCTACACCGGCGCGATCATGATGCTGTTCCTCTTCGTCGTCATGCTGGTCGGCGTCACGGCCGCGGACTCGCTGAGGGAGACCATCAAGGGGCAGCGCTGGTGGGCCGCGGCCTGTGGGCTCGGCTTCGGGGTGCTCCTCGTCGCCGGCATCGGCAACGCCTCATTGAAGAGCTTCAACGGGCTCGGCCAGGCCAACGCCAACGGAAACGTCGAGGGTCTTGCCACCCTGATCTTCACCAAGTACGTCTTCGCCTTCGAAATCACCGGCGCCCTGCTCATCACCTCGGCGGTCGGCGCGATGGTGCTCACCCACCGGGAGCGCACCGAACGCGCCAAGACCCAGCGGGAGATGTCCGAGGAGCGCGTACGCGGCAAGCACCTGCCCCCGCTGCCCGCCCCCGGCGTCTACGCCCGGCACAACGCGGTGGACATCGCGGGGCTGCTCCCCGACGGCACGCCCTCGGAGCTCACCGTCAACCAGACACTGCGCGGCCGCGGCCAGATCCGTGACGTGTCCAGCGAGGCGCTCGCCGACCTCAAGGCGCTGGAGCAGCGCTCCGAGGAGCGGCTCGGCCGGGACGAGGAGGCGGTCAAGTGAATCCGGTCAACTACCTCTATCTGGCAGCCCTGTTGTTCACCATCGGCGCCGCCGGAGTGCTCATCAGGCGGAACGCGATCGTGGTCTTCATGTGCGTCGAGCTGATGCTCAACGCCTGCAACCTCGCGTTCGTCTGCTTCTCCCGGCTGCACGGCAACCTCGACGGCCAGGTCATCGCGTTCTTCACGATGGTCGTCGCCGCCGCGGAGGTCGTCGTCGGGCTCGCGATCATCGTGTCGCTCTTCCGTTCCCGCCACTCGGCCTCGGTCGACGACGCCAGCCTGATGAAGCTGTAAGGGGTCGCTGAATCGTGGACAACCTCATTGCGCTGCTCATCGCGGCGCCTCTGCTCGGAGCGGCCGTACTGCTGTGCGGCGGCCGGAGACTGGACGGGATCGGCCACTGGCTGGGCACGCTGCTCGCCGGCGCGTCCTTCGTCCTCGGCGCGGTGCTCTTCGTCGACATGCTGGACCGCTCGGCCGGCCACCGCACGGTGACCAAGCACCTGTTCAGCTGGGTTCCGGTCGAGGGCTTCCAGGCCGACGTCGGCTTCCACCTCGACCAGCTCTCGATGACCTTCGTCCTGCTGATCACCGGTGTGGGCACGCTGATCCACATCTACTCGATCGGCTACATGGAGCACGACGAGAACCGCCGCCGCTTCTTCGGCTACCTCAACCTGTTCCTCGCGGCGATGCTGCTCCTGGTCCTCGCCGACAACTACCTTCTGCTGTACGTCGGTTGGGAGGGCGTGGGCCTCGCGTCCTACCTGCTCATCGGCTTCTGGCAGCACAAGCCCAGCGCGGCGACCGCCGCCAAGAAGGCCTTCCTGGTCAACCGGGTCGGCGACATGGGCCTGTCCATCGCCATCATGGTGATGTTCACGACGTTCGGCTCGTTCGCCTTCCCCGCCGTCCTCGGCGGCGCGGACGGCGCGAGCTCGGGGCGCAACACCGCCATCGGCCTGATGCTGCTGCTCGCCGCCTGCGGCAAGTCGGCGCAGGTGCCGCTGCAGTCCTGGCTCGGCGACGCGATGGAGGGCCCGACCCCGGTCTCGGCCCTGATCCACGCGGCGACCATGGTGACCGCGGGCGTCTACCTGATCACCCGCTCCGGCGCGGTCTTCAACGCGGTGCCCGACGTGCAGACGGCGGTCGTGGTCGTGGGCGCGGTCACGCTCCTGTTCGGTGCGATCGTCGGTTGCGCCAAGGACGACATCAAGAAGGCCCTGGCCGGCTCGACGATGTCGCAGATCGGCTACATGATCCTGGCCACCGGCCTCGGCCCGATCGGCTACGCCTTCGCGATCATGCACCTGGTCACGCACGGCTTCTTCAAGGCCGGGCTCTTCCTCGGTGCCGGCTCGGTCATGCACGGCATGAACGACGAGGTCGACATGCGCAAGTACGGCGGCCTGCGCAAGTACATGCCGGTCACCTTCGTCACCTTCGGCCTCGGCTACCTCGCCATCATCGGCTTCCCGGGCCTGTCCGGCTTCTTCTCCAAGGACAAGATCATCGAGGCGGCGTTCGCCAAGGGCGGCACCGAGGGCTGGATCCTCGGCGCGGTCACCCTGCTCGGCGCCGCGATCACCGCGTACTACATGACGCGCGTGATGATCCTGACCTTCTTCGGCGAGGAGCGCTGGAAGCACGCGAAGACCCCCCCGCCGGACCAGCCGAGCGTGGAGCCCGCCGCCGAGACGCACGGCGCCCACGACGCGCCGCACCCGCACGAGTCCCCGAAGTCCATGACGATCCCCATGATCGTGCTCGCCTTCGGCTCGGTCTTCGCGGGCGGCATCTTCGGCATCGGCGACCGGTTCGTGAAGTGGCTGGAGCCGATCACGTCCTTCAGCCACGGCGACTCCCCGGTGGGGGAGTGGACGGTCACCGCCGCCACCATCGTCTGCCTGCTGATCGGCGTGGGCCTCGCCATCGCCCAGTACGGCCGGGGACCCGTTCCGGTCGTCGCCCCGCGCGGCTCGCTGCTCACCCGGGCCGCCCGCCGCGACCTGCTCCAGGACGACTTCAACCATGTGGTCCTGGTCCGCGGCGGCGAACACCTCACCCGCTCGCTCGTCTACCTCGACCACAGCCTGGTCGACGGAGTCGTCAATGGAACCGCCGCCTCGGTCGGCGGGCTCTCCGGCCGGCTGCGCAAGCTGCAGAACGGCTTCGCCCGCAGCTACGCGGTCTCGATGTTCGGAGGTGCTGTGGTGATCATCGCCGCGACTCTGCTGATGAGGGCGGTGTAACGCAATGTCCTTCCCCCTCCTCACCGCGACGGCGGCCCTCCCGGCGCTCGGTGCGGTCGCCACCGCGGCCGTCCCGGCGGCCCGGCGGACCGCCGCCAAGTGGCTGGCCCTGCTGGTCTCTGTCGGCACCCTGGCGCTGGCCGCGATCCAGCTCGTACGGTTCGAACCGGGCGGCGCCCGCTACCAGTTGACCGAGTCCCACTCCTGGATCAAGGACTTCGGAGTCCGCTACGAACTGGGCGTCGACGGCATCGGGGTCGCCCTCATCGGGCTCACCGCGCTGCTCATCCCGTTCATCATCGCGGCGGGCTGGCACGACGCCGACCCCCTGGAGACGAACAGCAGCCGCTGGCGGCCCACCCAGGGCTTCTTCGCCCTGATCCTCGCCGTCGAGGCGATGGTGGTGCTCTCCTTCGAGGCCACCGACGTCTTCCTCTTCTACATCCTGTTCGAAGCCATGCTCATCCCGATGTACTTCCTCATCGGAGGCTTCGGCGACCGGGCGCACGCGCAGGGCGACGAGGCGGCGGCGACCCAACGCTCGTACGCGGCCGTCAAGTTCCTGCTCTACAACCTGGTCGGCGGCCTGATCATGCTGGCCGCCGTCATCGGCCTGTACGTGGTGGCGGGCTCGTTCTCGCTCAGCGAGATCGCCGAGGCCCGCGCGAGCGGCTCGCTCGACATGGCGACCAACACCGAGCGCCTGCTGTTCCTCGGCTTCTTCTTCGCCTTCGCGGTGAAGGCCCCGCTGTGGCCGCTGCACACCTGGCTGCCCAACGCGATGGGCGAGGCGACCGCCCCGGTCGCCGTGCTGATCACCGCGGTCGTCGACAAGGTCGGCACGTTCGCGATGCTGCGCTTCTGCCTCCAGCTCTTCCCGGAGGCCAGCAAGTGGGCGACGCCGGTGATCGTGGTGCTCGCCGTGATCAGCATCATCTACGGGGCGCTGCTCGCGGTCGGCCAGCGCGACATCAAGCGCCTGGTGGCGTACGCGTCGATCTCGCACTTCGGCTTCATCATCATGGGCATCTTCGCGATGACCAGCCAGGGCCAGTCCGGCGCCACGCTCTACATGATCAACCACGGGATCTCGACGGCCGCGCTGATGCTGGTGGCCGGCTTCCTGATCTCGCGCCGCGGCTCCCGGCTCATCTCGGACTACGGCGGCGTGCAGAAGGTCGCCCCGGTGCTCGCCGGCACGTTCCTGATCGGCGGTCTGGCCACGCTCTCCCTGCCGGGTCTCGCTCCCTTCGTGAGTGAATTCCTGGTCCTGGTGGGCACGTTCAGCCGCTACCCGGTCGCCGGAGTGGTCGCGACCCTCGGCATCGTCCTTGCCGCGCTCTACGTCCTCGTCCTCTACCAGCGGACGATGACCGGCCCGGTCAAGGCCGAGGTCCAGGGCATGCCGGACCTCAAGGTCCGTGAACTGCTCGTGGTGGCCCCGCTGATCGCGCTGCTGATCTTCCTCGGCGTCTACCCGAAGCCGCTGACGGACATCGTCAACCCGGCGGTCCGCCAGACCATGTCGGACGTACAGAAGAAGGACCCCAACCCGGTGGTGGAGGCGGCCAAGTGAGCTCATCAGCTGTCCACAGCCTGTGGACCACGGCGGCCGAGGGAAAGCTGGACAAGATCCCCGCGCCGCACATCGAGTACGCCCAGCTCGCACCCACGCTGATCGTGGTGGGCGCGGCGGTCCTCGGCATCCTCGTGGAGGCCTTCGTCCCACGCCGCAGCCGCTACTACGTGCAGGTGTTCCTGTCGGTGGTCGCGCTCGCCGCCGCGTTCGCCGCGGTGGTCGGCCTCGCGGCCGGCGGCTACGGCACGACCAAGGCCCACATCGCGGCCATGGGCGCGATCGCGGTGGACGGCCCGGCGCTCTTCCTGCAAGGCACCATTCTCCTGGCCTCGATCGTTGCGGTCTTCACCTTCGCCGAGCGGCGCCTGGACCCGGTGGCGCACGGCAACAAGGTCGACTCCTTCGCCGCGCAGGCGGCCTCCGTGCCGGGCAGCGACAGCGAAAAGGCCGCGGTCAAGGCCGGGTTCACCACGACCGAGGTCTTCCCGCTGGCCCTGTTCGCGGTCTCCGGCATGCTGGTCTTCCCGGCGGCGAACGACCTGCTGACCCTGTTCGTGGCCCTTGAGGTCTTCTCCCTCCCGCTCTACCTGCTGTGCGCGCTTGCCCGCCGCAAGCGGCTCATGTCGCAGGAAGCGGCGGTCAAGTACTTCCTGCTCGGCGCGTTCTCCTCGGCCTTCCTGCTCTTCGGCATCGCGCTCCTGTACGGCTACGCGGGCTCCGTCTCGTACGCCACGATCGCCGACGTCGTCAGCGGCTCGGTGCAGAACGTGGACCCGGCGCTCGCCGGCACCATGGGCAACGACGCGCTGCTGCTCATCGGCGGCGCGATGCTCCTGATGGGCCTGCTGTTCAAGGTCGGGGCGGTGCCCTTCCACATGTGGACGCCGGACGTCTACCAGGGCGCGCCGACGCCGGTCACCGGCTTCATGGCGGCGGCCACGAAGGTCGCGGCCTTCGGCGCCCTGCTCCGCCTCCTGTACGTGGTGCTGCCCGGCATGAGCTGGGACTGGCGGCCGGTGATGTGGGGCGTCGCGATCATCACGATGCTGGGCGGCGCGGTCGTCGCGATCACCCAGACCGACATCAAGCGGCTGCTCGCGTACTCCTCGATCGCCCACGCCGGGTTCATCCTGGCCGGTGTCATCGCGACCAACGCGGACGGCATCTCGTCGGTCCTCTTCTACCTCGGGGCGTACTCCTTCGTGACGATCGGCGCGTTCGCGGTGGTCACGCTGGTGCGGGACGCGGGCGGCGAGGCGACGCACCTGTCCAAGTGGGCGGGGCTCGGCCGGCGCTCGCCGCTGGTCGCCGCGGTCTTCGCGGTCTTCCTGCTCGCCTTCGCGGGCATCCCGCTGACCTCCGGCTTCTCCGGAAAGTTCGCCGTGTTCAAGGCGGCGGCGGAGGGGGGTGCCGGGGCGCTGGTCGTGGTCGGTGTGGTGTCCTCGGCGGTCGCCGCGTTCTTCTACATCCGGGTGATCGTGCTGATGTTCTTCAGCGAGCCGAAGGCGGATGGGCCGACGGTGGCGGTGCCGTCGCCGCTGACGATGACGGCGATTGCGGTAGGGGTGGCTGTGACGCTGGTGCTGGGTGTGGCGCCGCAGTACTTCCTTGACCTTGCGCACAGTGCGGGGGTGTTTGTGCGGTAGGAGGTGGGGGTGGGCGGGGCCTCGGCGCGGGTGGGTGGCGGCGGGGCCCTTTTGCTTCCCCACCCCGCCCCTTCCCGAGACCGTCCGGGGGATGGGGCTAGCTGAGACCGTTTCCTGGGGCTCTGCCCCAGACCCCGTTCGCCGCCGGTACTGGCCAGCACAACCCTGCCAGGGGCGCGGGGAACTGCGCGACCAGCCAGAGACGGCTCGCAGTCGAACGAATTCCCCCGCCGGGGGCCGGGGCGAAGCCCCGGCCCCCCTTCCCACCCCCGGAGGGCCTCGCGGCGCGGCTCGCGGAATCCGGGCGGGGCTGTGGATAACTCACGGGGGTGTCGGCCGGGGCGCCTATCGTTGCGAGGGTGAACGGTGAGGCAGCAGACGGACCAACGCGGGGGACAGACCGATGAGCGGAACGGGCGGGACACAGACGGTGACCGCGGAGACCGAAGCCCTGCAGACACTGCACCGGGTCTTCGGATACGAGGCCTTCCGCGGAGCCCAGGGCGAGGTGATCGAGCACGTCGTGGCGGGCGGCGACGCCGTCGTGCTCATGCCCACCGGCGGCGGAAAGTCGCTCTGCTACCAGATCCCCGCCCTGGTCAGGCCCGGTACGGGCGTCGTGATCTCCCCCCTCATCGCCCTGATGCAGGACCAGGTGGACGCGCTGCGCGCGCTCGGCGTGCGCGCCGGGTTCATCAATTCCACGCAGGACTTCGACGAGCGCCGCACCGTCGAGGCCGAGCTGCTCGCCGGCGAGCTCGACCTGCTGTACCTGGCGCCCGAGCGGCTCCGCGTGGAGGCCACCCTCGACCTGCTCTCCCGCGCCAAGATCTCCGTCTTCGCGATCGACGAGGCGCACTGCGTCGCCCAGTGGGGCCACGACTTCCGCCCCGACTACCTCGCCCTGTCCCTGCTGGGCGAGCGCTGGCCGGACGTGCCGCGCATCGCGCTCACCGCGACCGCCACGGACGCCACCCACCGTGAGATCACCCAGCGCCTCGGCATGCCGGACGCCCGGCACTTCGTGGCGAGCTTCGACCGGCCGAACATCCAGTACCGCATCGTGCCCAAGAGCGAGCCGAAGAAGCAGCTCCTCACCTTCCTCAAGGAGGAGCACGACGGCGACGCGGGCATCGTCTACTGCCTCTCGCGTGCCTCCGTGGAGAAGACCGCGCAGTACCTGAGCGACAACGGGGTGCAGGCCGTCCCGTACCACGCGGGTCTCGACTCCGGGACGCGCGCGCTCAACCAGTCGCGCTTCCTGAGGGAGGACGGCCTGGTCGTGGTGGCGACCATCGCCTTCGGCATGGGCATCGACAAGCCGGACGTGCGCTTCGTCGCCCACCTCGACCTGCCCAAGTCGGTCGAGGGCTACTACCAGGAGACCGGCCGCGCCGGGCGCGACGGGCTGGCCTCGACCGCCTGGATGGCGTACGGGCTCCAAGACGTCGTCCAGCAGCGGAAGTTGATCCAGGGCGGTGAGGGTGACGAGGCGTTCCGGCGCCGGGCGGCCGCCCACCTCGACGCGATGCTGGCGCTCTGCGAGACCGCCTCGTGTCGGCGGGCCCAACTCCTCGGCTACTTCGGCCAGGAAGCCTCGTCCGAGAACTGCGGGAACTGCGACACCTGCCTGACCCCGCCGCAGACGTGGGACGGCACGGTGGCCGCGCAGAAGGTGCTCTCCACCGTCGTGCGCCTTCAGCGGGAGCGGGGTCAGAAGTTCGGCGCGGGCCAGATCATCGACATTCTGCTCGGCCGCAGGACCGCGAAGATCATCCAGTTCGACCATGACGCGCTGTCCGTCTTCGGCATCGGGGAAGAGCTGTCCGAGCCCCAATGGCGGGGCGTGGTGCGGCAGTTGCTCGCCCAGGGGCTGCTCGCGGTCGAGGGGGAGTACGGGACGCTGGTCCTGACCGAGGTGAGCGCGGAGGTGCTCGGCGGCCGGCGCGAGGTCCGGATGCGGACGGAGCCGGAGAAGCCGGTGCGGGCGCCGCGGAGCTCTTCGAAGAAGCCCGCCGCAGCGGTGGACCTGCCGCCGGAGGCGCTTCCGGTCTTCGAGGCGCTGCGGGCGTGGCGTGGGGCCCAGGCGAAGGAGGCGGGCGTTCCGGCGTACGTCATCTTCCACGATGCGACCCTGCGGGAGATCGCGACGGTCCGGCCCGGATCGATGGAGGAGCTGGGCACGATCGGCGGGGTGGGTGAGAAGAAGCTCGCGACATGGGGCGAGGGCGTGCTGGGCGTCCTCGAAACCCTGACCTAGCCCCGCCCCGCCCCTTCCCCCTGCGGCACTCGGCGGGAAAGGGCGGGGCGGGGAGCGCTCACGCCGACGGAGTGATCCGGCCGCGTACCTCGCCGAGGCCCACCCGCACCCCGTGCGGCCCGGGCGCCCAGGCCGTCAGGGTGACCTCGTCGCCGTCCTCCAGGAACGTCCGCTTGCCGGAAGGCAGTTCCAGCGGCTCGGTGCCGTTCCAGGTGAGTTCGAGGAGGGATCCGCGCTGCCCGCGCTCGGGGCCGCTGACCGTCCCGGAGCCGTACACGTCCCCCGTCCGCAGCGACGCGCCGTTCACCGTCATGTGGGCCAGCTGCTGCGCGGCCGTCCAGTACATCGAGCCGAACGGCGGCTCGGCGACGACGGTGCCGTTGATCGACACCGTGATCCGGAGGTTGAACCCGCCGGGGACCTCCTCGGCCGAGTCGTCCAGGTAGGGGAGGAGGGGGAAGTCGCGGGCGGGCGGGGCGACGCGGGCTGCCGTCAGGGCTTCCAGCGGGGTCACCCACGCCGACACCGACGTCGCGAAGGACTTGCCGAGGAACGGGCCGAGCGGCACGTACTCCCAGGCCTGGATGTCCCGCGCCGACCAGTCGTTCAGGAGGAACAGGCCGAAGACGTGGTCGTCGAACGCGCCCAGTTCCACCCGCTCGCCCAGCCGCGACGGGGTGCCGACCACGAAGCCGACCTCCGCCTCGATGTCCAGCTTGGTCGAGGGGCCGAAGACCGGGGCCGGGTCCGACGGGGCCTTGCGCTGGCCCTGGGGGCGGGTCACCTCCGTGCCGGAGACCACGATCGTGCCGGAGCGGCCGTGGTAACCGATCGGCAGATGCTTCCAGTTGGGGGTCAGGGCCGCGCCGTCGGGGCGGAAGATCTGGCCCACGTTCGTCGCGTGGTGCTCGCTCGCGTAGAAGTCGACGTAGTCGGCGACCTCGTACGGCAGATGCAGCTCGACGTCGGAGAGCGGGTGAAGGAGGGGCTCCACGACCGGGCGGTGGGCGGGCACGGTCACCCAGGCGGTGAGCGCCCGGCGCACATCGCGCCAGGCCGTGCGCCCCGCCGCGAGCAGCGGGTTGAGGCTCGGCTTGGCGAGGAGCGCCGCGTACGGGGAGCCCAGCGCGTGCGCCGCCGCCCCCGCGTCCAGGACGTGGTCGCCGATGCGGACGCCGACCCTCCGGTCGGTCGGACGGTCCGGCGTGGTGAAGACGCCGTACGGGAGATTGTGCGGGCCGAAGGGGTCGCCCTCGGCCAGTTCGAGCGGGCTCTGCTCGGACATCGGTGCCTGCCTCGCTTTCCACGGGTGTGGGTCACACGTTACGTCGGCGGTGCGCGGGGCGGCAGTGCCTAAAGAGTTAGCAATGTCCGGAAATTCCGCCTCCGGAAGCGGTCATTCCCCCTTAGCGTCTCTGTCCGGGGCACGCCAGGCGAGGGGGCCGCGCGTCCCGCGGGGCTGTGGGCGTTCTCTGTCCCGAGGGGGGACTGGTGGCGGGCAGTAGCGTGCTGTTCAGGGCGGACCGGGACGTACCGGGACTGATCGTGAAGTTCGGGAACTATCCGTTGCATCACGGAGGAGTCGGCGCCATCCGCAGTCTCGGCAGACTCGGCGTGCCGATGTACGCGATCACCGAGGACCGCTGGACTCCCGCGGCCCACTCCCGTTACCTCAAGCACGCGTTCGCCTGGCCGACGACCGGCGCCGAGGAGCCGGACGCGCTGGTGGACGGGCTGCTCGGGATCGGCCGCCGGATCGGCCGCCCCACCGTGCTGATCCCCACCGACGAAGAGGCCGCGGTGCTGATCGCCGAGCACCAGAAGGAACTCGCCGAGCTCTTTCTGTTCCCGCCGGTGGCGCCGGAATTACCCCGGCGGCTCGCCAGCAAACAGGGGCTGCACGAACTGTGCGTGGAGCACGGGGTGCCGTCGCCGGCGGCCGCCTTTCCCGAAACGTACGCCGACGTCGAGGACTTCGCGCGGCACGCCCGCTTTCCGGTGGTGGCCAAGAACCGGGAGGCCTTCGTGCGGCGGCGCAGCCCGGCCGTGCCGGGCACGACCCGGATCGAGGACCGCGCGCACCTGCTCGCGCTGGCCCGCGGCTGGGGCGATCAGCCCGGGGTGATCCTCCAGGAGTACCTGCCGCGCGAGCAGGCCGAGGACTGGATCGTGCACGCGTACTTCGACGAGAACTCGGCCCCGCTCGCGCTGTTCACCGGCGTGAAGGTGCGGTCCTGGCCCCCGCACGCGGGGATGACGTCGAACGCGTACGTCGTCGACAACCCCGAACTGGCCGCGCTGGCCGAGCAGTTCGTCAAACGGATCGGCTTCACCGGCATCGTCGATCTCGACCTGCGCTTCGACCGCCGCGACGGCCGCTACAAGCTTCTGGACTTCAACCCGCGCATGGGCGCCCAGTTCCGGCTGTTCGAGAACGAGGCGGGCGTCGACGTCATTCGCGCCCAGCACCTCCACCTCACCGGCCGCCGGGTCCCGGAGGGCGAACAGCGGGCCGGGCGCCGCTACGTCGTCGAGAACATCGACCCGCCGGCGCTGCTCGCCTACCGGCGCAGCGGCTACACCACGCCCCACGCGCCCGAGCGCCCGACCGGCACCGAACTCGCGTGGGTCGCCGGGGACGATCTCAGACCCTTCTTCACGATGATGGCCCGCTTTGTGCGTCCCGGTGCACAGCATCTGTACCGGCTCTGGCGGAGTTCCCGCCGCGCGGTGACGAAGTAGATCCAGCGCTCAACTCCCTTGTCCGGCACGGTTGTTGATGCTGGATGGAGGGTGAGTCATATTCCTGGGAGGGGACTGCGAGTGAGCACAGCGACACGTCCGGTGGCGGTCATCGGAGCGGGGCCGTTCGGCCTGTCCGCCGCCGCGCATCTGCGCGCCCGGGGCATACCGGTCCGCGTCTTCGGCTCGCTCATGGTGAGCTGGCGGGAGCACATGCCGGCGGGCATGATCCTCAAGTCGACGCCGGTCGCCTCCAGCATCGACGCACCGCAGCCGGGGCACGGACTGCTCGACTTCTGCGCCGACACGGGCACGCGGCGCCTCGAATCGGACTGGGACCTGATCCCGGTGGAGTCCTTCGCGGCGTACGGGCAGTGGTTCGCCGAGAAGCTCTTCCCCGACCTTGAGCAGGTCAGGGTGGTCTCGGTGGACCGGGTGCCCGGCGGGCACTTCGCGCTGAAGCTGGACTCCGGCGAGAGCTTCGAGGCTCGGGCGGTCGTGGTCGCGACCGGGCTCTCGGGCCTGGCCCGGCTGCCGCGCGAACTGGCCGCGGCGGTCCCCGACGGCCCCTCGGCGACGGGCCCCGTCTCGCACGCCGCCCAGCACCGCGACCTGTCCGGCTTCGCGGGGCGCGAGGTGCTCGTGGTCGGGGCCGGTCAATCCGCCCTGGAGAACGCGGTGTTGATGGCCGAGGCGGGGGCTCGCGTACGGGTCGTCGCGCGCGAGGCGGGGGCCGTGCGGTTCGGGGCGGCCCCCGACCAGCAGCCCCGCTTCACCCCCAACTCGCCCTTCGGCAAGGCGTGGTCGCTGCACGCCTTCTCGTACCACGCGACCCACTTCCGCCACCTGCCCGCGCCGGCCCGCCACTATCTGGTCCGCAACGTGCTGGGCCCGCTGGGCGCGTGGTGGCTGCGGGACCGCTTCACCGGGCAGGTCGCGGTGACGGACGGGCGACGGATCGTACGAGCCCGGGTCGAGGGGAGCCGGCCCGTGCTCACCCTGAGCGGCGGGGCGGGGCGGGAGCTGTCGGCGGACCACGTCATGGCGGCGACGGGCTACCGCATGGACGTCGCGGCGCTCGACTTCCTCGGGCACGGGCTGCGCACCCAGCTCTCCACTTCGCGTGGGGCGCCGGTGCTGGATGCGGGGTACCAGTCGACGGTGCCGGGGCTGTACTTCACGGGGCTTCCGGCGGCGTCGTCGTTCGGGCCGGTGATGCGGTTCGTGTGCGGCACGGAGTACGCGTCGCCGCGGCTGGCGGCCTCGGTGGCGGCGGCCTGACCCTGCCCCTCCGCGACGCCGCCGGGGCTTCGCCCAGGACCCCGGCGGGGGAGTTCGTTCGGCTGCGGGCCGTCTCTGGCTGGTCGCGCAGTTCCCCGCGCCCCTGGCAGGGTTGTTGCTGGCCAGTGCCGGCGTCTTGAGCCTGTCCAGGGGCGGGGTGGAGGAAAGCTCAGCCCGCCACCCGTGGGACGCGGCGCTCCCACGTCCGGTGGAACACCACCTCGCCCCCCTCCCGGCACACCACCTCGTCAGACGTGATGAAATCCGCCGCATCGCACGCGATCTCCGACCGCGTGTCGATCGTCACGTCCCACGCCAACTCCGGCCGGTGCAACCGCAGATGCCAGTCCGAGCGGGTCCGCGCGGACAGCGGATCGGACTCGTCGATCGTGTACGTCTCCGCCGCGTCCTCCGTGAATTCGAGGCCGTCCGGGTACACCCGAGTGCCTCCGTACCGCGGGTCCACCTCCAGGCGCCACTCGCCCTTCGCCACGTCGCGTACGACCAGGCGCTCGGGGCGCGGCTCGTCCAGTGGGGCCGGGTAGGAGACGCCCAGCGGTTCCGACTGCTCGGGGTCCGCGAAGGCGATCGTGTCGTCCAACGTGCGCTTCCTGAGCGGGAGTTGGAGGGAGGAGCCCGCCGGGTCGAGGGTGAAGCCCACCGAGTCGGCCTGGGGCCAGATCCATGGCCAGTACGCCGAGGACACCGCCAGACGGATGTGATGCCCCGGGGAGAAGGCATGTCCGATGCCGTTCAGATCGAAGGCGACGTCCTCCGTCGCGCCCAGCGGCCAGGCGTCGGCCCGGTCGCGGCCGTGCCGCGCGGACAGGTTCAGCACCCCCCGCGTCACCAGCGTCGACGAGCCGTCCGGCGCCACGTCGCAGAGGCGCGCGATCGCCTGGCCGAACGGGACGTCCATGCGCAGGCGGAGGGTCACCCGCGGGCGGCCCAGGATTTCCAGCGGGCCGGAGTCCGCCGGTACCGGGAAGTCGAAGGCCGCCGAGTGGGCGTCCTCGGCGCGCTGGTCCGGGGGCAGGTCGGCGTCGTTGCCGAAGGGGAAGAAGCGGCCCGCGTCCAGGCCCGTGTGCTGCGGCGAGCGCACCCGCACCGGGTCGCCCCGGAGCGCGTACGAGACGGGTGTGATGTGGGGCGACGGCCAGGCCGGATCGCCCACCCAGCGGCCCGGGAGCTCCGCGTACACCGTGGCCGGCGGGTGCGACTCGCTGATCCAGGACCGTAGGAGCGGCTCCTTCATCACGCCCGTCTCCTCGCCCTTGAGGTGGTGGTCCCACCAGCGCAGGGTCTCCTGGAGGAAGCCGATCGCGGGCCCGGGCGGGAGTCCTCGGTCCGGGTACTGGTGCGACCACGGGCCGATCAGCCCTCGTACGCGGTCGGCGGGCAGATGTTCCACCAGTCTCAGCACCGTGTCGCGGTACGGGTCGTGCCAGCCGCCCACCGCGAGGACGGCCGCGTCGATCGCCGTGTAGTCCTCGCAGACGCTGCCGTGCTTCCAGTAGTCGTCCCGGGTCTGGTGGGCGAGCCAGGTGTGGATGAACGGCTGCACCGCTTCGAGGCGTTCAAGCCACATTTCTCGCCATTTTTCCCCGACGAACGCGGGGTCCGGGGGGCGTGAGACGAAGGCGAGCATCGTCGCCGCCCAGGCGTGCATGTCCACGGCGAGCACCGAGCCGCCCATGTAGTGCACGTCGTTGTCGTAGCGGTCGTCGGTCGAGCAGACGGTGACGATCGCCTTGAGCGGTTCGGGCGCGAGGGCCGCGATCTGGAGGCTGTTGAAGCCGCCCCACGAGATGCCGAACATGCCGACCTTGCCGGTGCACCAGGGCTGCTGGGCAAGCCAGTTGACGACCGCGACGCCGTCGGCCAGCTCCGTCGCGTCGTACTCGTCGCCCGGCAGGCCCTCGGAGCAGCCGTGCCCGCGCACGTCGACGCGTACCGAGGCGTAGCCGTGCCCCGCGTACCAGGGATGGCGCTGCCAGTCGCGCGGCGCCGTCCAGTCGGTGAGCCGGTACGGGAGGTATTCGAGCAGCGCCGGGACGGGCTCCTCGGTGACCGGGCGCCAGACGCGCGCGTACAGCAGCGTGCCGTCGGGCAGCGGGATCCGGACATCCTCGCGCTGCGTCTCGTACGGGAACTCGGTGCGGATGTGCATGGCGGCAACCTCAGTGGACGGGGTGCATGGTGCGCTTGAGCCAGGGGGCGGCGAGGATCACGGCGACGCCGACGGCCACCGCGATGGCGCCGTTCACGCCGAAGTAGGCCGGGTTGGAGACCTTTCCGTACACCTTCACGGTCTGTGCCTGGATGCCGTTGGCGAGCGCGAGGGAGAGGAACCAGAGCGACATCGTCTGGCTGGCGAAGGCCTTCGGGGCGAGTTTGGTGGTGGCCGACATGCCGGAGGTTTCGAGCAGGATGTCGCCAAGCCCGAGCAGCAGGTACGAGCCGACGATCCACCAGGCCGCCATCCTGTACGTGTCGCCGGAGTTCCCGGAGGTCGGCAGGACCATCAGCAGGAACGAGAGCCCGCCCAGGATCACGCCGAAGGCGATCTTGTTGGAGGCGTGCGGCTGGCGCCGGCCCATGCGGGCCCACACGGCGGCCACCACCGGCGCGAGCGCCACCTCGAACGCGCCCAGCGCGGAGGCGTACCAGCCGGCCGGGAAGTGGAAGCCGAGGATGGTCGTCTCGGCGTTGGTGGAGGCGAGCAGCATCATCGTCGAGTACGCCTGGAACAGGATGAAGTTGAACGCCACCGAGGCCAGGAACAGGACCACGTACGGTCTCAGGCGGCCGCGTTCCTCGGCGCTCACGCGCGGGCTGGCGAACATCACCGCGAAGTAGACGACCGGCGCGATCACCGAGATCAGGGTCAGCAGGTCGACGAAGCGGCTCATCGTGAGCCAGCCGCCCAGCGCGAGCAGCACGGCAAGGGCGGCGACCAGGACGGTGCCGAGCACCATGAGGCGGACCGCGCGGCGCATGCCCTCGGGCGGCAGGGCGAATTCGGCGGCGTGCTTGCGTCCGGCCAGGTGGCGCCGGCCGAGGACGTACTGGATCAGGCCGAACGTCATGCCGACCGCGGCCGCCGAGAAGCCCCAGTGCCAGCCCTTGTGGTCGCCCAGCCAGCCGGTGATCAGCGGGCCCGCGAAGGCGCCGACGTTGATGCCCATGTAGTAGAGCGCGAATCCGGCGTCGCGCCGCTCGTCGTCGGTGCGGTACAGCTTGCCGACCATGGAGGCCACATTGGGCTTGAGCAGGCCCGTGCCGGCGCTGATCAGACCGAGCCCGACCCAGGTCATCGCGGCGGTGGGCACGGCCATCGCGTAGTGGCCGCAGGCGATGAGGACGCCGCCGTACAGGACCGCGCGGTACGAGCCGAGGATGCGGTCGGCGAGCCAGCCGCCGGCCACCGACACCAGGTAGACGAGAGTGCCGTACGCGGCAGAGACGGAGGCGGCGGTGCCCGCGGCCATGCCCATGCCGTCGTTCGCGACGGAGTCCGCGAAGTACAGGACGAGGATCGCCTGCATCCCGAGGAACGAGAAGCGCTCCCAGACCTCCAGGCCGGAGAGGGTGAGCAGACCGCGAGGCTGACCGAAAAAGGCGTGGTCGTCCTGCGGAGGGGGCTGCTCCGCGGCCGGATCGTCGGGGGTGTCGGTCACCGTTTCGGACAAAAGGCCTACTCCTGATCGTATGAGCTGATCAAGAACATACCGGGGTCCAAGGGGCCGCGCGCGGGAGGTGACGGGAAGCCGCCCACGGTGATCGAACAGCGACCCGATACGCTGACTTGAGTGAAGGCAGCGACACATCGACAATCCGTGTGATCGTCAGCAGACAGGAGTACCCCTCGTGACCGTCGTCGGGCCGTTCGGGCTGAGCGTGCGGGACCAGGCACTTGAAGCCGATGTCCAGACCGGATTGGCGGCTGTCGAGGCGGGACTGCTCGATGCCACCAAGAGCGAGGTTCCGTTCATCACGGAGGCCGCGCAGCACCTCATCCGCGCAGGTGGCAAGCGATTCCGCCCGCTGATCGTGATGCTGGCCGCGCAGTTCGGGGATCCGTACGCTCCGGGCGTCGTGCCCTCCGCCGTGGTCGTCGAGCTCACGCACCTCGCGACGCTGTACCACGACGACGTGATGGACGAGGCCGATGTGCGGCGCGGCGTGGACAGCGCCAACGCCCGCTGGGGCAACTCCGTCGCGGTCCTCACGGGTGATTTTCTCTTCGCGCGCGCCTCGCACATACTGGCGGACCTCGGCCCCGAGGCCGTACGCATTCAGGCCGAGGCGTTCGAACGGCTGGTTACCGGCCAGATCCTGGAGACCGCGGGCCCCCGCGACGGGCGCGACCCGGTCGACCACTACCTCGACGTGCTGTCCGGCAAGACGGGCTCCCTCGTCGCGGTCTCGGGCCGGTTCGGCGCGATGATGTCCGGCGCGGACGAGACGGTCGTCGACATCCTCACGCAGTACGGCGAGCGCCTGGGCACCGCCTTCCAGCTCGCCGACGACGTCCTGGACATCGCCAGCGACTCGCACGAGTCCGGCAAGACCCCGGGCACCGACCTGCGCGAGGGCATCCCCACGCTGCCGGTCCTGCACCTGCGGGCGCAGGCGGCGCAGCACGGCCGCCCGGACGATCTGGAGCTCGTGGCGCTGCTCGACGGCGACCTCAGCGACGACGCCCGGCACGCGGAGGCGCTGCGCCGGCTGCGCGTCCACCCGGCCCTTGAGCAGGCGCGCAGGGACACCGTCCGGTACGCGGAGGAGGCACGGGCCACGCTCGCGCCGCTGCCCTCCGGGTACGCGAAGTCCGCGCTCGAAGAGCTCTGCGACGCGGTCGTGCACCGCGCGGGCTGAGAGCCTGTGTCTGGGCGGCGAGCCTGTGTCTGGGCGGCCGAATCAGTGACGGCCGGTCAGTAGCCGGAGCCGCCGCCCGAGCTGCCGCCGGTGTCGCTCGTCGTGGCCTTGGCGCCGGTCGGCGTCGCCGCGAACCAGATGCCGCCGACGCCCTGGCCGTACGCCTCGTGCGGCTCGTCGTCCTTGGCGTACCGGTAGAGCGGCCAGCCCGCGAGGGTGAGCTGCTTGGTGCCGTCGTTCCGGGTGACCGTGCCGACCAGGGACTTGTCGATGCCCTTCACCGTGACGTTGCCGGTCGCGGGGGCGGGTGGCCACTGGGCGGCGCAGGTGCCGTAGCAGTTCGACCTGGGCGTCGGCTTCGCGGTGTCCTTGTCGAAGCGGTAGAGCACGAATCCCTTGCCGTCGACGACCACCGTGCCGACCTTGTCGACCTTGGCCGTGGAGAGGGTGCCGGCGGCGGGCTCGGCCGCACCGCTGCCTGAGCTGCTGCTCGTGCCGGGGCTGGTGGTGGAGGCCGATCCGGAGCCGGAACCGCTGCCGCATCCGCTGACGGCGAGTGCGAGGGCGAAGGCCCCGGCTGTCGCGCCGACCGCGATGCGCTGAGTCCTGAGCATGGCGATCCCCCTTAGTAGGGCTTGATGGTGCCGTGTGCTCTCACCCAGAGGTACGGATCCGGCCTGCTCCGCACTCACTTCGAGCCACGGATTTGTGACCTGGACCACTCGACCGGGGCGGGGGGCGCGCCGCCGACCCCTACTGGACGGGCTAGCCGACTCGGGGTTCTGTCATCCCAGAGAGGTATGTGAGGTTGCTCCCGGGGACTGACGCGCCGGGGCGGTCATTTTGGTCAGATTGGAAGCACCACTCCTGACCAATTCGGGTGAGAATGGCGGCGCGGGGTGGAACTGAGCACGACGGACGGACGCCGCCGACCACGGAGGTAGGGCACACATGGCACCGAACGACAGCGCACAGGCCACCGACGAGGCCAGGGACCTCGGTGCGGGCCGCCGGAAGGCGGCGCGCTATCTCGTCCCGGTCGGGGTGGCGGGGGTCGCGGCGGCGACCATCGGACTGGTCCCGGCGCTCGCCGCTGCCGGTGACCCCAGTCTGCCGAAGATCAGCGCGCAGCAGCTCATCGAGAAGATGGCCGCGTCGGACACCCAGCAGCTCTCCGGCACGATGAAGATCACCACCGACCTGGGCCTGCCCGGGCTCGGCAGCCTCGGCTCGTTCGCCCCCAAGGGCGGCGGCTCGGACAAGTCCGCCTCCCCGGACGCGAAGCTGACCGAGCTGGCCTCGGGCACGCACACCCTGCGCGTCGCGGCCGACGGCCCGGACCGCCAGAAGGTGTCGATCCTGGAGGACGCGGCCGAGTACAGCCTGATCCACAACGGCAACGACGTCTGGGCGTACGACAGCGGCTCGAACCAGGCGTTCCACTCCAAGAAGCCCGCGGCCGAGGAGCACGGTAAGGCCGACGAGCACGGCAGGTCCGAGGAGCACGGCAAGAAGACTCCGGACGCGGGCCTTCCGACCACGCCGAAGGCGCTGGCCGACCAGTTCCTGAAGAACGTCGACCCCACCACCGCGGTGTCGGTCGACGGCACGTCCCAGGTGGCCGGGCGTGATGCGTACCAGCTCCTGATCAAGCCGAAGCAGTCCGGCTCGACGATCGGCTCGGTCCGCATAGCGGTGGACGCCAAGACCGGTGTGCCGCTGAAGTTCACGCTCTCGCCGAGCGGGGGCGGCAAGGCCGTGGTCGACGCGGGCTTCACCAAGGTCGACTTCTCGAAGCCGTCGGCGGACACCTTCAAGTTCAGCCCGCCCAAGGGCGCGAAGGTCACCGAGGACGACGGCAAGCAGAAGCAGACGTCTCTGCCCGAGCAGAGCCTGCCCGGCGGCCTCGGCAACTTCGGCGATGCCAAGAACGCCAAGAACACCAAGGTGATCGGCAAGGGCTGGACCGCCATCGCCGAGCTCGACACCGGCGGCAAGGGCATGCCGAAGGCGGACAGCGCCAAGGGCGGCGGCGACGCCCAGAAGTTCCTGGACTCCCTCGGCGACAAGGTCTCCGGCAAGTTCGGCACGGGCACGGTCTTCAAGACCCGTCTGGTGAACGCCCTGATCACGGACAACGGGAAGGTGTACGTGGGTGCGGTGACGAAGGACGCGCTGGTCGACGCGGCCAACTCGGCCAAGTAGTAAGGGGGTTGGGAAGAGGGCTGGCCGCCCTCTTCCCAGCCCTGCGCACCAATTCATGCTGCTCGGGGACAAAGCCAGCCCCTCCTGGGGGTCCCCCCTGGCCCTTAAGGCCTTGGGGGAGTTTGAGGAGCGGGGTCTGGGGCGGAGCCCCGGTTCGGGAAGGGGCGGGGTGGGGAACGAATCGGCGGTCATCGAGACGCACGGCCTGACCAAGCGGTACCGCGGCGGCCAGCTGGCCGTGAACCGGCTCGACCTCACAGTCCCCCGCGGCAGCGTCTTCGGGTTCCTCGGCCCCAATGGCTCCGGCAAGACCACGACCATCCGCATGCTGATGGGCCTCATGGAGCCGACCTCCGGCACCGCGAGTGTCCTCGGCAGCCCCATGCCCGGAGCCGCCCGCACCGTGCTCCCCAGGGTGGGCGCCCTGATCGAGGGCCCCGCCCTGTACGGCTTCCTGTCCGGCCGCGACAACCTGCTGCGGTACGACGCCGCCGACCCCACCGCGGACCCGCGCACCCGCACCGCCCGGGTGACGACCGCCCTGGACCGGGTGGGCCTCACGGCCGCCGCGGGCAAGAAGGCGCGGGCTTACTCGCTGGGCATGAAGCAGCGCCTGGGCCTCGCGGCGGCACTGCTCCAGCGCCGGGAGCTGCTCGTCCTGGACGAGCCGACCAACGGGCTCGACCCGCAGGGCATGCGCGAAATCCGGGCCTTGATAAGGGAGTTGGCCGAGGGCGGGACGACTGTCTTCCTCTCCTCGCACCTCCTCGACGAGATCGAGCAGGTCTGCTCGCACGCCGCCGTGATGAACCAGGGCCGCCTGGTGGTCCAGGGCGAGGTGGCCGAGCTCGCCGCGAACGCGCGGGGCCGGCTCGCGGTGACCACCCCGGACACCGGGGCTGCGGCCCGCCTCCTCAAGGAGCGGGGGATCGCCGATGTGGCGGTGGTGGGCGAGGACCGGGTGACCGCCGAACTTCCGCCCAGGGATGTGGAGTTGGCGGACCTCAACGCCGAGCTGGTGCGGGCCGGGGTGCGGGTGCGGGGCTTCGCGGCCGAGCGGCCCTCCCTTGAGGACGCCTTCGTCGCGCTGACCGGGGAGGGATTCGATGTCGCGGGCTGAGGTCATGGACGTGGCGCACGAGAACCCGGAGCCCGCTCCCGAGCGGAAGCCGAGCCTCCTGTGGTCCCTGGGGCTGTTCCGCTCCGAGCTGGTCACGGTGCTGCGCCGCTGGCGCACGCTCGCGCTGCTCGGGGTACTGGCCGCCGTGCCCGTCCTGATCGGCATCGCGTTGAAGGTCGATTCGCGGGGCGGCGGCGGGGGAGGCCAGGGCGGCGGTGGGGGAGACGGTGGCCCCGCCTTCTTCGCGCAGATCACCAACAACGGCCTCTTCCTCGTCTTCGCGGCCCTCGCGGCCACCCTGCCGGTGTTCCTGCCGATGGCGGTCGGGGTGGTGGCGGGCGACGCGGTGGCGGGCGAGGCCAACTCGGGCACCCTGCGCTATCTGCTCGTCGCCCCGGCGGGCCGTACCAGGCTCCTCTTCGCCAAGTACGCCTCGGTGCTCGCGTTCTGCCTGATAGCCACGCTCGCGGTGGCGGCGTCCGCGCTCGCGGTCGGCGCGCTGCTCTTCCCGCTCGGCGACGTCACGACGATCTCCGGTACGCAGATCTCCTTCGTGGACGGGCTGCTGCGGGCCGTGGCGGTCGCCGGGGTGGTGGCGGCCTCACTGTCCGGGATGGCGGCGCTCGGCCTGTTCGTCTCGACGCTGACCAACAGCGGGATCGCGGCGATGGCCTCGACCGTCGGGCTGCTGATCACGGTCCAGATCCTGGGCCAGATACCGCAGCTGCACGCGATCGCGCCGTACCTCTTCACGCACTACTGGCTGTCCTTCGCGGACGTCCTGCGCGAGCCCGTCTACTGGGACCAGCTGGTGAAGAACTTCGAGCTCCAGGCCCTGTATGTCGCGGTCTTCGGTTCGGCGGCCTGGGCCCGCTTCACGACGAAGGACATCACGGCGTGACACCCCGGAAGGGGCGGGTGGCAGGTGGGAAACGGCGGGTGCAGCGCCCGAACCGGGGCGTGAAGTGTCCGGAACGGACCGGTCGTGCGAGCCGACCCCCGTGACGGCTCGACACGACACGTTCCGTTTCCTGCGTCATTGTTGGAGCGATCCGCCCGACTGTCAATCCGGTTCCGGGTGTGCTCGTAGAGTGAAGGCATGATCACCCCGTCCGCGTCCGCCCCGGACCCCACGCGCCGCAGCGAGAAATCACGCCGCGCGACGCTCACGGCCGCGCTCGAACTGTGCACGGAGAGCGGATACGGAAAGGTCACCATCGAGGCCATCGCGGCTCGTGCGGGGGTGAGCAAGAAGACGATCTACCGCTGGTGGTCGACGAAGGGCGCGATCCTGCTCGACGCGGTGACCGAGCTGGTGGTCAGCGCTTCCCCGCTCCCCGACACCGGTGACATCGAAGCCGATCTGCGGACCCACATCGGGAGCCTGGTGCGGCTGTTCACCTCGCCGGTGGTGGGGCCCGCGTACACCGGCATCCTCTCCGAGCTGCTGCACGACGAGCGGCTCGCCAGGGCGGTCAACGACGAGCTCGTCATCCCGCGCGTCGGCCTGGTCTACCAGCGCATGCGGGGCGCCCAGGAGCAGGGCCAACTGCCCCCGGATGCCGACCTTCCGCTGGCCGTGGAGATGATGTACGGCCCGCTCTACTACCGCCACGCGCTGGGGCGGCCGCTCCCCGACGAGCAGCGGATCGAGACGCTGGTGGCTCATGTCATGCGCGCGATGCAGGCTCCGGCGCCGAGCTGAAGAAGGTCTTGGCGCGGGCCGCCGCGTCCGTGTCGGCCTCGATCTCGCCGGGCCGGGTGGCGGAGCCGAGCAGCACCCCGCCCCAGTTCATGTTCATGTACGCGGCCGAGTTCCGCAGGGTGCCCACCAGTGGGTCCGCCCACGCGTGGTCGCTGCCGGCGAGCGCGGTCACGCCCCACAGGGTGCGGCCCGACATGCGCTGCTTGAAGTCGAGTTCGGGGTTGTAGAGCCAGGTCACCCAGTGGTCGAGGTAGTGCTTGACCGGGGTGGAGACGCTGTACCAGTACAGCGGCGAGGCGATCACCAGATCGGTGGCGGCCAGCGTCGCCTCCAGAAGCGTCGCCGCGTCTCCGGTGGGGGCGGCCTGGACGCGGTCCTCGGTGTGGCGCAGGTCGCGGAACTCGGGAAGGTCGAGCTCGGCGAGGCGCAGCCAGCGGGCGGTGTCGCCGGCCGGAAGCTGTTCGGCGGCCTGTCGGGCGAGCGCCTCGGTATTGCCGCCGTTACGGGTGCTGCCGAGCAGGAAAAGGAAGTCGCGGGCCATGGTCCCCTCCGTACGTAACCCAAGAAAGCATGCGTGTGCATTCTATGCACACGCATGCATCTCATGGGGTCTGCCGGAGGCGGTGAACTAGGAGGAGGTCGCGACCCGCCCCGGCGAGGTCCCGGCGGCCAGCTGCCACAGTGCGTAGGCGATGGCGTCGCTGTTGTGGTCGAGCGCCGTGTCGTCGAGGTTGCCGCTCGTGTCGCAGGAGGCGTGGTAGCAGGCGTCGAACGCCTTGCCCGCCGAGCCGCCCCACTTCTGCGCCTGGGCCGCCGTCTTCGTGTAGTCGGCGCCCGAGAAGAGGCCGCCCACGGGGATGCCCGCGTTCTTGAACGGGGCGTGGTCGGAGCGGCCGTCGCCCTCCGTCTCGATCTCGGTCGGGATGGAGAGGGTGGCGAAGTAGTCCTTGAAGACCTTCTCCAGGGCGGGGTCGTCGTCGTAGACGAAGTAACCCGGGTTCGGCGAACCGATCATGTCGAAGTTCAGATACCCGGAGATCTTCGAACGGTCGCCGGTGGCAAGCGAGTCGACGTAGTGCCGGGACCCGACCATGCCCAGCTCCTCGGCGCCCCACCAGGCGAACCGCAGGTGCTTGTCGGGCTTGAGCTGGGCCCGCGAGACGGCGAGCGCGGTCTCCAGGATGCCGGCCGAACCGGACCCGTTGTCGTTGATGCCGGGACCCTCGGTGACCGAGTCGAGGTGCGCGCCCGCCATGACGGTCCGAGAGGTGTCGCCGCCCGGCCAGTCGGCGATCAGGTTGTAGCCGGTGGCGCCGGACGAGCTGAACTGCTGGACGGAGGTGGTGAATCCGGCGGCGTCCAGCTTGCCCTTCACATAGTCGAGCGAGGCCTTGTAGCCGGAGCGGCCGTGGGCGCGGTTGCCGCCGTTGGCGTTGGCTATCTGCTGGAGCTGGGCGAGGTGCGCCTTGACGTTGGCGACGGGTATGTCGGGCGCGGAGACGGCCGAGGGTATGGAGGTTGCCGGTGGCGCCGGGGCCGCGTGGGCGGTCGGCGCGAGCAGACCGACGGCGAGAGTGGCGGCGGCGAGCGCCGCGCCCGCGACCGGGGCGCGCCGGGAGTGGGAGCTGTGCATGGGGGGGCTCCGTGTTCCGTGTGTGTGGGGGGATGGGACGGAAACGTGAGCCCGATGGTCAAGGAGAGGTACAGGAGGCGTCAAGAACGTAAATCGGCCAGCAGGGTTCGGATTTCGGACGCCGAAGGAGGGTCGACGATGCGCCGGACGGGAATTGAAGGCGAGCCCGACTGGCGCCGAACGGAGGGTAACGGGGGGATGGCGGGCGAGGCCTGACGCCTGGCCTGCCGGCTCCGATTGGTTCTAGTGGACGCAGAACTCGTTGCCCTCGGGGTCGGACATCACCGTGAACTCGCCGCCAGCTTCCCTCACTTGGCGCTGCACGTCCGCTCCGAGCCCAGTGAGGCGGCTGACCTCGGCCTCCCGGGTGCCGGGTGCCGAGTGGACGTCGATGTGCAGCCGGTTCTTCACCGTCTTCGGCTCGGGAACCCGCTGGAACAGGATGCGCCGGCCGAGGCCCGTACCGCTCTCGGGGTCGTAGGAATCGTCCGGATGCCGGACGGCGACCAGATCGCGAAAGGCGATCCGGCCGCCGTGTTCCAGGGTGACGTCCGGGCCGATCGCGCCGGCCGAGCGGAGCCGGTTGATCAGCAGGCTGTTGTCCTCGACCTCGTAACCGAGGGCGGAGGCCCAGAAGTCGGCCTGGGCGTGCGGGTCGGCGGCGTCGACGACGAGTTTCCAGTGCAGGGTCATGTGTTCGTTTTTGACGCTCCCCCGCGGTAGTAAACCGTGGGGGGATTCCCACCGGGCCGCCGTTGTTGGGCGACGGTCGTAGGTGGTTCCTGCTTCATCACCCACCGCCCGGCTTGCCGGGTCTTACGCGGGCTCCACGAGGCGTTTTACGTGTCCGGGCGTCCCTCGGCCACGAGGCTCCGCCCCTCAAGGCGAAGGTTGGACTCGGCGTTCTGATCTCTGTCGTGAGTGGTGCCGCAGTCGCACGTCCAGGTGCGTATCCGCAGTCCGGCTTTCCCTTTCGGCCCGGTGAGCGCACCGCACGCGGAACACAACTGGGTGGAGGGGAACCACCTGCTGACCTTGACGAAGGTTCGCCCGTACCTCGCGCACTTGGCTTCCAACGTGCGGGCGAACATGCCCAGGCTCTGGTCGTGCACGGACTTGCCGAAGCTCTTGGCCATGCCCTTCATCGCAAGATCCTCCAGATACACGGCTTGGCTCTCACGCGTGATCCTGGTGGTTTCCTGCTCGATGAAGTCACGTCGCTGGTCGGCGATGCGCGCATGGATCCTGGCTACGGCGAGCTTGGCTTTGCGCCGGTTGTTGCTGCCCTTGGCGCACCTGCTCAGCTTGCGCTGAGCGCGTCGGAGCTTCTTCTCCTGACGGCGGAAGAACTTCGGCGAGGCGATCTTCCGACCCCGCAGCACGGCGTAGGAGGACAGGCCCAAGTCGATACCGGTGTCGGTCTCTTCCCAGTCCAGCTCGGGCAGTGGCATGTCCTCGACCTCCACAACGAACGAGGCGAAGTACCGACCAGCCGCGTCCTTGATGACCGTCACAGACGACGGTTCGCAGGGAAGCTCTCGTGACCAGCGGACCTCAACGTCACCGATCTTCGGAAGGCGGAGCTTGCTGTCCTCGGTGATGGAGAAGCGGGCGGCCTTAGTGAACCGCACCGCCTGGCGGCTGGCCTTCTTCTTGAAGCGGGGCGGTCCGATCTTTGGTCCCTTGCGGGTGCCTCTCTTCGAGGCGAAGAAGTTGCTGTACGCCGTTTGGAGATCCCGAAGGGACGACTGAAGTATGACCGCCGAGACCTCGCCGAGCCATTCGCGCTCGGTGGTCTTCTTCGCCTCGGTGATCACCAGCTTCGCCAGCTCCACAATCGAGGGGAGCGGCTTGTTCTGCATGTAGGCGTCCTGACGGATGCGCAGCGCGTCATTCCACACGACACGGGCGCACCCGAACGCCTTCACCAGCTCGATCTTCTGCGGGGCGCTCGGATACACGCGGAACTGGTACCTGAGCTTCACGACGACCACGATACCAAGGTGGGCCTATAATGGTGTCATGGTTCAGTTGACTCTTCGCCTCCCCGACGACGTACACGCACGGCTCACCGCCCAGGCCGAGAACGACCGACGGTCCCTCAACTCAGAGATCGTGCACCTGCTTGAGGTCGCACTCACCGCCGTGGAACGAGACGACGAATCGCCCTGACGGCGATTCATCTCTCCCTGCCCCGCTACGCAGGAAAGGCGGCCACTCCCCCCCCGTAAACGGGGGGGGGGAGTACTGCCGCCGCTCCCGATAGCTGGGCCACGGCGTCCCGTCCCGATGTACGGGCGTCGTGGCTCGGCGGGCGTGGGTCAGCCCACCGCTGCTCCGGCGTGGAGCTCCAACTCGTCGCCCGTGAAGGAGGAGCGGAAGCGGCGGTCGTGGGAGACCACGACGACCGCGCCGGGGTAGCCGGCCAGGGCCTGCTCCACCTCCTCGACCAGAGCGAGCGACACGTGGTTCGTCGGCTCGTCCAGTACGAGGAGGTCGGCGGGGCGGGTCACCAGGCGGGCCAGTTCGAGCCGCCGCCGCTGCCCGACGGAGAGCGCCGCGACCGGCACGGCCAGGTCCTCCTCCCGGAACAGGCCGAGCGCGAGCAACTCGTCGGCGTACTCCTCGGGGAGGCCGGGCCGCCCGGCCGCGTACGCACCGAGGAGGGGGAGGCGGCTCGGATTGTGGTCCAACTCCTGTGCCAGATAACCGATATGACGGCTCGTCCGGCGCACCTCTCCCTCCTCCGGGACGAGGTCGCCGGCGAGGACGCGGAGCAGGGTGGTCTTGCCCGCGCCGTTGGGGCCGGAGACGAGGAGGCGGCGGCCCGGCTTCACGGTCAGGCCGGGTACGTCGAGGCGGCTGCCGACCTTCACCCCGGTCAGCTCGACGAGCGGGCCCTCGGGGGTGGCCGCCGCCGTGGTGAGGCGGGCGTTGAAACGCAGGGGCGGCGGCGGGGCCGCGACGGGCTCGCGCTCCAACTGGTCCAGGCGCGTCCTGGCCGCCCTGACCTGCGCGGACAGCTTGTCCTCCGAGGAACGGCGGTGCTTGCCGAAGCCCTGGCGGGGGTCCTTTCCGCTGGCGGCGAGCCGCTGCCCGGCGGCCTCGACCAGCCCCCGGGTACGGTTCAGCTCCTCCCGCCACTCCTGGTACGCGAGCTCGCGGCGGCGCCGTGCGGCGGCCCGGGCCGTACGGTATCCGGCCCAGCCGTCGCCGTACCGGACGACCGTACGCAGGTCCCGGTCCACCTCAAGGATCGTCGTCGAGACGCGTTCGAGGAACGCGCGGTCGTGGGTGACCACCACCAACGTGCCCCGGTGTGCGCGGAGTTGCTCCGCCAGCCAATCGGTGGCCTGACGGTCCAGGTGATTCGTCGGCTCGTCGAGCAGCAGCAGTTCGGGGGCGGCGGCCAGGACGCAGGCCAGCGCCAGACGGGACTGCTCGCCGCCGGAGAGCGAGCCGAGTTCGCGGTCCCGGGTCACGTGGGCGAGGCCGAGGGCGTGCAGGGCGGCGTCGGTGCGGGCTTCCGCGCGGTAGCCGTCGCGTTCTTCGTACGTTGTCAACAGGTCGCCGTAGGCCGCGAGTTCGGCTTCGTCGGCGTCCGCGAGGCGCGTCTCGGCGGCTCTGATGGCCGCTTCGAGGGTGCGCAGTTCCTTCAGCGCGAGGTCCACCGCGTCCTGGACGGTGCGGTCGGGGGCGAGGTCGAGGGTCTGGGCGAGATGGGCCCTGCCGCCGGGGAAGACGGCGGTGACCTCGCCGGAGTCCGGTCGCTCGACTCCGGCGAGCAGCCGCAGCAGGGTCGACTTGCCGGAGCCGTTCTCGCCGATGACGGCGGTCTTCTCGCCGGGGCGGACGGTGAGGGATACGTCTTCGAGGACTGGGCGGTCTCCGTATGCCTTGGAGACGGCGGCGAGGGTGAGCTGAGAGGGGTTTTGGGCGCGGGAGCGCATGGTTGTTCCCTGGGGGTACTCGGGGCTTCTTCCTGGCGGAGGGCAGCGCGGGGTCGCGGCGCGGCGGGGCTTGTCTTTTGCACCCCTGCGGGCCGCTTGGGCGCGGTGCGGGTCAGCGGAAGAAGTAGTACGAGTACATGGGGTTCACCGTAGCGGGGGTGGGTTGGCGGGTCCTCTGATTTTCCGGGGCTGGGCGGGGGCGGGGCGGGGCCGGGGGCGTTTGCCCACCCGCCCGCCCGTTGCTCAGCGTTGAACGGGCTGGGCCCCTGGGGCTGCGCCCCAGACCCCGGGGGGTTTGCCCGCCCTCCCGCCCGTGCAAGGGGTGGGAGGGTTCGGCTCCTGGGGGCTGCGCCCCCAGCC
>NZ_JBSFIE010000030.1:0-94104 GCF_053597395.1 Streptomyces sp. NPDC001415
GTCGCGCTGTCGAGCGGGCGGCCGCCGGACCGCAGCACGTCATGCACGGCGGACCGCTGCACCTGCGGCTCCTCGGCCTGCTGATGCCCGCAGCCGGCACCGTGCTGATGCCGTTCTTGTGCACCGGGGTGCCCGGCCGCGCGGAGCATCTGCACGACAGCCTCGTTGCCGACTCCGCTCTGAAGGGCCAGGAGCGTGGCCGATGGCGTCCCGGCGTCGCCGACGGGTCCGGTGGCCGAGGGGGTACGGCGCGGTGCGCGGCCGTTCAGCTCCCCGGACGCCGCCGGTTGTCGGGCGTTGCCTTCAGCGCGCATGGATCCTCTTCCGCAGGTTCGGCAGGTTCGGCAGGTTCGGCAAGCTCGGCAGGTTCAGCAAGGTCGGCAGGTTCGGCGAGTTCAGCTAGTTCGGCAGGCTCACGGGTTCCGCAGGGTCCACGGGTTCCGCAGGTTCAGCGGTTCCGCGGGTTCGGTAGGGCGGAGGAAAACACAACTCCCCTCCTTCCTACCGGGGTCGGGTCTGCCACGACAGGGGCGGGAGGGCTGGGTGGGAGGGCAGCGTCACGGGTCCGATCGAGACCGCGTGCGTGCCCGCGTGGACACGTGGTCGCCGTAATTCCCGGCCTCCCAGTGATGTGCGGAGGTTGAATGGCGCCATGGATCTCCAACTCATACCCGCCGACCTGCGCGGTCACGGCCTGCGCCTGCGCACCTGGCGCGACGACGATGTCCAGACCCTGCTGCGCGGTGTGACCGACCCCGAGTATCTGCGCTGGAACACGCACAACGCCCCCGTCGAGGACGAGGCGGCAGCGGCCGAACTGCTGCGGCTGCGGGCGTTGGGGTGGGCGCGGAGCGAGTTCGCCACGTACTGCGTCACGGACGAGGCCAGCGGGGCAGTGCTCGGGCACGTAGGGCTCAACTCGGTTGACTGGCCGTTGCGTTGCGGCCGGGTGGGCTACTGGACGCTCCCCGAAGCGAGGGGCCGCGGCGTGGCGGGCCATGCTCTGGACCTGCTCACGCGCTGGGCCTTCGAGCAGGTCGGCCTGCACCGCATCGAGCTGGGGCACGCGGTGGGGCACGAGGCGTCGTGCCGGGTGGCGGAGCGGGGCGGGTATGCGGCGGAGGGGACGCTGCGGGGGGCCATGTTCGAGGCCCAGCGCCGGGATGCGTTCCGTGACCTGCATCTTCATGCGCGGCTTGCGACGGACTAGTCGCTCCCGCGGTTCCCCGGCCAAAGCCCCCTCACCCCCGATTGACGGTCGTCCCTGGTCGTGTGTCCCTACGGCCAGAGGAGTTCGCTGGTCCAGGCGGAAGCCTCGCGGCGGTACCGCAGCCGTACGTGCCGGCGCTGGGCGTCGCCCTGGAAGAACTCGACCTCGGTCGGCTTCAGTACGTACCTGGTCCAGGTGGGGACGGGAGTGCGGGGATCCGCGTGCGCCCGCTCCCACGCCGAGGCGGAGACAGCCTCCAACTCCCGCCAATCATCGAGGACTTCGCTCATCCTGCCGACCAGGGCCGCCGCGAGCGCCCCGGTCGAGCGGGCGTGCAGATCGGCCTGCGAGGCGGCCTGACCGGCCGGGGTGACGGCGCCGCGCACCCGGACCTGGCGGCCCACCGCGGGCCAGTAGAAGCCGAGCGCGGCGACGGGGCGGGCGGCCAGCTGGCGCCCCTTGGCGCTGGTGGAGTGCGAGGCGAAGTGCCAGCCGTCGGCGTCGGCGTCGTGCAGCATGAGGGTGCGGATGTCGGGCCGCCCCTCCTCGTCGACCGTGGCGAGCGACATGGTGTGCGGCTCGGCCTGCCCCGCCCCGGCGGCGTGCATCAGCCACTCCTGGAAGAGGGGGAGAGGGGCGGCGGGCGCGGTGTCGGGGTCGAAGCGGGGAAGGTCTACGTCCCAGACGCGGAGGGTGTGCAGAAACTCGTGGAATTCCATGCGGGCCATTCTCCGGCCGCCGGGCCCGCCGGCCCCGGAACCTCCCGGCCCACCCGTGCCGCTCAACGGCTCGCCGACCCCGCGGCCGCCTTGCGTGCCCGCGCCCGCCCGCGCGGCGGAGCCGCAGTCGCTCAGCCCCGCCCCAGTACAACCGTCCCCGACGAGCAGAACCACCCCCCCGTCCCCGACACCACCCCCACCTCCGGCAACCTCCCCCCGCTCTTCCACACCTGCCCCGCACCCCCCTCCCCCCGCAACTGCCGCACCGCCTCCACCAGGAGAAACAACCCCCGCATTCCCGGATGGCACGCGGACAGCCCACCCCCGTCCGTGTTCACCGGCAGCTCGCCGTCCCGCAGCAGCCGCCCCTTCGACACGAACGCCCCGCCCTCCCCCTTCGCGCAGAACCCGAGGTCCTCCAGCGTCACCAACGTCATGTACGTGAACGCGTCGTAGATCTCGGCCACGTCCACGTCCGCCGGGCGCACCCCCGCCCGTTCGAAGGCGAGCCGGCCCGAGGTCGCCGCCGGGGACACCGTGAAGTCCTCCCACTCCGACATCGTCGTATGCGAGACCGACATGCCCGAACCAAGCACCCACACCGGCGACTTGGCCGCGTCCGGTACGTACTCCTCCGCCGCGAGCAGCACCGCGCAGCCGCCGTCGGAGCGGATGCAGCAGTGCAGCTTGGTGAACGGGTCCGCGATCATCGGGCCGGACAACACGTCGTCCACCGTGATCGGGTCGCGGAACATCGCGTCCGGGTTGGTGGCCGCGTTCGCCCGCGCCTGCACGGCGACCTCGGCCAACTGCTCGACGGTGGTGCCGAATTGATGCATGTGGCGGCGCGCGGCCATCGCGTACTTGGAGATCAGCGTGTGGCCGTACGGGACCTCGAACTGGAGCGGGCCCCGGGCGCCGAAGGAGAGGTTCGAGGTGCGGCGGCCCGCCTTGATGTCGGCGCGCGCGGTCGAGCCGTACACCAGGAGTACGGCGTTGGCGTGCCCGGCGGCGATCGCGTCCGCGGCGTGCGCGGCCATGACTTCCCAGGTGGCACCCCCGACGGCCGTCGAGTCGACCCAGGTGGGGCGGAGCCCCAGGTATTCGGCGACCTCCACCGGCGCGAGCGTGCCGATCCCGGCCGAGCCGAACCCGTCGACGACCGAGCGGTCGAGCCCCGAGTCGGCGAGGGCGCGCCGGGCGGCCTGGGCGTGCAGGGCGTAGGGGGTGACGTCGTCCACGCGGCCGGTGTCGGAGAGTGCGACGCCTACGACGGCGACCTTGCGGTGCTGGGTGGTTGAGGGCGAAGACATGAATCTGACGGTACATCAGATTCGGGCCTCCGGGCCGTAGTTCGGCTTGCGTCCGGCCGCCCCGCCGGGGAGGCCCCCACCCCGCCCCTTCCCTAGACCCGCCGGGGGTTGTCGTTCGGCCGCGGCCCGGTGGCCGATCCTGGGGCTCCGCCCCAGACCCCGTTCGCGCCTTAAGGGCGCTCGTCCTCAATCGCCGGACAGGCTGAGGATGTTGACCTGAGCCAGCACGATCCCGCTAGGGGCGCGGGGCTGTGACATTTGCGGCTCCGCCGCGCGGGCACGACCAGCCACCCACGGCCTGAGGGTGAGAGCGGGTTTGGGGATGCGGGGGAACCCCGACTTTAGGGATGCAGGGAACCGCGACCCGTTCGCCCCCCGGGGCCCGGGCCGCCCTTGGGCAGCCGGCACCCTCACGTCAAGCGGCCGACCCGCGGCAGGGTCGATCCACGGCCCCGCCCCGCGGCAAGGCCCCAATCCCCCCGCCCCCACCCCTGTGCATCTCCACCCCCCGCCCCTAACATGACGGCCCGTCAGATCAGAGGCCTCGCCTCTGGGGGAGGAGCTCGACGATGGACGCCGCCTTCACCGCGGAGCAGGACGAGATCCGCCGTACCCTGCACGAACTGCTCGCCAAGCACTGCGGCCCACAGGACGTGAAGAGCGCCGCGCGCACCCCGGTCGGTCACGACGCCGCGCTCTGGGGGCGGCTCGCCGGCGAGCTCGGGCTTCCGGGGCTCGCGCTGCCCGAGGAGTACGGGGGTGCCGGCTGCACCACCACCGAACTCGCCCTCGCCTGCGAGGAGACCGGCCGCGCCCTGCTGCCGTCCCCGCTCCTCGCCACCGCCGTACTCGCCGCCCCACTCATCGCGGCCCTCGGCACCGACGCGCAGAAATCCGCCCTGCTCCCGCTCATCGCCCGGGGCGAGCGGACTGCCACCCTCGCCGTGCCCGGCATCAGCCTCGCCCTCGCGCTCGGGCTCACCGGCGCGAACGCGGACGGCGAGTGGGCCGGGGGCGGCCGGGCCGGCGGCGTCCAGGCCAAGGGCATGCCGGACGGCACCTGGCGTCTCTACGGCGAGGCCGCCCAGGTGCTCGACGGGCACAGCGCGCACCTGCTGCTCGTCCCCGCGCACACCGGCGGCTTCGCCCGCAGCCGCACCCTCCTCTTCCTGGTACGCGGCGAAGCGGACGGGCTGCGGCGCACCCGGCAGACCACCCTGGACGAGACGCGCACGCAAGCCCGCGTGCAACTCCGGGATGTGGAAGGGGAGTTGCTGGGGCTCGACGACTCCCTCGATCCCGATGTTCATCAGGCCCTCGCCGCCACCGGGCGTACCGCCGCCGCCTGTCTCGCCGCCGAGGCCGTCGGGGCCGCCGCCGAGGCGCTGGAGCGGACCGTCGCGTACGTCAAGGAGCGCGAGCAGTTCGGGCGGGCCATCGGGTCGTTCCAGGCGGTCAAGCACCGGCTCGCCGACCTGTACGTCCAGGTGCAGGCGGCCAGATCGGCGGCGTACTACGCGGCCTGGGATCCCGGCGCGGGCGCCCTCGCGCTCGCCCAGGGCCTGGACGCGCTGCGCTCCGCCGCCTCGGAGGCGGTTCAGCTGCACGGCGGCATCGGCTTCACCTGGGAGCACGAGGCGCATCTGTACTTCAAGCGGGCCGCCGCCGACGAGCTGCTCTTCGGGCCCGTGCACCGCCTGCGTGGCCACGCCGCCGACCAGGCCGGACTGTTCGGCCCCGCCCCGGCGGAGGCGACGGCGTGAGCCCCGCCCCCACCAGAACCGCACCCGGGGTGCGGCTCATGCAGAAGGTCTCCTCGACCCGTACGTTCGCGAGGATCGCCCCGCACTTCATCCCCGCGATGGACCGCGCCGTACACCGCCTGACCCGCGGCAGGGTCATCCTCAGCGCGCAGATGCTGCCCGGCGTCGTACTGACCGCACGCGGTGCCAAGTCCGGGCTTGCGCGCACCACTCCGCTGGCCTGCATGCCGGAGGAGGACACCGGCACCTGGGTGCTGATCGGGTCCAATTTCGGGCGTCCCGGCCATCCCGCTTGGACCGGGAACCTGCTCGCCCACCCGGACGCGGAGATCAGCTGGAAGGGCCGGGGCATCGCGGTGCGGGCCCGGCTGCTGGAGGGTGAGGAGCGGGCCGCGGTCTGGGCGGCGGCCCTCAAGTTCTGGCCGCCGTACGCCACTTACCAGGCCAGGATCGAGCGCGAGATCCGGCTCTTCCGCCTGGAGCGACGCGACGCCTGAGACGGGATTCCGATACGGGAACGCCGACGGCGGTCGCCCCGGGAAGGGGGTGAACCGCCGTCGGCGCGACAGGACTTGGGCTCGGATATCGGCCGACGTGCTTCCTGCTACTTCGTCGGCTTCTTGCCCGTGATGCCCAGGTGGACCAACAGGGCCAGATTGGGCTTGAGTTCGGCCTGCTTGACGCCCCAGGTCTGGAAGCCCTTCTGGTGCGAGGCCACCGACGCCAGCATCGCGACGAGCGAGCCCGCCATCGCCGCGGGACTCACGTCCTTGTCGACCTTGCCCTTGGACTGGAGCTCGGTGACCGCGTCCGTAAGGGAGTTGGTGACCGAGTTCAGGATCTTCATGCGGATCTTGTAGAAGCGTTTGTCGCCCTCGGCGGCGCCCAGGTCGACGACCCGCAGGATCGCGTCGTTCTTGCGCCAGAAGTCGAGGAAGCCCTCCACGAGCTCCTCCGCCGTCTGCCAGCCTGCCCGCCCCACCCAGGAGCGGCCCTCGACCAGAGCGGTCAACCCGGCGCCCTCCTTGGCCATTTCCTCCGCGACTTCCAGGACGGCGCCCTCGACGTCGGGGAAGTACTGGTAGAAGGTCGCGGGTGAAGTGCCCGCCTTCCGGGCCACGTCGATGACTTTTACGTCCCGGTACGGCGAGGAGCTGAGCATCTCACTGAGGCAGTCGAGCAGCTTCTGCCGTGTCGCCTGGCCGCGTCGGCCGGCCACGCGGCCGTCGACGGTGCGTACTTGTCCTGTCATGCCGTCAGCTTACCGAGGGGTGATCGGAGCGCGATTCGGCCGAGTGCAAATGGGGGCCCGGGGACGGTATGTACTGATGAGCACGGGGAATCGGTCGCCCCGGGTGACCGTGCGTCGACTGTCCATCGGGCATCCGGTGACCGCCCCTGGCCGTCCCCTGACCGTCCATGGGGCCGGTCGTCGAGTCTCGTCGTGTGCCGGGTCGTCCGCCCGCCGGTGTCCGGTGCCGCCTGCCGTCCGCCGTCGGCTTTCGGACACCGGCCTTCTCGACGCCTCCAGCCCGTCCGGCCACTCGAATGGTGTTATCAACACCCTGTGGACAACTTTGGTGGACAAGCCGTGCGGGACTTGGCCCACCGCCCCGCCGTGCACTGAAATCTGGCCATATGTTCGAATTGCGCGACCACATCGGACGTGATGGGTCGTTAATTTGACCCCGATACGGCCCCACGACAGGGGCACCTCAGGAAGGAATCAGGCGCATGGGCGGATATCCGGAAGGCGCGCCGTGCTGGGCCGACGCCTCGCTGTCCGATCTCGCGGCCGGCAAGCGGTTCTACGGGGAGCTCTTCGGATGGACCTTCGACGAGGACACCGAGGGGAGGTCCGAGGGAAGGGCCGAGGGGAGGATCGACCGGAAGGCTGACGGGAAGTACGGCGGCTACACCAACGCCTTCAAGGACGGAAAGCGCGTCGCGGCCCTGCGCCCCAAGCGGGACGGCCGCATGCCGACCTCTTGGACCGTCTACCTCGCCACCCCCGACGCCCATGCGCTCGCCGCCCGCATCCGCGAGGCCGGCGGCCAGGTGATCACCGACCCGCTGCCGGTTCCGCCGTACGGCACGATGGCCCTCGCCGCCGATCCGGGCGGCGCCGTCTTCGGCCTGTGGCAGGGTGAGCGGCACGCCGGCTTCGAGCTGACCCGCAAGCCGGGATCGTTCTGCTGGACCGAGGTGTACACCCGGGACAAGGACCAGGCCGACGCGTTCTACGAGTCCGTCTTCGGCTACGAGGGCGGCGACCCGGGCAGCCCCGACGAGATCGGCGCCGACTTCCGCACCTGGTCGCTGCCCGGCGCCGAACCCGGGCCCGACAACGCGATCGGCGGCCGCAGCCTGATGTCCGACGCCTTCCCCGAGGCCCTGCCCGACCACTTCCTCGTCTATTTCAGCGTCGAGGACTGCGACGCCGTCGCCGCCGCCTGCACCCGTCTGGGCGGCCGCGTCACCGCCGAACCGTTCGACATTCCGTACGGGCGGATGGCGGTCCTCAACGACAACCAGGGCGCCGCCTTCGCCGTTCTGCAGGGTTCGGGCACGTAGGAGCCCGTGGAGGAGCCTGCGTCCGAACCGCGCGCGGCCATGTCCGGGGTGTCCCGGATCGGGGGGAGACATCCCGGTCTCGACCCGGGTTGGCCACCGGCCACCTCCGACAGGGAGAATCGGGGTGCCGCGTGAGACGCTGCACGGGGCCGAATTCATGCACGGCCCGTACGGGGAGGTGGCAGGCAAGTGGAGCAGCTGACGCAGCACGACCCGAGGCGGATCGGCCCCTTCGAGGTGCTGGGACGGCTCGGTGCCGGCGGCATGGGGCTGGTCTATCTGGCGCGCTCGGCCTCCGGCCGCCGCGTGGCCATCAAAACGGTGCGCACCGAGCTCGCCGAGGACCAGCTCTTCCGGGTCCGCTTCACCCGCGAGGTGGAGGCGGCCCGCGCGGTCAGCGGCTTCTACACCGCCGCCGTCGTCGACGCCGACCCGCGCGCCCCCGTGCCGTGGCTGGCCACCGCCTACGTACCGGCGCCCTCCCTCGAAGAAATAGTGAATGAGTGCGGGCCGCTCCCGGCCCAGGCGGTGCGCTGGCTCGCGGCCGGCATCGCGGAGGCCCTGCAGTCCATCCACGGCGCGGGCCTGGTCCACCGCGACCTGAAGCCGTCGAACGTCCTGGTCGTCGAGGACGGGCCCCGAGTGATCGACTTCGGTATCGCGTCCGGGGTCTCCAACACCCGCCTGACCATGACGAACGTGGCGGTGGGCACCCCCGCCTACATGTCGCCCGAGCAGGCCAAGGACTCCCGCAGCGTCACCGGCGCCTCGGACGTCTTCTCGCTCGGCTCGACCCTCGTCTTCGCGGCGACCGGGCACGCGCCCTTCCACGGCGCGAACCCCGTCGAGACCGTGTTCATGCTGCTGCGCGAGGGCCCGGACATCACCGGCCTGCCGGATGAGCTGCGCCCGCTCATCGAGTCCTGCATGCAGATGGAGCACCCGAACCGGCCGTCCCCCGAGGACCTCCAGGCCCAGCTCGCGCCCCACCTCTTCGCCTCGGGCTCGGACGACAGCGGTACGGCGTCGGCCTGGCTGCCGCCGCGCTCCGTCGCCATGATCGAGCAGCGCAGGGGCGGCGGCCGCATGAAGGTCGCCAAGCCCGCCGACCCCTCGCCGAGCTCCGCCCCGCGCTCCAGCCGGTCCGGGCCGCAGGCGCCGCCCCGCCCGGCCGAGCCCCCGTACGCGCCTCGGCACGGCGGCTCCTCCGTGACCTACCCGCCCGTCCACGCCGACGATCCGGTGCGGCTGCCCGGCGCCAAGGTGCCGATCGGCCCCGGCCCGCGGGCCGCCGACGCCTCCCGCGTCGCCGTCGACGCCGGGCCCGCCACCGGCTGGGTGCGCAGGCCCGGCGCGAACGGCGCACAGGCCTCCCCCGTGCCGCCCCCGGCGCACCCGCCCGAGGCCCCCGGACGCTGGCGCCCCTGGCGTTTTCGCATGTCGAACGACGTGTGGGGCACGCCGGCCGTCGCGGGCGACCTGCTGTACGTGACGTCCTTCGAAGTGCACGCCCTTGACGTGGGCACCGGCCGCCGCCAGTTCAAGACGCGCGACGTCGCCTGGGCGATGGCCGTCGAGGCGGGCCGCATCCACGCCTCCGACGGGCCCACCCTGTACGCCCTGGACGCGGCCGACGGCGGCGAGCTGTGGCGCCTGCCGACGGACGCCTGGGTGTACTCCCTGAAGGCCGACCGCGGCACCGTCGTCACCGGCACCCGCGGCGGCGGCGTACAGGCCTGGGAGGCCGCGAACGGCGAGAAGCTGTGGGAGACGGCCGGCGCCCAGACCGACTTCGAGACCCCCGAGGCCGGGCCCGCCATCCACGACGGCACGGTCTACGTCTGGCAGGACGCCCGGCTGCGCGCCCTGGACGCGCGCACCGGCGTCGAGCGCTGGTCCTATCCCGTGGGCGACGCGGCCTCCTGCGGTGGCGTCCCGGTCCGGGTCGCGCCCGCGCAGGACGGCTACGTCTACGTCTCGGCGGGCACCCGCGTCCTGGCGATCGACATCGCCTCCGGGCACGTGCGCTGGCACTTCGAGGCCCCCGCGGTCTTCCTGTGCCCGCCGACGTTCGCGCCGGGCCCGGCCGTGGCGGGCGGCGGCGTGTACCTCGCCGACTACCTCGGCACCGTGTACGCCCTGGACGCCTCCACCGGCAAGGACCGCTGGCGCATCGCCACCGAGGCCCGCAACTCCGTCGAGCCGGTCCTGGTCGCCGACGGAAACATCCACGTGGGCAGCGGCAACGCTCTCTACACCCTGGACGCGGTCACCTCGACCCCCAAGTGGCGCTTCGCGGCGGGCGGCGAGGTCGTGGGCACGCCCGTCGTCGCCGACGGCCGCATCCACTTCGGCTCGGCCGACCACTGCCTGTACACCCTGGACGCGGCGGGCGGCCAACTCCGGTGGAAGCTGGCCACGGGCGGGGAGATCACCGGATCCCCTGTCGTGCGCAGCGGGGTCGTCTACGCGTGCAGCAAGGACAGGTGTGTGTACGCGCTTGACGCGGTGAAGGGGACTGCTACTTCTGGAGCCCGCTAGGCGCGGGGTGCCTGATCTTTTGCTGCGGACCGTGCGTGGCTGGTCGGTCCCCCAAGTTCTCGGCTTCTCCCCTCAAGGCCTCAAGGGCCAGGGGGACCCCCATGAACCATGAACAAGGGGGACCCCCATCGCGGCGGAGCCGCACAATGTCACAGTCCCGGGCCCCCGAGGGGGTTCCCTGTACCGCACCCGAAAGGGCTTGTGCCGTATGCCAGTTGAGGCGCTTTCCCCGTCCGTCGTCATCGATCGGCTTCGCGCCGCCGGGTGTGTGTTCGCCGAGGACGAGGCCGAGTTGATACTCGCCTCGGCCAAGGACTCCGCCGAGGTCGCCGCCATGGTGGAGCGCAGGGCGTCGGGGCTGCCGCTCGAACACGTCGTGGGGTGGGCCGAGTTCCACGGGCTCAGGGTGGCCGTGGACGCCGGGGTCTTCGTGCCGCGCCGCCGTACCGAATTCCTGGTCGAGCAGGCCCTTGCCGCGGCGGACACCTCGCGTCCGCTCGTCGTCGTGGACCTGTGCTGCGGGTCGGGTGCGCTCGGGGCCGCGCTCGCCTCGGCGCTGCCGGGGGCCGAGCTGCACGCCGCCGACATCGAGCCCGCCGCCGTGGCCTGCGCCCGCCGCAACGTGGCCGCGCTCGGCGGACGGGTCTACGAGGGCGACCTCTTCGCGCCGCTGCCACCCGGGTTGCGCGGCCGCATCGACATCCTGACCGCGAACGTTCCGTACGTCCCCTCCGGCGAGGTCGGCCTGCTGCCCCCGGAGGCCCGCGACCACGAGCCGCTGGTCGCCCTGGACGGCGGTTCGGACGGCCTCGACGTCATGCGCCGCGTCGCCCTGGCGGCCCCCGACTGGCTCGCCCCGGGCGGCACCCTGCTCGCGGAGACCAGCGAGCGGCAGGTGCCGGGCGCGCTGGCCGCGATGTCCGCCGGGGGCCTGAGGGCCCGGCTCGTCACCTCGGATGAGCTGTACGCGAACGTGGTGACCGGGGTGCGACCCGTCGACTGACCCCTCAAGGGCATCACGGGCGGGGCGGGCCTTCAGGGGGCCAGTGGGGAGGCTCAGGCCGGGGCTGCTCGTGCGAGGGCGGGGGCGGCTCAGCCGGGGGCTGCTCCTGCTGGGGCTCATACGGAGCCTCGTATGGCCGCTCATAAGGCGTGTCCGACGTGGGCGCCACCGAGGGCGCCACCGTGTGCGGCTCGGGCTCCGGCTCGGCGCCGCGGCGCCCCGACATCAGGCCCGCCGCGAGCAGCAGCACCAAGCCGCCGCCGAGCGCCATGGCTACGCCCTGCCCGAGCCCCTTGCCGGAGGAGTCGACGGTGAGGCTGCCCGCCGCCTGCCCCTGCCGCACCATCCACAGGACGGTGAAGCCGATGGTGATCAGCCCGGCGACCGCGACCAGGATGCGGGAGCGCAGCGCGAGGCCCACCAGCGTCACGAGCGCCGCGAAGGCGAAGGGGAGCAGGATCGAGCCGGCCACCTCCGCCTTGGTGGCGGAGATGCCCGAGAACAGGTCGTCGATGCGGTAGGTGCTGCCGTGACGGCCGTCGTACCAGGCACGGAAGGGGCTCCATACGGCGGCCGTCGCTCCGGCGAGAGCGAGGATCGAGCCGAGGACGTTGCGGACCATCGGCGGCCCTCCTTCTGGGCGGCTCTCGCTGCCGACGCTACGCCGGGCGCGCCCACCCCGCTACCCGGCGCGACCTCGCTCCGCTGGGACCGCCGGCCAGCGCGCCGCGCGATGATGGATCGCCGAACCCCGCGCCGGATGGCGACGCTCGATCACCCTCAGGGGTTGGTCAACCGCTGTTAAAGTGCCGTCCGGTCTTCTGAGGGGGTACGACGGTGTTCCGTCGAGGAGTGAAATGTGCGGCCATGGCGGTGGGGCTTGGGCTCGCGCTGACCGGGTTCTCCGGTCACGGCAGCCACGGCAAGAGCCACAGCTCCGGCGGCGGCTGCTCCAACTCCCACAAGAGCAACGGGAGTTCGGGCGGCAGCAGTAGCGCGAGCGACACAAGCAGCAGCGGCACGAGCAGTAGCAGCACCAGCAGCGGAGGCGGTAGCTACAACGGCAACCGCTACGGCTCCGGCTACGACAACACCACGGGCAGCACGACCGGTTCGTCGAGCAGGAGCTCGTCCGGCACCACGCCCAGCGCCACCGCGTCCGTCACGACCTGCGCCTCGGCCGCGACGCAGGGCGCGTCCACGGTGCGGGTGAGCACCGGCTCGGGCCGCGGCAGCCACGGCTACCAGGTCGTGGTCACCTTCTACGACTCCGCCGGCACCACCGTCGACCGGGCCACCACCTCGGTGACCCTGGGCCCCAACGCGAGCCGGACCCTCAAGATGGCGATGGGCAAGCCCGCCCTGGTCGCCCAGGTGAACCACTGCACCGTCCAGGCGACGGTTTAGCCCCGGGGCGCCGCCGGGTCACGGCCCGCGCGGTGAGGCTGCCACAGTGGCCCCCGCCCCACCACCCCCGGAAGCCCGGCTCACCGTATCCGGAACTCCTTGGACCGCCGCCCCGTGAACAGCTCCGCCTGTCGTTCCGGGGGCAGGTTGCCGAGGGCCACGAAGCCCGGGGCGCGGGCGTGGGCCTGGGTGAGGGTGGTTTCCTTCGCGGCCCACAGCGAGCGGACCGTGCCCTGGACGGCCTCGGTCGGAAACCCCGCGAGGGTTTCCGCGCACCGCAGCGCGGCGGTCAACTCCCCTCCTGGCGCGGTCAGTTCACTCACGAAGCCGATCTCGTACGCCCGGTGCGCGGACATCCGCTCGGCCGTCCCCATCAGTGCGAGCCGGGCCGCCTCGCCGTGCGGCATGCGCAGCGCCAGGTACATCGACTCGTACGCGCTGACCATCCCGTACGTCGTGTGCGGGTCGAAGAACGTCGCGTCCTCGGCGGCGATCACGAACTCCGACTCCCCGAGCAGGTAGAACGCCCCGCCGCAGGCCATCCCGCGTACGGCGGCGATCACCGGCTTCCACAGGTCGTTCGCCTTCGGGCCGATCGAGATCAGGGGATCGTCGGTGGAGTACGGCGACGAGGGCTGCGGTACCTCGGCCGAGCGGTCGATGCCGGTGCAGAAGGCCCGCTCCCCGGAGCCGGTCAGCACGACCGCCCGTACGGTGTCGTCGAATCTCAACTCCCGCCAAGCAAAGGAGAGTTGACTTGCCGTTTCCAGGTCCACGGCATTCAGGCGCTCGGGCCGGTTCAGGGTGACGACCGCGGCGCCGGTCTGCTTGTCGCGTTCCACCAGGATGCTCATGCGCGCTCCAGGAGCCAGCGCGGCACCGTCATCCCGTCGACCTCGGTGAACGCGACCTGCACGCGTGCGCCGATCCGCAGGCGGGCCGGATCGACCGAGTCGAGCGTGGCGTCCGGCTCGGCGACCACGTTGCCGACGAGCCGGATCAGCGGATCCTCGACGAGCTCGACGATCACCGCGTTGTACGGGGCCTGCGCCGCGTAGTCGGGGAGCAGCGGGGGGTGCGGGAAGACGTACGACCAGATGCGGCCCCGGCCCGACACCCGGCACCACGCGCTGTCGAAGGACTGGCAGTGCGGGCAGCACGGCCGGGGCGGGAAGCGGAGCCGGCCGCAGTCGGGGGCGGCGCAGGCCTGGACGCGGAGTTCGCCCCGGGCCGCGTACTCCCAGAAGGGGGCGCCGTCGTCGTCCACAACAGGGGAAAGCATCTCTCAACTCCTCAGCAGGATGGCGGAGGTGGGGACTCCCTCGCCCGCGGTGACCAGGCAGGTGGCGGCGTCCGGGACCTGGGCGGTGCTGACGCCGCGCAGTTGTTTCACGCCCTCGTTGATGAGGTTGAACCCGTGGACGTACGCCTCGCTGAGGCCGCCGCCCCCGGTGTTGATGGGCAGCCGCCCGCCGATCTCCAGGGCGCCGCCCTCGGTGAAGGCGGCTCCTTCGCCGCGCCCGCAGAAGCCGTAGCCCTCCAGGGAGAGCGGGATGAGCGGGGTGAACGCGTCGTAGATCTGCGCCACGTCGACGTCGTCGGGGCCGAAGTCGGCCTGTTTCCACAGGTGCCGGGCGGCGGTCCAGGCGGGGCCGGTCAGCGGGTCGTCGTTCCAGTAGTTGACCATGCCGTGGTGCTGGGCGGGCAGGCCCTGGGCGGCGGAGTGCACGTACACGGGCTTGTGCCGGCAGTCGCGGGCCCGCTCGGCGGAGACGATGACGCACGCCAACGCACCGTCTGTTTCAAGGCAGTTGTCGAAGAGGCAGAGGGGTTCGCTGATCCAGCGGGAGGTCATGTACATCTCCCGGGTGAGCGGGCGCTCGTACATGATCGCGGCCGGGTTCTGGTTGGCGCGGTTGCGGCAGGCGAGGGCGACGTTGAAGAGGTGGTCGCGGGTGGCCCCGTGCTCGTGGAGGTAGCGGCGAGCCAGCATGCCGATCTCGTCGGCGGGCCGAAGCAGCCCGAACGGGCGCGTCCACTGCGCCGGGGTCGGAAGCTGAACTGCCGTGTTCTTCCACGGCCTTGGCCCGCTGCCCCGCTTCCGGGACCGCCAGGCAACCCCGACACTCGCCTGTCCGGTGGCGATCGCGGCGGCGAGGTGGCCGACGGTCGCGCAGGAACCGCCGCCGCCGTATCCGATCTTGCTGAAGAAGGTCACGTCGCCCGCGCCGATGGACTTGGCGACCTCGACCTCGTCCGTCTCCTCCATCGTGTACGAGGCGAACGCGTCCACCTCGGCGGGGCTGATGCCCGCGTCGTCGAGCGCGGCGACGATCGCTCGGCACGCCAACTCCTTCTCGGACTCGGGCAGTTGCTTGGCAAAGCGCGTCTGCCCGATCCCGACTATGGCTGTCGCGTCCTTCAGGGTGGCCATGGCCCCACCTCCACGAGCGTCACCAGTACTGACAGCGGAGGAGGCTACAGCTAATCTGACGGTTAGTCAGCTACCGGGGATGGGAGGGGCTTTCGATGGGGCTTTCGGTGCAGGGGGCGATGCGCGGGGACCTGGAGTGGGGCACGATCGCGAAGCTGGTACGCGGCGCCGCCTCGCGGTACGGCGAGCGCGAGGCCGTCGTCGAGGGCCGGAGCCGCATCTCGTACGCGGAACTCGGCGACCGGGTCGAGCGGGCGGCGGCCGCCTGCATGGCGGCCGGCGTCGAGCCCGGCGACCGGGTCGCGGTCTGGGCGCCCAACACCTCGGACTGGGTCGTCTCGGCCCTCGGCGCGGTGACGGCGGGCGCGGTGCTCGTGCCGCTGAACACGCGGTTCAAGGGCGCGGAGGCGGCGTACGTCCTGGAAAGCAGCCGCGCGAAGATCCTGTTCGTGACGGGCACGTTCCTGGGCACGTCGTACGTGGCCTCGCTGCGCCGCGCGACGGCCGAGGGACCCGGCCCCGGCCCGCTGCCCTCGCTCCCGCACCTGGAACAGGTGGTGGTCCTCTCGGACGACGCCCCCGACAACTTCCGTACGTGGAAGGACTTCCTGGCGGGCGGGGAGGGGATCTCGGGGAGGGAGGTGGTGGCGCGAGCGGACGCCATCGAGCCGGAAGCGGCCTCGGACATCATCTACACCTCAGGCACCACCGGGCGCCCCAAGGGAGCGGTGATCACCCACGCCCAGACCCTGCGCGGCTATGCGATCTGGTCGGAGCTGGCGGGGCTGCGCGAGGGCGACCGGTACCTGATCGTGAACCCGTTCTTCCACACCTTCGGCTACAAGGCGGGCATCATCGCTTGCCTGATGCGGGGCGCGACGATGGTGCCGCAGCCGGTGTTCAACATCGACACCGCGCTCGCGAACATCGCTGCCGAACGCATCTCGGTCCTGCCCGGCCCGCCCACCCTGCACCAGTCCCTCCTGGACCACCCGGCCCGCGACCAGCACGACCTGAGCGCGCTCAGGCTGGTGGTGACCGGCGCGGCGGTGGTCCCGCTCCGCCTGGTCGAACGGCTGCGGAGCGAGCTGGGCGTGGGCACCGTCCTCACCGCGTACGGCCTGTCCGAGGCGAGCGGCATCGTCACGATGTGCCGCCGCGGCGACCCGGCGGAGGTCATCGCCTCGACGTCGGGCCGCGCGATACCCGGCACGGAGATACGGGTTCTGGCCGATCCGGGCGAGCCGGGCGAGGTCCTGGTACGCGGCTTCAACGTGATGCGGGGCTACTACGAGGACGAGCCGGAGACAGCGAAGGCGATCGACGAGGACGGCTGGCTGCACACGGGAGATGTCGGCGTCCTTGACGACGCGGGCAACCTCCGCATCACCGACCGGATCAAGGACATGTTCATCGTCGGCGGCTTCAACGCCTACCCGGCGGAGATCGAGCAACTGCTCGGCCTGCACCCGGAGGTCGCCGATGTGGCGGTGATCGGCATCCCGGACACGCGCCTGGGCGAAGTGGGCAAGGCGTACGTGGTCCGCCGCCCCGACTCACCTCTGACGGCGGACGACCTGATCGCGTGGTCGCGCCGCGAGATGGCGAATTACAAGGTGCCGAGGGAGGTGGAGTTCGTGGGGGAGCTCCCGCGGAATGCGAGCGGGAAGGTGGTCAAGGGGGAGCTGCGCTCCCGCACCCTGCTCAGGCCTTGACCCCGCGGACGAAGGCTGCCCAGGCGGGGGGCGGGAGAGCGGGCGGGACCCTCTGCGCGCTCGGCGACCGCAACTGCTACCGGCCACGCCCAGGACCGCCGGCCGGGTGGCCCGTGAGGGCCCTGGCGGCCGTGGTCAGGATGTTGGCGAAGACGTGGGTGACGAGGGGCTTGGCGAGGCGGGTGAGGGTGGCGCCGAAGGGGACGCGGACTTCGAACCTCGTGGTCCAGACGACCTCCGTGCCGCCGTCGACCTCCGTGAAGGTCATGCGCCCGAACTCGTGCCGGGACGCCGGGATGCTGCGCTCGACGGTGTAGTCGAAGCTGTGCGGCGCATCGTAGGCGGTGATCCGCTCGCGGAAGTAGCCGATGGTCCACGTGTGCAGCCGGACCGCGCCCACTCCGTACGGCGCCCCCGCGCCCGGCCGGGCCAGGCGGGCCTTGAGGACGTAAGGGGAGCGGGTGTAGTTGGTGCTCGTGGCGCACCAGGCGAACACGTCGGCGATCGGTGCTGCGATGACGCGTCGCACGGTCAAGGTCTCCATGGTTCGTCCCTTCTCCTGGTCGCGGTGGTGCTGGTGGCGGCGGTGCGGTGACCGCGCTCGACAGGTGGACGGGGGAGAGGGCCGAGCTGTGACGCCCCTGGCGAGTGGCGCGCGCCACACGTGGCTGGTTCACTGCTCAGTCCACTCTGGATCGCATCGTGAGGCGGCCATGGAAGCAGCCCGTCAGTACAGAACGGCGACAACACCTGCTTCGCGGCGCTCGCGCACTCTGACGGCTCGTCTCGGCTCCTCGGGCAGCGCCATCTGGCAGTTGATCAGGGCTTGTTAGCCTGTCCTGACGGCTATGTGGTGTCGAACCAGCACGCGCGTTTCTGGGGAACCTCCAGGACTTCCTGCGCATCGTCCGGTCGGAATCCGCGGGAGGGGCACAGTAATGGGACGTCTCAGGGACGGCTGGGGTCGATACCGGGACCGCGTTATGGGCACCAAGTACCCCGACAGCGGTGTCACTTCGCTTTCCGCGCAGGAGGTCCGGGCCGCGTTGCTCGCGCTCAACGGGACCGGTGTGCCGTTCCGGGTGCGTCACGCCGTCGTCGGGGAGAAAGCCCATCTGGTGGCGGAGTGGAAGATCGTGGCGTCCGGGACGGGGGAATACACCAGCGGAGGGCCGGTGGAGCGGACCATGAAGGCCCGGATGCATCTGTCCGCCGCCAAACGCGAGGTGCATGTCCTCGACGAGGTGCGGGAGGTGAGCCTGGTGGGGGACCCGCCCCGGCCGTCTCGTCTGACACGCCAGTCGAGCCGCGGACCGTATGTCGCGCGGCAGTGGTCGTACGAGAAGGGCCCGGACGGCAGTCGGCACAAGGTGGTGCTGTTCGACTCGCGGGACATGCGCGATCCCCTGCGGAACACAGTCCTGAAAGCGGGCTGGACATGGCGGGGAGTGCTGCGCCTCTTACCAGCCGCCTCTGACCAGCCGTGGGGCAACCGGCAGGGTGGCGCGGCATCGGGACGAACGGGCCGCAGTACGGCAGGCACGAATGCGGCGCGGGGCCATCCCCGCGCTCTCGGTGGTGGCGCGGGGCCACGCCCGAAGCCGACCCCCAAGTGCCCCCCAAGCCCCCCGAACACACCTCGGCCGCGGCGGCTCCCCTCCCCGCGCCGCCGCGGCCGTCCCCCGCTCAGGTGGGCTACTGGGCCTTCGGCTTGAAGGGCTCAGAGGTGGCGTGCTGGTCGAGCGTGGTGATCGCCGGCTCGTCCGTGGCGTGCTGGTCGAGGGCGACCGGGGTGCCGGTGGCGTGCTGGTCAAGGGTGGTGACCGGGGTGCCGGTGGCGTGCTGGTCGAGCGTGGTGATGGCGGGCTCGTCCGTGGCGTGCTGGTCCTGCGGCGTGACGAGCGGCTCGTTCTTCTTCACGTCGCTCATGGTTCTCATCTCCCGTTGGTAAAGCTGCCTGATGGACGGCGAAACCGTCCGGCCACTCCCCCGAGGGTGGCCGGACGGACTTGCCAGGGCCGACAGATTAATGTCCGGCCTTCCTGTCGGCTCTCGCGCCCCCCGACGCCCGGGCCGACAGGTAAGAGAGTGCCGGGTGCCGATAAACGTTCAATGAACGCGCTGACCAGGGCCGTTATGCGGCCGCCAACGGGCTGAGCAGGGCGCGTACCTGGGCGGCCTCCGGGGCGTCCAGCTCCTCGAAGATGACCAGTGCGTCGCGCCAGCAGACCTGCGCCCGGCCCTCGTGACCGATGCCGGCCAGGGCCTGCCCGAGCACGGTCAGTACGTTGCCGCGTCGCCACTCGCCGCCGATGCCGCGCAGCACCGTCAGCGCCATCTCGGCGTTGGCCGCCGCCTGGGCGGGCCGCCTGCCCGCGAGGTCGACCTCCGCGAGCCGGAACAGCGTCATGCCCTCCCACAGGCGCTGCCTGCTGTCCCGGAACACCCCGAGCGCCTCGTTGAGCCGGTCCGCCGCGGCACCCAGCCTTCCGATCTTGGTGAGCGCGAGGCCCAGGGCGTAACGGGCGTTGGCGCCGCGCAGCTCGTGGCCCATCGCGTCGTAGATGTCGAGGCCCTCCTGCGCCAGGGTGACCGCGCTCGCGGTGCGGCCCATCGCCAGGTGGATGCGGGACAGGTTGCACAGCGCGCTGGCCTCGCCGGGCCGGTTGTCGTCGGCGCGGAACGCCTCGATGGCGCGGGTCAGATGGGTCTCGCCGTCGGTGTGCCGGTTCTGGTAGAGCGCGATGATGCCGCGCGCGTTGGAGGCCCAGCACAGCGGCAGCGGGTCCTCGGTGGGGCCGGCGAGCCGCATGGCCTCCTGGGCCTCGCGGTCGGCCGGCTCGAACCGGCCCGCCAGTTGGTGCACGTTGGCCAGCGTCATCACCGCACGGCCCTCGGCCTGGGTGTCGCCCCAGGTGCGGGCGGCCTCGCGGACGGCCTCGGCGGTCGCCTCGTACTGCTTGGAGTTGGCGCCGGACTCGCCGAGGTCGAGGGCCGCGTACAGGAGGTCGACGGCGCGGCGCAGGGTGCGCGGCCCGGACAGCTGGCGTACGCAGGCGAGCAGCGGGTCGGCCTCGGCGTACAGCCAGTCCTGGGCGGTGTGGCGGTCGTCGAAGACGAGGCCCCGGTGCGTGGTGGGCTCCAGGTGGTCCACGAGCCGGTCGCCCGGACGCTCCAGGGCGTACACCCCGGAAGCCGTCGCGAGGTAGAAGTCGAGCAGGCGCGACATCGCCGCATCGCGCTCGGCGGGGGCCAGGTCGTCCCGCTCGGCGCAGGAACGCGCGTAGAGCCGCACGAGGTCGTGATAGCGGTAGCGGCCGGGCGCGGCCGACTCCACCAGGGACGTGTCGACGAGCGATTCCAGCAGGTCCTCGGTCTCCTGCTGGGGGAGGTCGAGGACGGCGGCCGCCGCGGCAAGCGAGATGTCGGGCCCGTCCGGCAGGCCGAGCAGGCGGAAGGCGCGGGACTGGGCGGGCTCCAGCTGGCCGTAGCCGAGCTCGAAGGTGGCCTTCACCGCGAGGTCGCCGGCCTGGAGCTCGTCCAGGCGGCGGCGCTCGTCGGCGAGCTTCGCCGCGAGCACGGAGACCGTCCAGGTGCGGCGCGAGGCGAGGCGGGAAGCCGCGATGCGGATGGCGAGCGGCAGGAAGCCGCAGGCGGCGACCACGTCCAGGGCCGCCTCGCGCTCCGCGGACACCCGCTCCACGCCGACGATCCGGGTGAACAGCTGGAGTGCCTCGTCGGGGGACATCACGTCCAGGTCGACGAGGTGCGCGCCGACCAGGTCGACCATGCGGATGCGGCTGGTGACGAGTGCCGCGCAGCCCGCCGTGCCCGGGAGCAGCGGCCGGATCTGGGCCGCGTCACGGGCGTTGTCGAGCAGGACCAGGACCCGGCGGCCGTCCAGCGTGGAGCGGAACAGGGCCGCGCGCTCCTCCAGCGAGTCGGGGATCGCCGAGTCCGGGGTGCCGAGCGCGCGCAGGAACGCGCCGAGCACGGTGTCCGCCTCGGCGGCGTGCTGTCCCGCGCCCTGGAGGTCGACGTACAGCTGGCCGTCGGGGAAGTACGGGCGCGCGGTGTGGGCGACGTGCACGGCGAGGGTGGTCTTGCCGACGCCGCCGATGCCGGCGAGGGCGGAGACCGCCATGACCGTGGTCTCGGCGCTGGCGAGCCGCGTGGTGAGCTCGCGCACGAACGCGGCCCGGCCGGTGAAGTCCGGTACGGACGCGGGGAGTTGGGCCGGGCGCACCGGGGCCGGTACGGAGACGGGCGCGTTGGCGGGCGGCCGGGCCAGGTCCTCGTCGGCCTGGAGGATGCGGTGCTGGAGGCGGGCGAGTTCGGGCCGCGGGTCGACGCCCAGCTCGTCGGCGAGCAGCCGCCGGGTGTCCGCGTACACGGCGAGCGCCTCGGCCTGCCGGCCGCTGCGGTACAGGGCCAGCATCAGCAATTCGCGCAGGCGCTCGCGCAGCGGGTGGGCGGCGGTCAGCGCGGTCAGCTCGGAGACGGCCTCGGCGTGGGCGCCCGCCTCCAGGTCCATGTCGAGCCGCGCCTCGGTGAGTTGGAGGCGCCATTCGGCGAGCCGGGTGCGCTGGTTCTCGGCGTACGGGCCCGGCACGCCAGCCAGGGGCTCGCCGTCCCAGTGGGCGAGAGCGGCGTTCAGCAGGTGGCGGGCGCGGCCCTGTTCGCCGCCGGCCCGCGCCTTCTCGGCGGCGGTGGCAAGCTCCTGCGCCTCGGAGAGGTCGAGTGTGGCGGCGCCGGCCCGGATCGCGTAGCCGCCGGACTCGCTGACCAGGACCGAGGGGTCGAGCACCTTGCGCAGCCGGGAGGCGTACGTGCGGAGCGCGGCCAGGGCCTGCGAGGGCGGGTCCTCGCCCCAGATGGCGTCGATGAGTTCGGCGGCGGTGGCGGTGCGGCCGTCGCGCAGGAGCAGGGCGGCGAGCAGGGCGCGCTGCTGCGGGGAACCGGAGGGCAGGGCCTGTTCGCCGCGCCAGGCCCGTACGGGTCCGAGTACGCCGAAGCGGAGCCCGGCGCCGGATGCCTCCGGGCCGTGCTCGGCCGCCTCGTGGTCGAGGTGCCCCGTCGCGCGCTGCGGCGGCGCTTCCGGAGCGCGCTGCTCCGGTACGCGCGGTCCGCCGTCACGGTCCATAGCTGCCCCCTGTACCCCCGTACTCCTGGATTGCTCCCCGCCAGTCTGCCCTGTCCGGAGGGGTCGCGTCAGCAGCAGGTGACGCTCTGCACAAGGCTTCGACACATGCCCTCCACACTCATCGCAAGCGCTGTCCGGCCCGAGTGACGCAGGATGCGGCGGCCAAGGAGCTGACGGATCGTCAGATCTGGTCTACCGTAAACGACATGGAGACCATGGAGACCTTCCCGAAGATCATCTCGGTGGACGACCACACGGTGGAGCCCCCCAACGTCTGGCGGGACCGCCTCCCGTCCAAGTACCGGGACACCGGCCCGCGCATCGTCAGAGCCCCCCTGAAGGAAATGACCTTCCTCGGCGGCAAGTTCGCGCCGGTCATGGGCGCGAAGGGGGACGACGGGCCGATCGGCGACTGGTGGGTGTACGAGGACCTGCACCGCCCGCTGACCCGCCTGGACACGGCGGTGGGCTACGACAGGGACGAGATCAAACTGGAAGTCATCACGTACGAGCAGATGCGCCCCGGCTCGTACGACGTGGCCTCCCGCCTCGCCGACATGGATGTGAACCACGTCCAGTCGGCTCTCTGCTTCCCGACCTTCCCCCGCTTCTGCGGCCAGACCTTCACCGAGGCGAAGGACCGCGAACTCGGCCTGCTCTCGGTGCGGGCGTACAACGACTGGATGGTGGACGAGTGGTGCGGCCCCGCTGCGCACGGCCGCCTCATCCCCCTCACCCTGATCCCGCTGTGGGACGCGGAACTGGCCGCCGCCGAGGTACGCCGCAACGCCGCACGCGGGGTGCGCGCGGTCGCCTTCTCCGAGATACCCCCGCACCTGGGCCTGCCCTCGATCCACACGGACGACTGGGACCCGTTCCTCGCCGCGTGCGACGAGACCGGCACCGTGATCGCCATGCACATCGGCTCCTCCAGCCGCATGCCCTCCACCTCCCCGGACGCCCCGCCCGCGGTCGGCTCGACCATCACCTTCGCCAACTGCTGCTTCTCGATGGTCGACTGGCTGATGAGCGGCAAGTTCGAACGCTTCCCCAACCTCAAGATCATGTACGCCGAGGGTCAGATCGGCTGGATCCCGTACATCCTGGAACGCGCGGACGTGGTCTGGGAGGAGAACCGAGGCTGGGGCGGAGTGGCGGACAAGGTCCACCGCCCCCCGTCCGAACTCTTCACGGAGCACGTGTACGGCTGCTTCTTCGACGACGCGTTCGGCCTGCGCAACCTGGACGCGATCGGCGTGGGCAACGTCCTGTACGAGACGGACTACCCCCACTCGGACTCGACTTGGCCCAAGTCGAAGGAGGTGGGGGAGTCGCAGATGGGGCACCTGGCGGGGGACGTGGTGGAGCGGATCGTGCGGGGCAATGCGATCGGGTTGCTGGGGTTGACCCCGGAGGGACTCTGGGCGGGGGCGCGCACATAGGCGGGGCCGCGCGGGAAACACCGGGCCGCCTCGCTCGGGCCCGGTGCGACCGCCGCGCCGCTGGGCTTAGCCCTAAGCCCTAGTGCCCGGACGCGTACGAGACGAAGGCGGCCCAGGTGTTCGGGGCGACCCCGAGGCAGGGGCCTTCGATGTTCTTGGAGTCGCGTATGTGGATGGCGCGGGGGGTGGCCGCGACCTCGACGCAGTCGTTGCCGTTGCTGCTGCTGCTGTAGCTGCTCTTGAACCACGCCAGCTCGATACCGTCGGCGGCAGACTCGCGGATCATGTTTCTCCCAGCACTCGCTCGATGAAGTCCCGCGACTCCCCTGGCGCGAGAGCCTGGGCCCGGATGATGCCATAGCGCAGTTCCAGGATACGGACCTGACCTGGATCCGCGACCGGTCGGCCTCCGAAATCTGCAGCCGCACGGCCGACAGCGGAGCCGTTGCCGAACTTCAACACCTCGATCTCGCCACCGGCTCCGGGGTGGTCCCACCGGGACGTGGGCATCACCTGGAGTTCGACGCTGGGCAACTCTGCGATCTCCAGCAGGCGTTGGAGCTGGCGACGCAGTACCACCGTCCCGCCAACCGGCCGTCGTAGCGTCACTTCTTCCTGCACAAAGCTGAGTTCGGGCGCAGGAGTACGGTCGAAGACCGACCCCCGCGCCACCCTTGCGGCGATCATCCGCTCAAGCTCGTCCGGCGAGTACGAGGGTCGCCACGTCCGCAGCAGAGCCCGCGCGTACTCCTCCGTCTGCAACAGCCCGTGGATGTTGTGGTTGGCGTACATGCACAGCTCCACCGCCTGCGCCTCCAGCTTGGCCAGCTCCCGTACCTTCTTCGGGTACCGCGCCTCGGCCACGTCTTTCTTCATCGCCGAGAGCCTGCCGCCCGCGCCGAGTACCTCATCCGCCTGGTCCAGGTATTCGGGGCGGGGGATCCGGCGGCCGCCCTCCACCTTGAAGACCAGGTCCTCGCCGTACCCGATCGCCGCACCGAACTCCAGCGCCGTCAATCCGGCTGTCTCACGCCAGAGTTTGAGCTGCCGGCCGATCGCCGCCACCACCGCACCGGCCTCGTCGTCCGGCTCCACGCCCCAGTCGTCGCTCATCCGCACCCACCTCCGAGGCAGCCGTACCCAGGACGTCCGGGACGGCACCGGACAACGCCGGGACAGAAACTCTCTGTACCCACTCGATCACTCGCCAGAGTAGGCGTCGGTGGCCACGCTGAGTGACGTGAAACAAGAAACTGCCCAAGGGGTACGTGAGTTCAGCGTCCAGCTCTCCTGCACCCGACGAGGCGCCCGGATCGCCCGGGTGCTCGCGGCCGAGCAACTCCGCAGCTGGGAAGGGGGGTTCGAGGCCGCCGAGTACGTCGTCGGGGAGCTGGCGGCCAATGCCGCGCTGCACGGGCGCGTGCCGGGGCGGGACTTGCGGCTCCTGCTCAGGGACGACGGGGCCACCCTGCGCATCGAGGTGACGGATGCGCAGGGTGACCGGCTGCCCGTTGTGCGGGAGGAGCCGAGCGGGGAGTCGGGCCGAGGGCTGCTGCTCGTCGGCGCCCTGGCCGACCGTTGGGGCGTCCTGCCGGGGCCGGGCCCGTGCAAGACGGTCTGGGCGGAGCTGACGCTGCCCGGACGGTCGCGTCACGATGTGGATCAGGCCGGGCCTGGCCAGTCGCTGATGGCCGCTGCTGATACCGCCGCCGGGCAGGCCGGGAGTGATTGAGTACGCCTACTCATGAACCTGCCTATCCTCTCGTCGTAACGTTCTGGCGGTAAGGGTGGGGCGGCTGAGGTGGAGGGGACGCGTGGCTTCGTTCGAGGGGGAGTGGGCGCAGCTCAAGCGTGACGCTACGGCGATGCGGTTGGCGAGCGCCGCGCAGGACGATGTCGGTACGGCGGACGTGAAGGTCTCCCAAGCCGCGTGGACGTCGGCGGGCCGCGCCGTCGGGGAGCTCGCGGGCGGTGTGAAGCAGGCGCTGGGCTCGCTCGATCAGGGGCAGCAGGGGCTGGCCACCGGTGGCGGGGTGGACAGCGCGGCGGCCCAGTCCGACGTCTACCAGAGTTGGAAGACGTACTTGGACAAGGTGTCCGGGCGGTGCAGCAAGCTGCAGGGCGGGCTGGAGCGAGCGGGCAACGACTTGTTCCTGACGGACAAGGGCATCAAGAGCATCTTCGACGACATGAACAAGCAGTACGAGGACACCCCTGGTGTCGGCGGCCAGGGGCGGTGACCTGAACGTGGACGTCGAAGCGCTGAAGGCGCTCAAGCCGCACGAGTTCGAGGAAGCCGCCCTCGGGTACCGCTCCAGCAGCGACATGGCGAGTCAGGCGAAGGATGCGCTGGAGCAGCGGATCGTCCCGCAGATGCGGAAGGCCCTCAAGGGGGAGACGGTCGACGCGGCAGCGGCCCAACTGCGGGAGCTGACCAAGGATTTCCACTACATACAGGTGGAGTGCGGGCTGATCAGCACGGCCCTGAACGCCTTCGCTTCCGACGTGCGCCCGGCGAAGTCCAAGCTGGAGCGGGCCCTTTCGGATGCGGACGAGCATCGGTTCACGGTGGGCTCCGACGGTTCGGTGGCCTATCCGGCGGCGGGCCGGAACCCGGGCGGTCTGCCACCCGGGCCCGGTTCGGTGAACGGGACCCTGTCCGACCAGGCGCGGGCGATCCAGCGGCAGGCGGGCGCCTTCGACCCCAACCCGAACTACGCGATCGCCCAGGACATCGCGAACCGGATCGCGGAGGCCCTGAAGGAGGCCACGGAGGCCGACCAGAAGTGGGCGCCGGAGCTGCGCAGGCTCAAGGCGGACGACGACCTGACCGTGTCCGACGCGGACTGGGCGGATGTCCAGAAGGACACGGAAGGGGTCCGCGGGGCGGGCCAGCACTACCTGGACTCCCTGCCGCAACCCCCCAAGGACGGCAGTCCGAAGGACAACGCGAACTGGTGGAAGGGGCTCGACCCGGACCAGCAACAGGCCTGGACGTCGCTCCACCCGGACGTCGTGGGCGCACTCGACGGAGTGCCCGCGACGGCCCGCGACGAGGCGAACCGGATCGTTCTCGATGAGAGCCGGGGCCAGTACCAGACAGAGCTCGACGCGATGCCGAAGCCGCCTGCCAACGAGTGGACATGGATCAACGCGGGCGGGTACGCGTCGAAGGTGCACACCGATGAATGGATGGACTGGTACAGGGTGCACGGCAAGAGGTACGACCATCTCACGGCGTCGCTCCATGGCATGGAAAGCATTCAGACCCGCTTTGACACATCAGGGAAGGGGGGCTTGCCTGAGGCGTACCTGATGGGGTTCAGCGCCGAGGGCAATGGGCGTGCGATCGTCGCCAACGGAAACCCGGACACGGCTGTTCACCAAGCCGTCTACGTGCCCGGCACCACAGCGAACCTGGAAGGCATCGGCGGGGATATCGATCGGGCGGGAGCCATATGGCGCGTCGCCGACGGCAAGTCCGGAGGCCAGTCGGTTTCCACGATCACCTGGCTTGGCTACGACGCCCCGAAGGACGTCGTCAAGGACGCACCCTTCAGCCACTACGCCGACGACGGCGCCCCGGCCTTCAACCGGTTCATGGACGGCCTCGACGCCTCACACACGGGCGACTCGGAACCGCACCGGACCGCGATCGGCCACTCGTACGGCACGACCCTTATCGGCTCAGCAGCCAGGCAGGGAACCTTGAACGCTGACGACGTGATCCTTGCGGGCAGCCCCGGCGTCCAGGTACCCAAGGCAGAGCAGATGGACGTACCCAAGGGACACGTCTGGAACCTGGAGGCGGATGGGGATCCGGTCCCGGACATCGGCCGCTTCGGCCACGGCGGAACGGACTGGGACGGTCCGTGGATCATCCCCAGTGATGAGGAGTTCGGCGCCAACCAGATGGCCACCGGCAGCAATGTCCATGGACACAGTGAATATTGGAAGGAGGACACGACCAGCCTGCTGAACCAGGGCTATGTAGTGGCGGGACGCGGTGCTGACGCAGAGTTGAAGGCGCCGCCGAAACACTGGGAACACATGCGGTGACGCCGCCTCCAGGTGCGATGCAGACCGACGCAGCGATGGTCCGCATGACGGCATCACAGAATCACTCGGTTCCCTTCCCGGCCCGACCGATTAAGGCTCCCCCTTTGAAGCTGAAGCCGGGCGTTCCCGCCCTCTTCGTGTCCCTTGTCCTCACGACCCTTACTGGATGCAGCATGAGCGACTCCAAGGACTCCCACGAGACCCCGTTCGCAGGCGTCAGCACCTCAAGTGACGCCGCCGGCGCCATGGAGAAGGTGTCCAGCGAGCTCTACGACTTGATCGGAATCAAGGGGAAGGCTTCCGACACCCAGCCCGGGGTCACGGAGTGCAGCGGTAAGGACCGCGACAAGTACTTCTCCATCTTCCACCCTTGGGATCTCACCCCGGCGTCGACCTCCACCGCCGAACTCGAAGGCGTGGTGGAACGTCTGAGGCAGGAGCTTCCCAAGCATGGCTGGAAGGTCGTGGAGTACGGCCGGGACACGAGTATGAACAAGAACCTCAGCCTGACGGCCGACAACGACGAAAAGAAGGTCAGCGTCAAGCTCGGCGCCCATACGAAGAACACCCCGCCCACCCTGGGCCTGATGGTCGTGTCCGGTTGCTACCAGATCCCGGAGGGCAAGAAGATCGAGCGGTTCTGAGGTGCCGTGGCGCGGAACTGGGAGGCCTTTGACGCAAAGGGAGTTGGAGCTACCCGACTTGCTCGGCGGTGGCCTGGCCCGGGGCCCGGGTGCGGCTCAAGGCAGCCAGTGCCGCGCCCAGCACGCACCCGCCAGCACCCCCGCCGTGTACTCGCGTGATCACTGGCCAGGGTGGACGCGTGCGACCACGCTCTCCCGAGATCCGGCCCCTGCAAGACGGTGTGGGGGCGCTGACGCTGCCGGGACAGTCCCGTCACGCTGTCCACAGGACTGGGTGTGACCCGCGGCTTCAAGCTGGCGGCTCACGGCGGGGCATCTGACGCCGTCGGTGAAGCTGCGGCGGGAGGTGACGGTGCGCGGTTTTGCAGCTGAGGTGGAGAGGTTGTACGAACGGTGAGGGGCTGGGGTGGGTGTGTCGGCCGGAGCCCGCTCCGCAGATCTTGGCGACTGGCTTCAAGTTAGGCTCCGACCGGCCAAGTTCATGATCAAACAGAGGGATGAACGCACTTGAAGATGAGGCAGTTGGCAGTGACGATCGGGCTCGTTGCCGCAACCGGCCTGGCCTTCACCGGAGGCACGGCGACCGCTGCACCCGCGACGCAGAGCGCTTCGGCCACGACGAGGGCGGCGGACAGCTGCCCGAGGTCGGACAAGGCGCGCGAGAGCGTCAGGATCCACAAGGACAAGAAGCTGTCATCCACGGCCCTTGGGCTGCTGCCCAAGGGCGCGAAGCCCGAGCTGCTCACGTGCATGACCCAGATCGGCGGGACGTACTCGCTCTGCAAGTGGCAGAACGACAACCGCTGGGACTACATCAGCTACCGGGGCATCAAGGGCTGGGTGCCCCTCGCCTGCGTCGTGAACTGACGGCCCGTCAGATCCGGGTCCCCAGGGCCCTCCCGCTGTATGCGTCGCGGGAGGGCTCGGGGACAGACCCCGTGAGCGGGTCGGCCCCCTGCCAGAACGGGAGTCAGGCCTAGGCGGCCTCGCGCGCAGCGGCGCTGCCCAGTCCCCTGACGGCGAGCAGCGTGCCCAGTGCGCACCCCGCCAGAATTCCCGCCCCGTGGTTGTTGTTCAGGGCGCAGAGGGTCAGGCCCGCGGCCGGGATCAAGAGGGGGAGGAGGCGGGCCGGCAAGGGGGACGGGCGCAGGGTTTGGGTTACCGCCAGTGCGCCCAGCAGGCCGCACAGGGCCACCGAGTCGCCGCCTCCGATCGGGCTCCAGCCCGCCATGCTCACCGCCTGGGCCGTCACTCCGCTCGCCAGGAATACCAGCGGCATCCACACCGGACCGAGTCGCCGCTGGGCGACCGGGGTGATGGCCACGAGCGCCGCCAGGTTGAAGGTCAGCTGGACCCAGCCGGAGGTCTGCACCAGGAGCGCCGTCACCGACCGCCACCACGGTGCGCCCGGCTCGCGCTGGAGGTGGTCCATGACGGAGGGGGCCGCCGTCTGTGCGACGGCCATCGCGGCCATCAGGGTCACCAACGCCACCGCGACCCACGGCACCGGACGCCGCCACAGGGCGCGCAGCAGCTCGATCGGGCTCACGCGGCGGCCGCCCGCCTCGGCCTGGACGATCTGTACGCCGGGCAGCACCACGGCCGCCGCGCAGCCGTAGAGGATCACCGTGTGGAGGTTCATGGGCTCATGGTGACGCAGGCGGTCGGGGGTGCGGCAGGGTGGTCCGTCGTCGGGTGGCGGTGACATTTGTACGGCCCGCCGCCACCATGAGCACCATGGCGCTGACCCTCGCAGAAGCAGAGAAGATCCTGGCCGACAACTTCGCCCCCTGGGTGCTCGATCTCGGGCTGACCGTGGAGGACACCGGCGAGCTCCATGCCGTGCTGCGGCTGCCCTGGAGTGACGCGCTCGCTCGGGACGGGGGCGGGATCAGCGGGCAGGCGCTGATGGCCGCCGCCGATACCGCCACCGTCATCGCGGTGGCCTCCGCGCGCGGGGCGTACGGGCCGATGACGACCGTCCAGCAGTCCACCACCTTCCAGCGCCCGGTGACCGGCGCCGACGTACTCGTCGACGCGCGCGTCACCAAGCTCGGGCGGCGGATGGCCTTCGCCGAGATCACCCTGACCGCCGAGGGCGCCGAGGAGCCGGCCGCCCGGGCGTCCACGGTGTACGCGCTGCTCGGCTGAGGCAGGCCGCCGATACGTGCTGTTGACCGCGCATCGGCGTCGCTTCCCGAGTCCGGTCGGCGCGGCCCGCGCGTCGGAGCCGCGCCCCTGAGCCCGGTCGGCGCGTGCCGCCGCCCGCACACCCCTTGCCTGACGATGCGTCAGCTATGACGATGGGGCCACCAAGTCATTTGACGGATCGTCAGATCAGGGTGGAGGCGGGCGTACGGTGCCGATACTTCCGAACGGGCGACTGGTGTACGGGATGCAGCTCCCCGTCCAGTCGCAGAGCACCCTCTACGCGGAGGGGTGGGAGGCCGAAGCCGGCCCGGAGGATCTGGTCGAGATCGCGCGGGCGGCCGATCGGTCCGGGTTCGCCTACATGGCGAGCTGCGATCACGTCGCCATTCCGCGTCGGCTCGCGGAACCGATGAGCACCATCTGGTACGACCCCGTCGCCACCCTCTCCTTCCTCGCCGGGGTCACCGAGCGGGTCTTGCTGATGAGCCATGTCGCCGTCGTCGGGCTCCGGCATCCCCTCGTCACCGCCAAGCAGTACGCGACCCTGGACCACCTCAGCGGCGGGCGGCTGGTCCTCGGGGTCGGGGCCGGTCACGTACGGGAGGAATTCGAGGCGGTCGGGGCCGACTTCGAGCGCCGGGGGCCCGTGCTCGACGAGACGATCGACGCGTTGCGGGCCGCCCTCGGGCCGGAGGAGTACCCGTCCTTCCAGGGTGAGCGGTTCGCGTTCAGCGGGCTCGGGCAGCGGCCCCGGCCGGCCCAGCGGCACGTACCGATCTGGGTGGGCGGATCGTCCCCGGCGGCGGTCCGCCGAGCCGCCCTGCGCGGGGACGGCTGGCTGCCCCAGGGGGACCCGCGAGATCAACTGACGTCCCAGATAGCCAAGTTGAAGGGCATCCGGGAGGACGCGGGGATCGTCGATCCCATCACCATCGGCGCGATCACCGAGGCGTTGTACGTGGGTGAGCCCGGCTGGGAGACCGGGCGGCGCACGCTCGTCGGGAAGCCGGAAGTCCTCGCGGAGTCGCTGCGCGCGTATCGGGCGATGGGTGTCGATCAGATCCAGGTGCGGTTCCGGTCCCGGGGGCGCGATGAGCTCACCGACCAGATGGCCGCGTTCGGGGCCGACGTCGGCCCGTACCTCAACGACTAGGAGTCCGGCATGGGCAAGCTCGATGGGCGGGTCGTCTTCATCACCGGCGGGGCGCGCGGGCAGGGCGAGCAGGAGGCCCGGCTGTTCGTGGCCGAGGGGGCAAAGGTCGTCATCGCCGATGTGCTCGATGAGCAAGGGGAGACGCTGGCAGAGGAGTTGAGGAAGGAGGCGGGGGGCGATGCCGCTCGCTTCGTACGCCTCGATGTGAGCCGGGAGGAGGAGTGGGTGGCTGCCGTCGGCGCCGCCAAGGAGGCCTTCGGGAAGATCGACGGTCTGGTCAACAACGCGGGGATTCTTCGGTTCAACGCGCTCGTGGACACCCCGCTGGACGAGTTCATGCAGGTCGTGCAGGTCAACCAGGTCGGCTGCTTCCTCGGGATCAAGACCGTCGCACCCGAGATCGGGGCCGCGGGCGGCGGCACCATCGTCAACACCGCCTCGTACACGGCCATGACGGGCATGAGCGCGGTGGGGACGTACGCCGCCACCAAACACGCCATCCTCGGGCTCACCCGGGTCGCCTCGATGGAGCTGGCGCACCTGAGGATCCGGGTCAACGCGGTCTGTCCGGGTGCCATCGACACCGCGATGTCCAACCCCGCGCAGCTGGACCCGACGGCGGACGCCACCGAGACCTCGGCGGCCCTCGACGAGCTCTACCGCAAGCTCGTGCCGCTCGGCCGGGTCGGCAGGCCCGAGGAGGTGGCCGCCCTCGCCCTGTTCCTGTCCTCGGAGGACTCCTCGTACATCACGGGGCAGCCGTTCGTCATCGACGGGGGGTGGCTGGCCGGGGTGTCGCTGTTCTGACCTCACTTCTGACCCGACGTCAGGTATTGACGGTCCATGCGGCCGGTGGAACAGTCGAGCTCGTCACAATCTGACGATGCGTCAGAAACTCGTGATACCTCATGAAGGAGAAGTCCCTTGGAATTCGGACTCTTTGTGCAGGGATACGTGCCGGCGGCACGATCCGCGGTCGACCCCATGGCGGAGCACAAGGCGCTGATGGAGGAGACGAAGTACGTCATCCAGGCCGACAAGTCCGGCTTCAAGTACGCCTGGGCCTCCGAGCACCACTTCCTGGAGGAGTACTCGCACCTCTCGGCCAACGAGGTCTTCCTCGGCTACCTCGCCCACGCCACCGAACGCATCCACCTCGGCTCGGGCATCTTCAACCCGCTGGCCCAGGTCAACCACCCCGTGAAGGTCGCCGAGAAGGTGGCCATGCTCGACCACCTGTCGGAAGGGCGCTTCGAGTTCGGGTCCGGGCGCGGCGCCGGCTCGCACGAGATCCTGGGGTTCATACCGGGCGTCACCGACATGAACTACACCAAGGAAATCTGGGAAGAGACCATCGCGGAGTTCCCCAAGATGTGGCTCCAGGACGAGTACCAGGGCTTCCAGGGCAAGCACTGGTCGCTCCCGCCCCGCAAGATCCTCCCCAAGCCGTACGGCAAGTCGCACCCGGCCATGTGGTACGCCGCCGGATCCCCCTCCTCGTACGCCATGGCGGCGAAGAAGGGGCTCGGGGTGCTCGGCTTCTCCGTACAGAAGGTCTCCGACATGGAGTGGGTCCTGGAGCAGTACAAGACGGCCATCCAGGAGGCCGAGCCGGTCGGTGACTTCGTCAACGACAACGTGATGGTGACGTCGACCGCGATTTGTGCGCCTACGCATGACGAGGCCGTACGGATCGCGGTCGAGGGCGGGCTCAATCGGCTCCAGTCGCTCGTGTTCCGGTACCACGACACCTTCCCCCGGCCCGAGGGGATTCCGGAGTGGCCGGAGACCCTGCCGGAGTACAACGCGGAGATCATCGAGCTGCTCATCTCCGAGGAGCTGATGATCTGCGGCGACCCGGACGAGGTCACGGCGCAGTGCAAGCGGTGGGAGCAGGCGGGGGCGGACCAGCTGTCGTTCGGGCTGCCGATCGGGGTGCCGTACGAGGACACGCTGCAGACGATTCGGCTGATCGGGGAGCATGTGATTCCGAAGATCGATACGGATCCTGTGCATCGGTCCTCACGGTTCCGGGAGGCGTCGGGGGGCTGAGCGCGGGGTGGCCCCGCGGGGCCCCTTGGGGCTGCGCCCCAGGCCCCGGGGGTTTGCCCACCCGCCGCCCGTTGCACAGGGTGGGATGGTGCGGGCCTCCTGGGGCTCTGCCCCAGACCCCGGATGGCCCCACCCCGCCCCTTCCCGAAACCCGCCGGGGGTGGATGGGCCTGCTGAGACCGTTTCCTGGGGCTCCGCCCCAGACCCCGTTCGCGCCTGAAGGGCGCTCGTCCTCAATCGCCGGACAGGCTGAGGACGTCGACCCGGGCCAGCACCATCCCGCTAGGGGCGCGGGGAACTGCGCGACCAGCCACGCACGGCCCGCAGGCGAAGGCGGGTCCGGGGGTACGGGGGCGAAGCCCCCGCAGGGGTCTGGGGCGGAGCCCCAGAAGCCGAACCATCCAACCCCTCGGGCGGGATGGGGGTCCCCCCCTGCTCCTTAAGAGCTTGGGGGCGAGTGGGCAAACCCCCAGGGGTCTGGGGCGGAGCCCCAGGAGGGCCGGGCCAGCCCAGGGGGTGCCGGGGGCAGAGGCCCCCGGGCAGAAAGGCGCGGGGCGGTGTCTTCCCGGACCGCCGCCTCGTAACCGGCCCCGGCCGGAGGCCATCGCGGCGGCCCCCGGCCGGGACGGACCCGCGTACCGGAAACCGCCCCCGGCCGGGACGGACCCGCATGGGGGAATCAGGGGTGCACCCGAGCACTCAGTACCGCCTCCGGCTGGGGCGGACCCGGATGCCGAAACCAGGGGTGCGCCCGCGCACCCAGTACCCCCCCGGCCAGGCCGGACCCGCCTGCCCGGAGCGGGTCCGGCCCGTACCAGGACGACTAGGAAGGGAACCCCATGCTCGACCACCTGATCAAGGGCGCCACCCTCGTGGACGGCACCGGCGGCCCCGCCCGGCTCGCCGACGTCGGCATAAGGGGCGGCCGGATCGCCGTCGTCGCTGCCCCCGGCACCGTCGAAGAGGCCGCCGCGAGCACCGAGGACGCCACCGGGCTCGTACTCGCCCCCGGGTTCGTCGACCCGCACACCCACTACGACGCCCAGCTCTTCTGGGACCCGTACGCCACGCCGTCGATGAACCACGGCGTCACCACCGTCGCCGGCGGCAACTGCGGGTTCACGCTCGCCCCGCTCAACCCCGACCGCCCCGAGGACGCCGACTACACCCGCCGCATGATGTCCAAGGTCGAGGGAATGTCCCTCAAAGCCCTTGAGGAGGGCGTGAGTTGGGGCTGGTCCAGCTTCGGTGACTACCTCTCCGCCCTCGACGGGCGCATCGCCGTCAACGCCGGGTTCATGGTCGGCCACTGCGCCCTGCGCCGGCACGCCATGGGCCCGGACGCCGTCGGCGGGCAGCCCACCGCCGAGCAGCTCGACGCCATGCTCGGCCTGCTCCACGACGCCATGGACGCCGGGGCCTGGGGGCTCTCCACCACCCAGTCCTCCACCCACTCCGACGGCGACGGCAAACCGGTCGCCTCCCGCCACGCGCTCCCCGCCGAACTCCTCGCGCTCAGCAGGGCAGTCGGGGAACACGAGGGTACGCAGCTCGAAGCGATCGTCGCCGGGTGCCTCGATCAGTTCGCGGACGAGGAGATCGACCTCCTCGTGGAGATGAGTGCGGCCGCCGGGCGTCCGCTCAACTGGAACGTCCTCACCATCGACGCCGCCGTACCCGAACGCGTACCGCGTCAGCTCGTCCCAAGTGAGCGCGCCCGCAAGGCCGGTGGCCGGATCGTCGCGCTGACCATGCCGATCCTCACGCCCATGAACATGTCGCTCGGCACCTTCTGTGCCCTCAACCTCATCCCCGGCTGGGGCGAGATCCTCGGCCTGCCCGTCCCCGAGCGCATCTCCAGGCTCCGCGACGCCGGTGTACGGGCCGAGATGCTGCGCCGCGCCGACAGCAAGGAGGCCGGGATCTTCCGGCGCCTCGCCGACTTCGGGCGGTACGTCATCGGCGACACCTACAGCCCCGAGAACGAGGGCCTTTCGGGCCGGGTCGTCGGCGACATCGCGGCCGAGCGGGGGCTCGACCCGTTCCACTGCCTGGTCGAGATCTGCGCCAACGACCGTCTGCGTACGGTCCTTTGGCCCATGCCGACCGACAACGACCCCGCCACCTGGGCGCTGCGGCGCGAGACCTGGGAGCACGAGGACGTGCTGCTCGGCGGGTCCGACGCGGGCGCGCACCTCGACCGGATGTGCGGGGCCCCGTACACCACGCGCTTCCTCGGTGACTGCCTGCGCGGCCGCAAACTCGTCCCCCTTGAGCGGGCCGTGAAGATGCTGACGGACGACCCCGCCCAGCTGTTCGGGCTGCGCGAGCGCGGCCGGGTCGCGGAGGGCTTCCACGCCGACCTCGTCCTCTTCGACCCCGAACGCATCGAGGCCGGGCCCGCCACCCTCGTACACGACCTGCCCGGCGACAGTCCCCGGCTCGACTCCAAGGCGATCGGCATCGTCTCGGTCCGGGTCAACGGCATCGAGACGCTCCGCGACGACCGGGTGACGGGGGCCGTGCCCGGCACGGTGCTCCGCTCGGGCCGCGACACGAGGACGGTGGCCACCAAATGAGCGAATCTCAAGGGAGCCGACCTCAACTGGCCGACGATGAACGGCAGTTGTTCATCGGCGGCGAGTGGGTCGAGCCCGACGGCGGGCACTATCCCGTGCTCGACCCCGCCACCGAGGAAGTCGTCGGGCTCGCGCCCGAGGCGAGCCGCGAGCAGGTGTACCGGGCGGCCGCCGTCGCGCGCGAGGCCTTCGCCTCCTGGTCCCGTACGCGTCCCGAGGAGCGGGCCGCGATCCTCGACCGGGCCGCCGACCTCATGCAGCGCGACTTCGCCCCGAACGCCGAACTCGCCCGCGCCGAGACCGGCGCCACCACCGCGACGGCACGCGGCATGCAGGTCGGGGTGGGGGTTTCGAGGTTCCGCCGGTACGCGAAGGGCGCCCTGGAGCCGGTGGAGCAGGCGCTCGTGCCGCAGGTCAACGAGGCGGGGCCGATGGGCAGGGCCGGGGTCTTCGGGGCGCTCGCCGTGCGGCAGCCGGTCGGGGTGGTCACCTGCATCACCTCGTACAACAACCCGTGGGCCAACCCGGCCGGCAAGGTGGCGCCCGCGCTCGCCATGGGCAACACGGTCGTGGTGAAGCCCGCCCCGCAGGATCCGCTGTCGGTGTTCAAGATGGCCGAGGCGCTTCAGGAGGCGGGGGTGCCGCGCGGGGTCGTGAACGTCGTCACCGGGTCCGCGCAGGCGGTCGGCGAGGCGGCCGTCGACTCACCGGACGTCGACATGGTGTCCTTCACCGGCTCCACAGCGGTCGGGCAGCGCATCGCCGAGGTGTGCGGGCGGGACATGAAACGGCAGCTGATGGAGTTGGGCGGCAAGGGGGCCGCGGTCGTCTTCGACGACGCCGACCTCGACTCGGCGGTCATGGGCATCGGCACGACGTTCTCCTTCTACAGCGGCCAGATCTGCACCGCGCCGACCCGCGTCCTGGTCCAGCGCGGAGTCCACGACCAGCTGATCGAGAAGCTCAAGGGGTACGTCGGCTTCCTGAAGATCGGCGACCCCACGGCGCGGGACACGGTGGTGGGCCCAGTGATCTCGGCGGCCCACCGGGACCGGGTGGAGTCGTACATAGAACTGGGCCGGAAGGAGGGGGCGACGGTGGTCGCAGGAGACGAACGCCCCCCACTGGACCGGGGTTTCTATGTGTCCCCCACCCTCCTCGCGGACTGCACCAACGACATGCGGGTGGCCCGCGAGGAGATCTTCGGCCCGGTCGTCGTGGTCATCCCCTTCGACGACGAGGAGGAGGGCATCGCGCTGGCCAACGACAGCGAGTACGGCCTGCTCGACTACGTGTGGTCCGGGGACGTGGCCCGCGCCTTCCGGGTCGCGCGGCGGCTGCGCGCGGGCGGGGTCGGCGTGAACACGATCGGCCGCAACATGGAGGCGCCGTTCGGCGGCTTCAAGAAGAGCGGGGTGGGCCGGGACGTCGGCTCGTACGCGCTGCACGCGTACAGCGAACTCCAATCGATCGTCTGGCCGGGCTAGCCGACTGTTCTTCTACTTCGGGGACAGCTCGGCCATCTTGTTCCACCCCTGGCCGGGCACCTCGACGTTGATGATGTCCGGGGTGGCGGCGATGGCACCGGCCATCGACTCCATGCCCGCCCGGAAGTGGTCGGAGTCGACGTGCGCCGCACCCGCGGCCGCGTCGGCGAAGCCTTCGAGGAGGGTGTACTGGGTGGGGTCGTCCACGCTGCGGGACCAGTCGTAGAACAGGTTGCCCGGCTCGGCGCGGGTGGCGCGCGTGAAGTCGTCGACGATGGCGAGCCAGTTGTCGGCGTGCTCGGGACGGACGGTGAACCTGACGGCGATGAAGATCATGCTTCTACGGTGCGGGGCGGGCGGGGCCGGTGCAAGCGGGAGCCCGCCGGATTCCGACTCCCTCGGAATCAGGGGTCCCGGCCCGCCCGGAACCCGGTCCGCTCACGCCCCCGGCATCAGCTCGGCGGCCGCCCGGGCCAGTGCGCCCCGGATCGCCCGATGCCGCTCACGGAACTCTGCGGTGGCGAGCGACACCGACAGGGCGTGCACACTGCCGTCCGCGCGCGGCCCCGGCAGGGCGACCGCGAGACAGGTGTACGCCGGATCCGCCTCCCCCATGGACACGGCGAACCCCTGCCCGCGCACCCGGGCTACCTCCGCCTCGAACCGGTCGGCGGCGGTGATCGTACGGTCGGTGAACCGGGCCATGCCGTGCTCGTCGAGGTAGCGCCGGCGCACCGGCCGGGGGAGCCCGGCGAGCAGCGCCTTGCCGTGCGCGGTGGCGTGGGCGCGGATCTCGGGGCCCGGGGTGAAGGGGTTGGCGGTGTCGGTGACGGGGGCGGTGCTGTCGACCACGGTGATCAGCCCGCCGCGGTACGCCGTGTAGTACGCCTCGGCACCGGTCGCCCGCCGCAGCCGGGGCAGCAGCTCACCGACGCCGGGGGAGAGCCGAAGATGCCGCTGGAAGGCCCGGTGCAAGGCGGGAACGCGCGACCCGGGAACGTACCCCTGGGAGGTCCGCGTGAGATGCCCGCGGGCGGTGAGCGCGCCGAGCAGGTGGTAGACGGTGGAGAGGGAACACCCGACCCGCCGCGCCAGCTCCTTGGCCCCGAGGGGCCCCGCCGCATCGGCCACGGCGTCCAGGACGGCCAGGGCGCGGTCTACGGACTGGGGAGTGCTGCTGGTCATGGGGCGAGGGTACGGCGGGTGGTCACTCGCGGGGGAATCCCTCGGTGGGGAGGACGAGGTCGACCACGGTCCCGGTGAGGTCGATCTCGGCCCCGAAGGCGACGATAAGCACGGCCGCGGGGTGGACGTCCGGTTACCGGGCGTCCAAGAACACCGGATTCGTGAACGCCGCCAGCGGACCCGGAAGCCCCTGGACGATCGGCGCGTGGCGGACCTCCGCTCGGATGTACGTCGCGTACTGCGGGGTCGTCTGCCAGGTCGCCGTGCCCGTGCCGGAGGCGGGGAGCTGGGTCGTGTGCAGGGTGCCCTGGTCCGTTACGAAGGTCGCCGAGCAGCCTGGGGCGCCCGTCACCTCCAGGTGGGCCGTCACCTGCTCGTCGGCGGCGGCCCGCAGGCGTTCGCCGATGCCCGCGTGCTGGCCGTGGCCGCCGGACACGGTGAAGGACACGGACACCGCCGCCGACTCCGCGACGTACGAGTGGCCCGCCTTCAGGCCCGCCTGGATCGCCTCGCGGGTCAGGTCGTCGGCCAGGACCACCGTCTGGGGTCCGCCGATGCGGTCCGGGTCGCGGTGGGCGTCGCTGTTGCCCATCGCCGGGGTCCAGGGCTTTCCCGAACGGGCCGACGCCGTAAGGGAGTTGTCCCATTCCTGGAGGGTCACCTCGTCGTCCGGCGTGTAGGGGCCGTTCCACACCTCCACCGCGTCCGCCTCGCCGAAGCCGAACTTCCAGCCGCAGCCGACGCACGTGGCATGCGGGTGGGCCGGGACCACGAGGCCGCCCGCCGCGCGGACCGCGCGCGCGAAGTGGCCGAAACGGTTGTCCCGGGCCCGGTAGCGCCAGTCGATGAACGTGCCGGGGTTCGTGCCCAGCGCCACCACGTGGCCGTTGCGGGTCGTGATCTCCTCGCCCGTCATGATCAGCAGGTCGTCGCCCCACAGGCCCTGCCACGCCCGGTGCGCCGAATTCGTGTTGTGCTCCGAGGTGTTGATGAAGTCCAGGCCCGCCGCCCGCGCAAGGGCCGCGATCTGGGCCGGGGTGCGGCCGCCGTCCGAGTACACCGAGTGCAGGTGGCAGTCGCCCCGGTACCAGGCCCGGCCCCGCCCCTTGGCCCGCGTCGGCGGGTAGACCGGCGCCGGCGTCGTGCCGGGCTCGCCGTACTTCAGGGTGATCGTCACCGTGTACGGCAGGCCCTGCGGCGCCACCGTGTACGGGCCGAGCGCGACATGCCAGGTCCCCGCGCGCACCGGGCCGCGCAGATAGCCAGGGGTCGCGTCGTCCGCCCGGATGAAGAACTCCGTACGCGCCCCGCCCGACCAGCCCCTGAACCCCGCCCCGCCGAGCCCCGTACCCCGCTCGTCGAAGACGCCGATGTCCAGGGCGTTGCCCGTCGTACCGGCCGGCTGCGGCGGCTTCTCGTACGCGTACGAGACCGCCAACTCCCTTACCCCGTGCGGTACTTCGACCGGCAGGTACACGAAGTCGGGCGAGCCGGGCGGCAGCGTGCCGCGTACCACCCTGGTCTCGTCGGGGCGGCCGCCTGCGCCGCCGCCCGGTGCCGCGTTCGCGAAGCTCACGGTTCCCAAGGTAAGGGCGGTCGCCGTGCCCGTCACGATGAGTTCCCGTCTGCCGATGGATCCGGATCCGTTCTCGGTCATGACCTGAGCTCCCAAGGGGTTGGGGATGAGTCGAGATGGTTCGGGGCGGGAAGGGGGCGATGCTCCTCCCCGGGCGTCTGCCCACCCTCGTACCCGCGCGTGAACGCAGGGAGTCGGCGAGTTGAGGGCCCGTGGCCGATTCGGGTGGCCCGGGCGAGCCCGGACACTGGCTCCTGGTGTCCCTTGCGGCTGCGCCCGCGGGGGGATAGGAAGTGATCCCCACTCCAGACCGACCGGAAGGTATGCCGATGCGCATCGCCGTCACCGTCTTCCTGACCGACCAGACGATCACCCCCGTGCGCCTCGCCCGCGAGCTGGAGGAGCGCGGGTTCTCCGGGCTCTACCTGCCCGAACACACTCACATCCCCGTCGAGCGGGTCACTCCCTATCCGGCGGGCGGGGAGCTGCCGCCGGAGTACGGGCGCACCCTCGATCCGTTCGTCGCGCTCGGCCAGGCATCGGCGGTCACCGACAGCCTCGACCTCGGCACCGGGATCACGCTCGTCGCCCAGCACGACCCGATCGACCTCGCCAAGCAGATCGCCACCCTCGACCACCTCTCCGGCGGCCGCTTCACGCTCGGGCTCGGCTACGGCTGGAACAAGGAGGAGGCCGCCGATCACGGCGTCGAGTGGGCGACCCGGCGCGAGCTCGTCCGCGACCGGATGGCGCTGATGCGTGCCCTGTGGGCCGGTCAACCGACCGCGTACAAGGGCGAGTTCGGGTCGGTGAAAGCTTCGTACGCCTTTCCCAAGCCCGTCCGTGACGGCGCGCCCCGCGTCCTCGTCGGCGGGGCCGCCGGGCCCAAGCTGTTCGCGCACATCGCCGAGTACGCGGACGGCTGGCTGCCCATCGGCGGGCGCGGCCTCACCGAGTCGCTGCCGGTGCTCCGCCGGGCGTGGGAGGACGCGGGGCGCGACGTGCGGGACCTCCAGGTCGTCCCGTACGCCGTGCTCCCGGCCCCCGGCAAGCTCGCGCACTACGCGGAGCTCGGCATCGAGGAGGTCGTCCTCCAGCTGCCGTCCGCCGACGAGAGCGGGGTGCTCAAGGTTCTGGACGAGTACGCCTCCTACGTGTGAGTACGTGTGAGTACGGGTGAAGCGACGGAAAACGGGGGCGGGCCAGTGCGCCGCCCCCGGTCCGTTCGGCTCCTCGGCTCCTCCGCTCGGTTCAGCTCAGCGGGATCTCCAGGTACGACGGGTCCTCGTCGGGCGAGGTGATGGTGATCGTGCCCGGTGTTCCGCCCGCCTCGCTGTAGAACGGGTCCACCGAGTCCAGGACGAGCATCAGGCGGTGCCCGGCCTTCACGTCGTACCCGGTGACCTGGAGCGCGATGTCGATCGTGGTCGGCGTCTTCGGGGTGCTGCCGGGCAGCGTGTACGGCGCGTGCGTGACGATGCGGGCCACGCCGAGGGCGTTCACGTCGAAGAGGTACGCCACGAACGTGGTGTCCGGCTCGCTCGGTGCGACCGTCAGGCGCAGCCGCGGCACGCCGCGCAGCTGGTGGCGCGACGGCAGGGGCGCGGTCGCCCACACCCCGGCCGCGTTCCGGTCGATCTTCCCCGTCAGGTACGGCTTGGGGAGCCCGGCCAGTTCGGCGTAGCCGGTGTAGATGATCTTGTCCGCGACGGTGGCCGGGGTGTCGGTGCCGGTGGCGAACGTGGTGTGCCAGCCGTTGGTGGGCTTGTCCAGGAGTCCACCGTCCTTGGCGCCCTCGGCGGGGCCGGTCAGATAGAAGCGCTCGGGGTTGCCGGTCGCCGCGTGCCAGGTCGCGCGCGACTCAAGGGCGCGGCCCCACATGATCTCGCTGACGACCTGGTCCTCGGCGCCGGACTCGGAGTCGAACGCGGCCGCCGCGGCCTCGTCGCCGTTGGTTTCGAGCAGGTGGCGGTCGAACCAGCGGTGCGCCTCCTCCCAGATCCGGTTGGGCAGCCCCAGCATGCCGGTCATCTCGGGGCCCGAGTGGTCGCCGATCGACCAGAGCAGCCGCTTGGGGCCGCTCAGCGCGTTGAACATCTTCAGCGTCTGGTTGCCCGGGAACAGCGTCTCGTGCCAGGCCTGCGCGAACAGCACCGGCACCTGACGCTCATTCAGCTTGTCGGCGCGGTGGTAGGGCGAGCGCTCGGCCGCCCACTCCAGCGTCTCCTCGATGTTCTCGTTGGCCAGGACGTCGTCGAAGGCCTTCTGGGTGCGCGCGCTGAGCCGGGCCGTGGCGGCGGCGCCGAGGAGCGTCGTGACGGAGGCCACGTGCCTGGTGCCGTTCTCGTAGAACGCCTCGCCCAGGTCGCCCCAGGTGCTGAGCGCGACCACGGCGTGCACACGGCGGTCCTCGGCGGCGACCAGCTGGCTGATGCCGGAGCCGTAGGAGTCGCCGAGGAACCCGATCTTGCCGACCGAATCCGGGCCGCCCGCCTGGGAGATGAGGTGGTCCAGGGCCTTGATGCCGTCCGCGATGTCCTTGTCGCCGGCCACCTCGACCTCGCCGCCGGACTCGCCGAAGCCCCGCGTCGTGTAGGCCAGTACGTGGTAGCCGCGGCGGGCGAAGCGCATCGCCTGCGCGGTGTAGAGGGTCCAGCCCTGCTTGGCCCACGGCGAGGGCATCACGATCAGCGGGTGCGGCCCCTCCCCGTTGTGCAGCCAGAGCGCGGCGTCGAGCTCGACGCCCTCCTCGACCGGCACTTTCACGCCGTCCAGGAAGGTCGCGGCCTCCCGCGTCTCGGCCACCTCGGCCGCCCGCGCGGGGGCGAGCTTCGAGGTGTCGCCGGTGCGCAGTGCCTGCACGAGCTGTACGAGTGCGCCTTCGTCCAGCTCCGGGTAGAGGCTCACCACGGCGGCCGGTTGCATTCCCTTTGGAGTCACGTCGGTCCCATTTCAGTTCGTCGAACTTGCACGGAACTTGCACAGGTGTCACCGCTCGGGCCCGGAGCGACCCCCAGTATCGGCGCGGCCGCGCTGCGTAGCGATGCCCTTTCGCGCAGAACGGCCGGAAATGTGCGGCGCCTTGGGGGCGGGGGGCTGATCCTTGGTTGAAGGGGGACTGGTGACGATGCCCACGGTCCGGGGGTGAGCGCGCGCTCGTATGCTCGATGGATGACTTCCAGCGCGCAGCCCCCGCAGGCAGAACAGGCAGAAGGACCGGACCCTGCCCCGCGGCAGTCCGCCGCACCGACCGCCAACTCCATGCGGCGCGCGCTGAAACGTGCCAGGGACGGCGTCGCGCTCGACGTCGCCGAGGCCGCCGTGCTGCTCCAGGCCCGCGGCGACGACCTCGACGACCTCACCCGCTCGGCCGCCCGGGTCCGCGACGCGGGCCTGGACGCGGCGGGCCGGCCGGGGATCATCACGTACTCGAAGAGCGTGTTCATCCCTCTCACCCGCCTCTGCCGGGACAAGTGCCACTACTGCACCTTCGTCACCGTGCCCGGCAAGCTGCGCCGCGCCGGGCACGGCATGTTCATGTCCCCCGACGAGGTCCTCGACATCGCCCGCCGGGGCGCCGAACTCGGCTGCAAGGAAGCCCTGATCACCCTCGGAGACAAGCCCGAGGACCGCTGGCCCGAGGCCCGCGAGTGGCTCGACGCGCACGGCTACGACGACACGATCGCCTACGTACGAGCCATGTCGATCCGCATCCTGGAGGAGACGGGACTGCTCCCGCACCTCAACCCGGGCGTCCTGTCGTGGACGGACTTCCAGCGCCTGAAGCCGGTCGCCCCGTCGATGGGCATGATGCTGGAGACGACCGCGACCCGGCTGTGGTCCGAGCCCGGCGGCCCGCACTACGGCTCCCCGGACAAGGAACCGGCCGTGCGGCTGCGGGTGTTGGAGGACGCGGGGCGCTCGTCGGTGCCGTTCACCAGCGGGCTGCTCATCGGCATCGGCGAGACGTACGAGGAGCGCGCGGAGTCGCTGTTCGCGCTGCGCCGCGTGTCGCGCTCGTACCACGGCATCCAGGAACTGATCATCCAGAACTTTCGCGCCAAGCCGGACACGGCGATGCGCGGCATGCCGGACGCCGAGCTCGACGACCTGGTGGCGACGGTCGCCGTCGCCCGGCACATCATGGGCCCGGCCGCGTGCCTCCAGGCGCCGCCGAACCTGGTCGCGGGGGAGTACGAGCGGCTGATCGGCGCGGGGATCGACGACTGGGGCGGCGTCTCGCCGGTCACGATCGACCACGTGAACCCGGAGCGTCCGTGGCCGCAGATCGACGAACTGGCGGATCGCTCGAAGGAGGCCGGCTTCTCCCTCCGTGAACGCCTGTGCATCTACCCGGAGTTCGTGCAGCGAGGCGAGCCGTGGCTCGACCCGCGACTCCTTCCGCACGTCCGCGCGCTCGCGGACGCGGAGACGGGCCTGGCCAACGAATCGGCCGAGGTACGCGGCCTGCCGTGGCAGGAGCCCGACGAGGGCTTCACCGCCAGCGGCCGCACCGACCTCCACCACACCATCGACACCGAGGGCCGCACCGGCGACCGCCGCGAGGACTTCGACTCCGTGTACGGCGACTGGGCCGCGCTGCGCGAGGCGGCGGCCCCGGGCATGGTGCCGTCCCGCATCGACGCGGACGTACGCCAGGCCCTCTCGGCGGCCGCCGACGACCCCACGAAGCTGACCGATGCCGAGGCGCTGGCGCTGCTGCACGCGGACGGCGAGGCCCTCGACGCGCTGTGCCGGGTCGCGGACGACGTCCGCAAGTCGATGGTGGGCGACGACGTGACGTACATCGTCACGCGGAACATCAACTTCACCAACGTCTGCTACACGGGCTGCCGCTTCTGCGCCTTCGCGCAGCGCCGCACGGACGCGGACGCGTACACGCTGTCCCTGTCCCAGGTCGCGGACCGGGCCGCACAGGCCTGGGACGTAGGGGCGGTCGAGGTCTGCATGCAGGGCGGCATCCACCCCGATCTGCCCGGTACGGCCTACTTCGACATCGCGAAGGCGGTCAAGGAGCGGGTCCCCGGGATGCACGTCCACGCGTTCTCCCCGATGGAGGTCGTGAACGGCGCCACCCGCACCGGCATGTCGATCCGCGAGTGGCTGACCGAGGCGAAGGCGGCGGGTCTGGACTCGATCCCGGGCACGGCGGCGGAGATCCTGGACGACGAGGTCCGCTGGATCCTCACCAAGGGCAAGCTGCCCACGGCGACGTGGATCGAGGTCGTCACGACCGCCCACGAGCTGGGCATCAGGTCCTCGTCGACGATGATGTACGGCCATGTGGACCAGCCCCGCCACTGGCTGGGCCACTTCCGCACGCTGGCCCGCATCCAGCAACAGACCGGCGGGTTCACGGAGTTCGTGACGCTGCCCTTCATCCACACCAACGCCCCGGTGTACCTGGCGGGCATCGCGCGCCCCGGCCCGACGACCCGTGACAACCGGGCGGTGACGGCGATGGCGAGGCTGTTGCTGCACCCCCACATCCCCAACATCCAGACCAGCTGGGTGAAGCTGGGTACGGAGGGTGCCGCCGAGATGCTCCGCTCGGGCGCGAACGACCTGGGTGGCACGCTGATGGAGGAGACCATCTCCCGTATGGCGGGCTCCAGTTACGGCTCGTACAAGTCCGTCAAGGACCTGATCGCGGTGGCCGACGCGGCGGGCCGCCCGTCCCGTCCGCGCACGACGCTGTACGGAGAGGTGCCGGAGGAGCGGGTGGCGGCGTCCCGCGCCTCGGACGGACACCTGCCGGAGCTGCTGCCGGTGGTGGGGGACTAGATCCGCCGGACAGGCCTAGGGCCTGCCTTTCAGGCGAGACGGATGGGCCATACTGGCGCCCGGTATTTCAACGGGGGAGTGTGCGGCACATGGAGACTGGTGTGGATCTGCCCGGACACATCGGTACGTACGTCGTGGAGCGTGAGCTCGGCGCGGGCGGCATGGGCACGGTCTATCTGGCGCGGTCCCGGGGCGGGCGCCCCGTGGCGGTCAAGGTGGCCCGCCCCGAGCTGGCCGCCGACCCGAGCTTCCGCGCGCGGTTCCGGGCCGAGGTCGAGGCCGCCCGTCAGGTCGGCGGATTCCACACGGCGCCGGTCGTCGACGCCGACCCGGACGCGGCGGCCCCCTGGCTGGCGACGGCCTATATCCCGGGGCCGACGCTGTCAGAGCTGCTCGACGAGCAGGGCCCCATGGGCGAGCCTCAACTACGCTTGCTCGGAGCCGCGTTGGCGGAGGCCCTCCAAGCCATCCACGGGTGCGGCCTGATCCACCGCGACCTCAAACCGGGCAACATCATCATGGCCGAGGACGGCCCACGGGTCCTCGACTTCGGCATCGCGCGCGCCGTGGAGTCGACCCGGCTGACCTCCACCGGAACGGCCTTCGGCACCCCCGGCTTCCTCTCGCCCGAGCAGGCCCGGGGCCTCGAAGTCGGCCCGGCCGCCGATGTGTTCGCGCTGGGCGCGGTTCTGGTCGCGGCGGCCGGCGGCAGGGCGTTCGGCGAGGGGGAGGCGATGGGGCTGATGTACCGCGCGGTGCACGAGCCGCCGGACCTGTCCGCCCTCCCGCCGAGCATGCGACCCGTGGTCGCCGACTGCCTGGCCAAGAACCCGGCCCAACGGCCCGTGCCGGCACGCCTCTTGGACCTGCTCGCAGCGAAGGCACCGCCGCATTCGGCGACTGCGGGTGGTGTGGGTGGCGGCATGGGTGCGGGTGCGGGTGCGGGTTCCGATCCCCGTGCGGGTGTGGCTATGGGGCCGGGGCCGACGCCCACCCCGACGCCGCTGCCCACACCCACCCCGACGGTGATCGTGGGGCACGGCAGGAGCGCCGAGACCGTGGAAGACGCGCCGACGACCGCCCCGCCGCGAAGGGCGCGCACCGCGCTGCTCGTCGCCGGGGTGGCCGGCGCCCTGCTCCTGACCGGCGGCGGTCTCTACGCTGCGGGCGCGTTCACCGGAAAGGACGACGACACCCCCCTCCCTCCGGCCACGCACGAACTCACCACGCCCCTCAAGGTGGCGGGTGGCGGGTACGTCCGGGACCGCGAGACGTGGAAGCAGGAGCCCAACGGGAAGTCGGTCATCGCCCACTACTCCGGGACCTCGAAGAAGCCCGAGTTCCGAGAGCTTTCCCTCACGGGCTCGTCAGGCCGGTTCAAGCACCTGGGAGAGGAGCGGGACCGCCTGATGAGGTCCCTGACCCACACGGGCAAGGAGCAGGTGACGGATCCGCGCAGGGATCTCCACGTCCCCGGTTCGGAGATCACGTACAGCTGCGAGACGGTGACCGACGCCACCGTCTACACCGTGTGCGTCTGGGCCGACACCAACACCATCGCCGGCATCAAGTTCACCCCGTCCGCCGCCCGGCTCGAAGTGGCGGCGGCGGAGACGCAGAAGATCCGCAAGGACCTGCGCACGCCGATCGCCACGCATTCCTAGCGTTCGGCTCCGGCGGCGTACGAGACGAACCCGGCCCAGGCCTTCGGGGCGAAGGCGAGCTGGGGGCCGGAGCGGGCTTTGGAGTCGCGTATGTGGATGATGCCGGGGGTGGTGGCTACCTCGACGCAGTCAGTGCCGTCGCCGCTGTCGCTGTAGCTGCTCTTACGCCAGTCCAGCGCTACCTCGACGCAGGAGTCGCCTTCGCTGCTGCTGCTGTAGCTGCTCTTGAACCACTCCAGCGCTACCTCGACGCAGTCAGTGCCGTCGCCGCTGCTGCTGTAGCTGCTCTTGAACCACTCCAGTTCGGAGCCGTCCCCGGCTGAGGTCTTGCGGATCATGTTTCTCCCAGCACTTGCTCGATGAAGGCCAGTGACTCCCGTGGGGTGAGAGCGTGGGCCCGGATCATCCCATAGCGCAGTTCAAGGATCCTGAGCTGCTTCGGGTCGGAGACGGGACGGCCCGCGAACGCCCCCTCGGAGCGCCCGACAGCTGGGCCGCCTCGCGCCACACCTTGAGCTGGCGGCCCACGGCGGCGACGACCGCCGCCCCCGACTCGTCGTCCGGATCGACCTCCCAGCCTGGTTCGTCCGCCTCGCCGCCCCTGGGGCTCTCACTGTCCGCGTCCACCCGCACCCACCTCCGACGTGCCGTTCACTGTCAACGCCCCTATCCCCGCCGGGTGGCTCCGGACAGTCGGGACAGCACTGGACAAGCCCGGGACAGACTCCGTACGACGGGGCGTTACCGCTGTTCCCGGTACGTACCCACCGCCACGCTCAGTGATGTGACCCGTGAACTCACCCAATCCCCTGTTCCCACACGGCAGTTCGCCGTGCAGCTCTCCTCGACCGCCCGGGGCGCCCGTCTCGCCCGCATCCTTGCCACCGAACGGCTCCGCGACTGGGGAATTCCGTCGGAAGGCATCCCCCTCGTCGTCGGCGAGCTCGCCGCCAATGCCGTGCAGCACGGGCGCGTGCCGGGTCGCGACTTCCGGCTGAGACTGACGGTTCGGGGCGGCACGCTCCGTATCGAGGTCACCGACGCGCGCGCGGACCGCGTCCCGGTTCCCCAACACGGGCCTGCCGACGACGAGTCGGGCCGTGGGCTGCTGCTGGTCGAGGTGCTGACGGACCGCTGGGGAGTGGACGAGAAGCGGCCCGCCCCCTGCAAAACGGTATGGGCGGAAATCTCCCTTCCGACCGCATCGCAGCTGCCGCGACGCGGTTGACCGCGACCCGGTGGCCCGCGACACCAAATGCTTTAAGTCTGGGGGGAATTACCTCCCCTAACCCCACCTGCCCCGCTTCGTCGGAAGCATCACTCGCTCGGGTGAAAGTGACCAACTGGGCTGGATTTGCCGCCTGTTGGCTGGCATATGCTCGCCGCGACTACTCCAGACATGCGACGGCCCCCGCCGGGAGTGCGAATCCCGATCGGGGGCCTGACCAACGAGGAAGATAAGAGCTTCCCCATGGCTTTCCCGCACTCTAGCGCGCCCTCGCGCACCGCGTCCGGCGCATCCGGTCGCACCACCCGATCCAGTGGCCAATCCGGTGGCCATTCCGGCGTGACCCACGACAACACCCGCCATGCCACCCGCTACACGGTGATCGGCAACCACCTTGCCCAGCATGCCGAGTTGTCCCTCCTGGCGATCGGGCTGGGCGTGCACATCCAGTCGCTGCCCGCCGGAGCGAGGATCGGCATCAAGTGCCTAGCTGCCCGTTTCCCGGAGAGCGAGCACCGCATCGCAGGTGCCCTGCGCGAGCTGGAGCGGCACGGCTACCTCAGCCGCACCCGGGAACGCCTCCCCAGCGGTCGGGTCGTCACCCGCACGGACCAGGTCCCCGAGACTGATCCGCCCCCAGGGCCCCGCCTGTACCGTACGAGGAGACCGAGCCACCCGCACCGGAGGTCACCGTGAGTGCCCAGTCCGACAGCCCGTACGGACCGCTGATCCCCATGCCGGACCTCACCCCTGACGCCCTGCGGGCGGCCGTTGCGCGCATCGCGCCCAGCCGGGTCCCGGCGCTCACTCAGCACCTCTTCGAGGCGACGACGAACGCGCAGCAGGCGCAGAGCCTCGCCCCGCTCCGGGCCTTCGTCCATTCCTGGGGCGTGTTCGTGGCAATCGAGCGGCACCCGGGGCGCGCCGCCCGACTGCGCGAGCTGGAACGGATCGTGGATGCGGGTGAACAGGATCCGGCGGACGCGATCGCGGAGATCCGCCGGATCCGGGACGCCGCGGAGGCGGAGGCCGGTCTGTGACGGATTAGGCGTGGGACTACAACCCGAGCGCGGAGTACGTCACCGACGGTCTCCCGATCGGGGTGGTGGCAGAGGTGGAACGGCTGGCCACCGAGCTTGCCGCGCTTGGCCGTGACGCAGTGAAGGTCGGCCGCCCTGTGGACCGGGAGGGCGGGCTGCGAGAGTTCGATCTCCTGGGCGGGCGGGGGTTCATCAGCTTCCTCGCCGTGCCGCGCCACGAGTGCGTATATGTCTGCAACGTCACTTGGTACGGCTGACCGGCGCTGCCTGAGCCCGCTGGCTCAGTCCAGCGTCATCGTCCCCTCCACGTACCGCATCCCGTACTTCTCCCCCAGCACGTTGACCTTGCCCAGGTCCATCGCGCCCTCGGCCGTCCGCACTGTCGGGCCCGCCTCGAAGACGTCCTCCATGAAGCGGTCCCAGCCGCCCGGGGTCGAGATCTGCAAGGCGCGGACCGGAGGCTGGGAGGCGTTGCGCATCGCGTGGGGGATGCCGTGGGGGAGGAGGGCGGACATGCCTGCGGTCAGGCGGTACGTCGTGCCCCGGTAGTCGATCTCCATCTCGCCCTCCAGGACGTACACGAACTCGTCCATCAGTTCGTGCACATGGGGCGGGATGTCGACGTCCAGGCGGTTCTCCAGGACGGCCAGGCGGCCCTCGCTGTCGGTGGTGGTGACCTTCACGCCGAAGCCGGGCGGGAGCGGGATCCGGGTGGGGCGGGTCTCGCCGGGGTCGAGTACGAAGAAGCGGTCTTCGGGTGCGGTTTTTTCGGGCATGGCTGGGCCTCCTGTGCTGCGGATGGTGTGCCGGTTGCCCGCCGGCAGTACCACCGTAACCCTTATGTGGAGGAAAAGCTCCAGTTAGTTTTCGGCGCCTAGCATGTTCCGCATGACAGGACTGCGTGCCGACGCCCGGCGGAACCGGGAGAAGATCCTGGCCGCGGCCCGGGAGCTGTTCCGTGAGCAGGGCACGGCGGTCGCCCTCGACGACATCGCCCGGCGGGCCGGCGTCGGCATCGGGACGCTCTACCGGCGCTTCCCCGACCGGGACGCGCTCATCACGGACGTCGCCCTGGAGGGCTTCGAGACGGGCCTCGCCGCCGTCGAGGCGGCCCGCGCGGCCGGTGGCGGTGCGGTGGCGGTGCTCGACGAGATGTTCCGGCGCGTTGTCGAGCAGCGGGACCGGCTGGTCATGCCGCTCATCGGGGGGCCCGTCGTGCGCGACCCCCGCGTACGGAAGCTTCAGCGGGCGATTCTGGGCGCGTTGGAAGAAGTGCTCGCCGAGGGGCGGGCCGAAGGGGTGCTGCGGGGCGACATCACGCCGTTCGACCTGGTCGGGGCGGCTGCGATGACGTGCCGGCCCATGCCGCATCTGCCGCGCGAGACGGCGGGCGCGCTCGCCGCGCGGCATGTCGCCGTCTATCTCCACGGGCTGCGGCCGCACGGCGCTCTGGCGCTGCCCGATATGGTCGACCCGGGGGAGTATCTCGGTCTGGACTGACGGGGGTTGGGGGGAGTGGTGGGGGCCGTGCAGCCTTCGATGCAGGAGCTCATCCGGCGCCGCAAGCGGGCCGGATTCGTGGGGCGGCGGAATGAACTCGCCCTTTTCCAAAGCAACTTCGACGTTCCCGTCGACGACGAGCGGCACCGGTTCGTGTTCCGCGTGCACGGCAACGCCGGGGTCGGGAAGACCTTTCTCGTACGGGAGTTGGAGCAGGCCGCCCTGGAGCGCGGGGCGCTGACCGCTTACACCGACGAGGGCGTCGACAGCGTGCCCGAGGCCCTCGGCGCGATCAGCGCGCGGTTCGCCCGGCAGGGGTGGCCGCTCAAGGCGCTCGACAAGATCCTGGCCACCTATCGCCAGCGCCGGTACGAGGCCGAGGCGGCCGGGGCCGGCTCGGGGCCCTCGGCCGGGGCGGTCGTCGCGGCGCAGGCGGGCCTCGCCGGGATCGGCCTCGTGCCCGGGGTCGGGGTGCTCGCCACCTCCGTCGACCCGGTCCAACTCGCCGAGGGAGCCGAGCGGTTGAGGGCCGCGCTCAGTGCCCGGCTCGGGCGGCAGGAGGACGTGCAGCTCGTCCTCGACCCGCTGCGCGTGCTCACCCCCGTGTTCGTCGAGGAGCTGGGGCGGGTGGCCGCCCATGTGCCGTGGGTGATTCTTTTCTTCGACACGTATGAACGCACCGGGGCGTTTCTGGACGGCTGGCTGCGCGATCTGGTCACCACCGACCGGTACGGCGGGCTGCCCGCGAATGTGGTGCTCACCCTGTCCGGCCAGGGCCGCCCCGACCCCCTGCACTGGCCCGCCGCCGCGGACTACGTCGCCGACCTTCCGCTCGACCCCTTCACCGAGGAGGAAGCGCGCCAACTCCTCGCCAGCAAAGGCGTGTTGGAGGAGGACGTCGTACGCGATGTGCTGCGGCTCTCCGGGCGGCTGCCCGTGCTCGTCAGCACCCTCGCCGGCAGCCGGCCCGCGACCCCGGGCGACATCGGCGACCCCAGTGCCACCGCGGTGGAACGGTTCCTGAAGTGGGAGCCCGACCCGGTGCGCAGGTCCGCCGCGCTCGAAGGCGCGCTGCCGCGCCGGCTCGACGAGGACGTGTTCCGCGCGGCCGTCAGCGGGGACGCGGCCGGGCTCTTCGACTGGCTGCGCTCGCTCCCGTTCGTACGGGACCAGGGCGGCCGCATCAAGTACCACGACGTCGTCCGCGCCCCCATGCAGCGCCTCCAGCGCACCGCCTCGCCGCAGCGCTGGCGGGCCGGGCACGAGCGGCTCGCCGCCTGGTACGCCCAGGAGCGGGCCGCGGCCGGGGACGGGCGCTGGCGCGACGAGACCTGGCGCGAGGCACGCCTCGAAGAGCTCTACCACCGGCTGTGCGCCGACCCCGCCGGCGCGTTCGGGGACGTACTGCGCGACGGCATCGAGGCCTGCCGCCAGGGCGCGGTCACCGCGCGGCGCTGGGCCCGGGTGATCGCCGAGGCCGGCGAGGACGGCAACCGCGAGCCGCTGCGCAAGTGGGGCGCGGCCTGCCTCGCCGCGCTGGAGGCCGAGCGCCGGCACGCCATCGACGTCCTCGGCATGATGCTCGCCCGCCCCGAACTCACCGACGAGGACCGGGTCGCCGTGCACATCGCCCGCGCCTGGGGCTACTTCAGGACCGAGGCGTACGAGGACTCCCTCGCGGACTACCGGCGCGCGCTCACCCTGGACGCGTCCAGCGCGGACGCCCACCACGGGCAGGCCGTCGCGCACCGGGCCGTCGGCGACTACGCGGCCGCCCTCGCCGACCTCGACCGGCTCGAAGAGCTGGAGCCGGGCCGCCCGCGCGCACCCCGCGAGCGCGGCGAGACGCATCGGCGCGCGGGCCGCTACGAGGAGGCCGTCGCCGAACTCGGCAGGGCCCTCGCGCTCGACCCCGGCGACGCGCTCATCCTGGGCAGCCGGGGCCAGGCGAAGGCCCAACTCGGCCGTCCCGCCGAGGCGTTGGAGGACTTCGACCGGGCGCTGCTCATCGACCCCGACTACGGCTGGGCGCTGGTGAGGCGGGCCCATGTGCGGGGCCTGCTCGGCGACACCGAGGACGCGCTCGCCGACCTCGACCGGGCCGAGCGGCTCTCGCCGTCGTGGGCGTGGGTGCTCGGCGAACGCGGCGACGTGTACCGGTTCGCGGGGCGCTACGAGGAGGCCGTCGCGGCATACGGGCGGGCGCTCGCGCTCGACCCCGGGTACGCGTGGGCGCTGGGCAGCCGGGCGGTGGCGCTCGCCGAACTGGGGCGCGGCGCCGAGGCGCTGGCCGACCTGGACCGAGCGGTCGCCCTGGTGCCGGGCTATGTGTGGGCGTACCAGCAGCGGGCCCGGCTGCACCGGGCGGAGGGCCGCGAGGAGGCGGCGCTCGCGGACTTGGCGCGGGCCGAGCGGGCGGGCGCGGCCCAGGGCATCCCGCGCGGTCCCCTGCCCGCCGACGAGGGCGACCCGGCGTACCTGGGCGTCCCGCCCGAACCCGGGCCCACCCCCGCCCCCCGACCCAGACCCTGACCGCCCGCGCGCAGGGTCGGTCAATTTGCCCTCTTAAACGGGCGCATCCGTTCAGGTAGCGTGCTGCGGCATGAGCGCAGCAGCCGGAGCCACCGCACCCGTCTGGGGTCGGGCCGAACAGCAGGACTTCCGTAGCCGGGTGCGGGGTTGTCTGCTGGGCGGGGCCATCGGGGACACGCTCGGCGCGGGCGTCGCGGGGCTCGCCCTTGCCGAGATCCGCGAGCGGCACGGCACGGACGCGCTGGGCGACCTCGTCCCCGCGTACGGCCGCGCGGGCGCGATAACCGCCAGCACCCAGCTCACCCTGTTCACCGTCGACGGGCTCATACGCGCCCAGGTGCGCCGCGACACCGGCGCTTGGCACCCGCCCACCGATGTGCACCGGGCACATCTGCGGTGGGCCGCGACCCAGCGCGACTGGGGACCCGACGAGCGCCGCGAGGACAACGGCTGGCTCGCCCGCCAGGAGTGGCTCTACGCCCGGCGCGACCCCGCCAAGGCCTGCCTCGTAGGGCTCGGCGACGACATCATGGGCACCCTGGAGCAGCCGAAGAACCCGGGCGCCGACGACCCGTCCGCGCTCACCCGGTCCGCGCCCTTCGGTCTTCTGGTCGGCTGGGAGCCGCAGTTGGTGCTCCAGCTCGCCGTGGAGTGCGCGGCGCAGACCCACGGCGACCCGGCGGCCTACCTCTCGGCGGGCGCGCTCGCCGTCATCGTGCACGGGCTCGCCCGGGGCGAGTCCATGGACGGCGCGGTCCAGCGGGCCCTCGCGCAGCTCGCCGTGCGACCCGGGCACCAGCCGGTCACCGAGGCGCTCAAGCACGCGCTCGGCGCGGTACGGCAGGGCATGCCGAGCCCGAGCCTGGTCGCCACGCTCGGCACCGGGCACACCTCCCCCGAGGCCCTCGCGATCGGCGTGTACTGCGCGCTGGTCGGCGAGGACATCCGGCACGGCCTGCTGCTCTCGGTCAACCACGACGGGCCCTCCGACGCCACCGGCACCGTCTGCGGCAGCCTGCTGGGCGCGATGCACGGCGAGACCGCGCTGCCGCCCGCCTGGCTCGCCCAGCTCGAAGGCAGAGCGACGCTGCTCGAACTCGCGGACGACTTCGCGATGGAGATGACCCAGGGGCCCGCGCTGCACGGTCCGGCCGTCAACACAGCGGGCTGGCTGCTGCGCTATCCGAGGGGCTGAAACCACTCGTGCGGGCGGATGGCCGGGCCCAGAGCCGCGTGTCCCTCGCGCGCGCACGCGGGAGTTCGCCAGGGTCATCGGCATGACCCCCACCCCCAAGGCCCGCACCGCGTACGGCCGCGGCCTGTCGGCACGCTGGTTCACGGCCCCGCTGGTCGCCCTCGTGCTGCTCGGCGCCGGCGCGGGCACCTCGATCGCGGCCCCGGCCGACGACACCGACCACCAGCAGTACGTCCAGGCCGAGCAGGAGCCCGCCTTCACCGACCCCTCGGCCCGCGAGAGCGAACTCCCGCCGTACGACGCCCGGGACGCCCAGCAGGCCGTCGACGACATGGTGATGGGCGAGGACGCGAACGCCGACGGCCAGCACTGCCCGCCGCAGAACGACGACTCCAAGGGCCGCTACCAGCGTCAGGGCCCGCACCGCGACGACGCCTACCCGGCCGAGACCGGCCAGGACGCCACCTCGGGCGAACCACAGATCGTCGGCTGAAGCCCCGCGCCGCACTCGTACCGCTGAAGGTCAGCCGTACCGTTGAGGTCAGTCGGCCGTCGCCACCTTCGCGTCCCCGGGCTCCGCCTCAGCCGGCACCGACGCTGCGGCGGACGCCGAACCCGGGCCGTCGTCATCGGAGTTGATGCGGGCCAGCAGCGCGTCCCGCTCCGGGGTGTCCTCCGGCCTGACCAGCCCGATCACGACGTACAGGACGAGCGAGATCGCGAGCGGTACGGAGACCTGCCACTGCAGGGCCACACCGGTCTTCTGCGAGCCGTCCAGGTGGTAGTTCACGAGGAAGAACGCGAGCAGCCCGGCCGCCCAGCTGGTGAGCGCCGCCGTCGGTCCCGACCGGCGGAACGTCTTGAGCATGCCCAGCATGAACGGGATCGCGATCGGGCCCATCAGCCCGGCCACCCACTTGATCACGACGGTGATGATGTCCTTGAACGCCGGTGAATTGACCTGCGTCGCGATCGTCATCGACAGGCCGAGGAAGACGAGCGTCGACAGGCGCGCGGCGATGAGCCCGGAGCGCGAGTTCCAGGCGCGGGCCGACTTCGACAGGATCGGCATGATGTCCCGGGTGAAGACGGCCGAGATGGCGTTGGCGTCCGAGGAGCACATGGCCATGGTGTGCGAGAAGAACCCGACGACGACCAGGCCCAGCATGCCGTGCGGTAGCAGTGTCTCGGTCATCAGCGCGTACGAGTCCGAACCGTCCGGCTTCTTCGCGTGGACCAGGAGCGGCGCGCACCACATCGGGAAGAAGAGGACCGTCGGCCAGATCGCCCACAGGACCGCCGAGAGCCGGGCCGAACGGATCGCCGAGCGCGCCGAGTCGGTGGCCATGTAGCGCTGGGCCTGGTTCCACATGCCGCCGTTGTACTCGAAGGTCTTGATGAACAGGAACGCCATCAGGAACGTGACGGTGTACGGGCCGGCGGTGGGGTGTGCGTGGCCGCTGGGCAGCTTGTCCCAGACCGTCCACAGCGTGGAGAAGCCGTCCAGCTTGGCCATGACCGCGATCAGCATCGCGAGCCCGGCGAACAACTGGATGATGAACTGGCCGAGTTCGGTGAGCGCGTCCGCCCACAGCCCGCCGACCGTGCAGTACACGGCGGTGATGCAGCCCGTGATGAAGATGCCCTGGGTGATCGTGATGCCGGTGAACACCGACAACAGGGTCGCGATCGCCGCCCACTTGGCGCCCACGTCGACGATCTTCAACAGCAGCCCGGACCAGGCGAGGGCCTGCTGGGTCGAGACGTTGTAGCGGTTCTTGAGGTATTCGAGCGGGGAGGCCACCTGGAGCTTGGAGCGCAGCCGGTTGAGCCGGGGTGCGAAGAGCTTGGCGCCGATGCCGATGCCGACGGCGATGGGGAAGGACCAGGTCACGAACGACGTGACGCCGTACTGGTAGGCGATGCCCGCGTAGCCGGTGAACATGACCGCGCTGTAGCCGGACATGTGGTGCGAGATGCCGGACAGCCACCACGGCATCCTGCCGCCGGCGGTGAAGAAGTCGGAGACGTTGTCGACCCGCTTGTGGGACCAGATGCCGATCGCGACCATCACGCCGAAATAGCCGATGAGTACGGCCCAGTCGAGACTGTTCATGTGCCCCCTCCAAGGGGTCCGCCTTGTGAACGTCACTGCACGACGTCAATGAACTCGGATGCTCTTCGTCAGTACGTCCGGCTCAGCGGCGCCCCGTGCGGGAGCGGGGACTTCGGGGATTGAACCCGTTGTCGGAGGGGTGGTCAAGACATCGCGCGATCACAGATATGAACGAGGATCACAAAGTCGAACGATTTTGCCGTCCCTTTGCTTCGGGGGGTGTTGTCGTGCCCGTGACGGGAGCCACACGATGAGGGCACTTCGTCAGGCTCGGTCCTTCGGGCTCCCTGCACATGTGAACGACCGCACGGGATGCGGGTCCCGTGCGGCCGAGAGAGTCGGGTCCAACTGCCTTTGTGTGTACGTGGATTGAGAGGCGTGCCTACCTCATCAGCTCGCCGGCGTTCACCAGCAGCGACTGGCCGGTGATCGCGCGGGACCGGTCCGAGGCCAGGAAGATCACGGCCTCCGCGACGTCGCTGTCCGTGGCCAGCTCCGGCAGGGCCATCCGCTCGGTGAGCCGCCCGAGCACCTCCTCCTCGGGCACCCCCTCGGTGTGCGCGGTGAACTGGACGTACGCCTGCACCGGCGGCCCCCACATCCAGCCCGGCAGCACCGTGTTGACCCGGATCCGGTCCGGGCCCAGCTCGCGCGCCATGGAGTACATCGCGGAGGTCAGCGCCCCCTTCGACGCCGCGTACGCCGCCTGCCACACCTGCGAGGGCGCCGCCACCGACGACTGCGTGCCGATCACGACGACGGACCCGCCGCGCGCCTTGAGCGCGGGCAGACAGGCCCGGGTCATGCGCAGCGTGCCGAGCAGGTTCACGTCGATGACCTGCTGCCAGGTGGCGAAGTCCGCGTCCTGGAGTCCGCCGAAGTAGCTGTCCCAGGCCGCCACGTGCACCACCGCGTCGATCCCGCCGAAGCGCTCCACGGCGAGCGCCGCGAGCGCCTCGCACTGTGCCTCGTCGGTGATGTCGGTCGGCGCGTGCGCGGTGTGGGTGCCGTCCGGGTCGATCTCGGCCGCGGACTTCGCGAGGTTGGCCGCGGTGCGCGCGCCGAGCACCGCGTTGCCCCCGTCGCGCACGACGGCCGCCGCGACCTGGTGCCCGAGCCCGGCCCCGACGCCGGACACGATGACGGTCTTCCCACTCAGCAACATCCGGTCGCCTCCCGGCTCTGGCACTTCTTCTGACGGGGCGTCAGAGTAAGTCCGTCCGGTGGCGGAGGGAAGGGGAGCGGCATGACGGAGGACACGCGGCCCGAGGCGTATGCGGAGCTGGCGTCGGTGGGGCCCTACGGGGTGCGGCCGGGGCATGCGCTGATCACCATGGTGGAGCCGCACCCGGGTCACGAGTACGCGTACAACCGCTGGTACGAGGACGACCACTACTACGCCGGCGCGATGGCCATGCCCTGGATGTACGCGGGGCGCCGCTGGGTGGCCACCCGCGAACTCCAGGAGCTGCGCTACCCGGAGAAGTCCGCGATCGCCCAGCCGGTCGGCGCCGGGTGCTACCTCTCGACGTACTGGATCACCGACGGGCGCTACGACGAGCACATGAAGTGGACCGTCGGCATCAACAAGCGGCTGAACCGCGACGGCCGCGTCTACCAGGACCGCACCCACGTCTTCACCGCGTTCCAGGACCACGAGGCGACCGTCTACCGCGACGGCGCGGCCGGACCGCGCGACTACCACGCCCTGGACCACCCGTACGCAGGCCTCGTCCTGGAGGTCGTCGATGCCGAAAGCGCCGACAGGCGGCCCGACTTGCTGGAGTGGCTGCGCTCGCGGCACCTGCCGAAGCGGCTTGCCGGGGGACCCGCCGCGATGGTGACGGTCTTCCGGCCCACCCCGCTGCCGGGCGACCGCATGACGTACGTGAAGCAGGTCGAGGGCGTCGGCACCCGGCTCACGCTGCTGTGGTTCCTTGAGCGTGACCCGAGGGAGGTGTGGGCGGACCACTTCACGGGGCTGGATGGCGAACTCGCCGAAACGGGGCTGGGGAGGCTGGAGTTGATGGCCCCGTTCATCCCCACCGTGCCGGGCACCGACCGCTACGTGGACGAACTCCGTTAGCCCGTAGGGCGATTGGTCCCGTACGGCGATGCGGACATGGCCGAGCCCCCTCGGCCGGGACGGCGGACCAGTCGAGAGGGCTCTTGTCAGTACTGCGGGTATCACGTCGGCTGTCGTGGTGGTCAGCTGAGGGAATCCCGGGTCACCTCGGCCACGAACGCGTTCCACGCGCCGGGGGCGAAGGCGATCGAGGGGCCCTCGGTGACTTTCGAGTCCCGCACGGCGATGGCGTGCATCTCGGGGGACTTGACTTCGACACATGCGCCGTTTCCGGTGGAGTACGAGGACTTGGTCCAAGTGTCCGTGGCGCCCTGAAGAATTGCCATGTTCGCTCCGGTTCTTGCAAGTTGATCGTTCTCGGCCAACGTTCTTCGTTGGCGTGATCGACGCTACTCGCAGGTCCCGGGGTGCGCGGCGGTCATTCACTCAACCGGATGGCATATTCCGGCCGGGCCTTCCATCGCGGTGGGCGAGGGGTGTACGGTGCCGCGCTTCAGATCTCAGCTCAGTTCTCAGCCGGCCGTGCCCCGGGCGTAGTCCTTCGCGATCCCGGTAATGAATTCCCGGGTCTGCTCCACATTCAGCGCCTGCGCACGCAAATGCTCGTACATCACGCTGTATTTCTGGACATCATTGGCCTTTTCCAGGTAAAGGTCGCTGGTGACGCCCTCGATGTAGACGACGCTGGAGTCCGAAGCGTCCGGAAATTCCAGAATCGCGTACTGGCCGTTGATTCCCGGATGCGCGCCCATGCTGAACGGCAGTACCTGCACGGTGACATGGGGCAGTTGGGACTGCTCGATGAGGAACTCCAGCTGGTCGATCATCAATTGCTTGTCGCCGACCCGGCGGCGCAGCGCCGCCTCGTCGATGACCACCCACAGCCGCAGCGGGTTCTCCGCCGCCCGTACCCGCTCCTGCCGTCGCAACCGGACGTTCACCCGTTTCTCGACGTCGGTCGGGGCTGTCTCCGGGAGCGCCCCCGCGATGAGGGCCTCCGCGTACTGCCGGGTCTGGAGCAGGCCCGGGACGACCTGCGGATCGTAGACGCGCAGGCTCGCCGCGTCCGTCTCCAGGCCGATGTAGACGCTGTACGGAATGTCACCGAAGGCGTGCCACCAGCCCTGCTGGCGCGAATCCTTGGCCATCTGCATCAGCGAATCGACGATGCGGTGGTCCTCGACCTCGTACACCCCGCACAGATCGCGTACGTCGCGCTGGCTGATGGAACGGCGGCCGTTCTCAAGGCGGCTGATCTTCGACTGGGACACCAGCAGGCGTTCGGCGACCTCTTCGGCCGTCATGCCTTTCAGCTCGCGGAGTCTGCGCAACTCCTGGCCCAGTCGGCGCCGCCTGACGGTGGGATTGACATTGGACGCCACGGGAAACGCACCTCCGGCTCACGGCTTTTCTGTTCTCCTGCTCTGCAGACTGCCACCAACATCCGGGCGCGCGCTGGGAAATGGCCACACACAGCGACTACGCAAACGCGCGGGGCTGTTGAAACAGCCCCGCGCGTTCATGGTGCGGCTCCCGAACCGGGTCATGGGGACGACGGTGCGGCGGTAATGCGATGCGACTGGTGGTGCGGGTCGTGCCGGTGCTGCCAGTGGTGGGCCACGGCCCTCAATGGTGTGCCACGGCCCTCGCCATCGCCCCGTGATGCGGCTGCATCGGGACACCGGCCGCCGCGGCGTGGCGGCTTCCGTTGTCCGGCGCGGCGGCGCCGGGGCCCTGGCCGTTGCGGCGCGGCTGAGCGGCCACACCGTTCTGGACGTCCATCACGGCGTGCGCGACGAGACCGCCCATGGGGTCGTGCCTGATCAGGTCCCTGAGACGGGAGCGCGATGACCGCCCCTCGTTGCCGGGGTACAGGTGCTTGCCGAGCCCGACTGCGTGGGCCAGCGCGGCAAGCGCCGCGGTCCGCGGGTCCGGCGGTACGCCGGTGCGGATCGCACTGTCCAGCCGGGCCCTGATGTCCCGGCTGATCGCCGTGTCCGTCGCTTGGTAGCGAGTCGTCGGCAGCACCCCGCACATCTGGCCCGACACGGCATGGACCATGCCGCACCGCTCCAGGTGCGCGAGGTAAATCTGGCGGAGCCCCAGGCGGGGCCCGCCGATCCAGTGGACGGCCCGGACCGGGCTGCCGCGCCTGCGCAGCAGTTCCAGTGCGGAGTCCAAGGTCGGATCTCCTGTCGGCCGTGCCATCACCACGGCGATACGATCCCCGTCTGGGGCTATCCGTCCTGCCAGAGCCAGCTCCACTAGCTGGGCTCCGGCGAGGCCGAGGTCGAGCGACTGCGGCTGCGCTGTGGTACCCGTGGCCGGGTCCAGAGCGAGCAGCAACAGCTCTTCCGGAATAGTTCTGCGGCTCCTGCCCATCCATGCCTCCCCGCGTGGATGAATGACAGGGTGACCCCTCTCACATTCATCTGTCGAGAGCGCCTGGGTGGTTAGTACGGGAACCAGCAGGTATGTCGTTCTCGTCTAGCCGGGGGGTCCTACCCGGCACACGGGACACTGGTACACGGTTCGGACAGTTTCGGATGACGCCACCCGGCGTCTGGAGGAGGCATCGGTGGCGGGCGAGTCCCCCGACAAGTCGGAGCAGCAGCAGTCGTCGGGGGAGACGACTACGAGCGAACGCGACCCGCGCATCGCGGTCGCCCACTCCCCGTCCCCGTCGGGGGCTCCGTCTGGCGAGGCGGGGCCTTCCGGCAAGAGGGACGGCGCCAAGTCGGCGAATGGTTCCGGCGCGGGTTCGGGTTCGGGCTCGGCGTCCGGTGCGGGTGCCGGTGCCGCTTCCGTGGAGGGTTCCGCGGCGGGCGGCGTGGATCAGGCGACCGCGGTCTTTCGGGCCCCGCGCCCGGAGGACGGCGACTCCCGGCTCCGCGCGGCGGTCGCGGCGTGGGTCGACCAGGAGGCGGAGTCCGCCGAGCCCGCCCTGGGCGGGGCGAAGGCTGAGGGCCCGGCTGAGGACGCGGGCGAGGCGGCTGAGGGTGCGGCCGAGTCGGCCAAGCCGGAGTACGCTGCCAAGGCTGAGCCCGAGGACGCCAAGTCCGGCGAGGCCCAGGCCGAGGTCGAGGCCGAGGCCGAGGCCGAAGGCAACGCGGATACGGACAGGGGCACGGGCGCCGATGAGGACGGCGGGTCCGAGCCGGCCGCCCCCAAGCCGGACGCCGACTCCGACGCCGAGCCGGCCGCCCCCAAGGCGGATGAAGCCGAGCCGGAAGCCACCGAAGACCGCGGCACCGACACAAAAGCGGCCGCTCCCGAGGCAGCTGCCCCGAAGGCGGACGACGCCAAGCCCGCGACCCCCGGCACCAAGTCGGCGCCCCCCGGCACCAAGCCCGGGTCCTCCGACAACGCTGCCACCGACGCTGACTCCGAGTCGAGCACGGCCAAGTCGAGTGCGGCTGAGCAGAGTGCGGCTGAGCCCAGCGAAGCCAAGTCGAGCGACCCCAAGTCGAGCGACGCCAAGGCCGGCGACGAAGACGCGGCCCCCGGGGCGCGCGCCACCTCCTGGGGTGCCAAGCCGACCCCCTCCGAGGCCGAGGGATCCAGCGGATCCAGCTCGTCCGAGTCCAAGCCGCAGCCCTCCGCCCCCAAGGCGAGCCCCTCAGAGGCTGACCCGAAGGCAAGCCCCTCAAAGGCTGAGCCCAAGGGCATAGATCAGCCCACCGCCGTCTTCAAGGCCGTCGCGCCGCCCGCCGTCGATCAGCCGACGGCGATGCTCAAGCTGCCCGCGCCCAAGCGGGAGCCTGCCGCCGGGCAGACCGCCGAACCGGCCGGCGAACGGACCAGCCAGTTCATACCGCTGCGGTCGGACGACGCAGGCCCGGGCACGGCCGCCCCGGACAAGAAGCCCGCCGCCCCCGCGAACAGCCCCGCCGCCCCGGTCAAGAAGCCCGAGGCGCCGAAGGTGACCCCGCCGCCGGCTGCCGGTCCCGGCCCCGGTCCCGCCGCGGTCATCCCCGAGCGTGCCGAGCGGACCCGGCAGCAGCCGCTGCCGCCGAAGCCCCCGCTCGACCTGCTCGCCGAGCTGACGAACACGCCGCCCCCGCCGCAGACCCCGGTCCGCACCACGGTGCGGCGGTTCAAGATCTGGACCCCGCTGGTCCTGCTCCTCCTGATCGTCTTTGCAGTCGTACAGATCATGCGTCCGCTTCCCGAGCCGAAGCTGACCCTGACCTCGTCGGCGACGTACACCTTCAACGGTGACGCGCTGAACCTGCCGTGGCCCGCCGAGGGGCAGTCGGCGGTCTCCGTGGACGGGGTGGGCAGCCTCGGTACGCACGGGGAGCAGAAGCCCGCGCCGCTGGCGAGCGTGGCCAAGACGATGACGGCGTACGTGATTCTCAAGGGCCACCCGATCACCGGGAAGCAGGAGGGCGAGAAGATCACGGTCGACCAGCAGGCCGAGGACGACGCGAAGAAGCCCGACGAGTCGACGGCGCCGATCCGCAAGGACCAGCAGTTCACCGAGAAGCAGATGCTCGAACTGCTGATGATCCCGTCCGGCAACAACGCGGCCCGTCTGCTGGCCCGCTGGGACGCCGGGTCCGAGGAGGCGTTCATCGTGAAGATGAACGACGCCGCCAAGGAACTCGGCATGACCAGCAGCACGTACACCGACCCGAGCGGTCTGAAGGAGACCACGGTCTCCACGCCCACCGACCAGCTCAAGCTGGCCCAGGCCGTCATGCAGAACGATGTGTTCCGCGACATCGTCAACACGCCCCAGATCAAGATCCCGGGCATCGACACGATGATCTACAACAACAACACGATCCTGCTCAAGCCGGGTGTCAGCGGCATCAAGACCGGCTCCTCGACCCCGGCCGGCGGCAATCTGCTGTGGTCGGCCGACACGGTCGTCGACGGCAAGAACCAGCGGATCTACGGCATCGTCATGGGTCAGCGCACCGGCACCACCCTCGACAACAAGCTGAAGGCCGCGATCAACAACAGCTACACGCTGATCCAGGCCGTGCAGAAGGCCGTCACGTCGGCGACCGTCGTCAAGAAGGGCGATGTCGTCGGGTACGTCGACGACGGGCTCGGCGGTAAGACGCCGCTCGTCGCCGCCAAGGACCTCAAGGCGGTCGGCTGGCCGGGCCTGAAGGTGGACGTCACGCTGGGCGCGGGCGGCAAGCCCGTCCCGCACTCGGCCAAGGCGGGCGATGTCGTCGGCGAACTGTCCATCGGCTCCGGCAACGGCAGGCTGAGCGCGCCGGTCGAGCTGAAGAGCGCCCTGACCGAACCGGGCGTCGGCGACAAGCTCACCCGACTGGGCTGACCGCCCCGATCGCATCGAAGGGCGCCCCGACCTGCGGGGCGCCCTCCGTGCTAGCTTCGGGCAACTGGGGACGCGGGGACGGCGTCCTTGGAATCAGGGGACAATCCCGGGGGAGAACCTTGAGGGAGAACCTCGGGGAACCCCCGCGCGGATCGTGTGCAGATGCACATGATCGCGCATGCCAGGTGAGACAGCGTGAGGCGGGAGAGCCGCAGTGACCACCGCTGAGCCGACGCCCACCCGCGCCGACAGCACCGCGAGTACGAGCACGACGAGTACGAGCACCACGAGCACGAGCACCACGAGCACGACGAGCGAGAAGAAGACGGCGACCAGCCCCTGGTCCAAGGCGCGAATACGCCTGGGAATGGGAACAGGAACCGGAACGGAAACCGGAACGGGAACAGCAACCGGAACGGGAAGAGGACTGGGCCAGGGCCAGAACCTGGGCCTGGGCCTGGGTCCGGACTCCTGGCCGCGGCGCCACCCCGTCGCGTTCGTGACGGCGGCCGCGGCCGTGACCCACATCCTCTGGTTCTTCCTCTTCGCGAACAGCGGCGGCGACCTCGCGGCGCAGGACGCCTGGACCGAGTTCGTCGGCCGCCACCCGGAGTCCGCGTACAACCTGGCCTGGTACGGCGGGATGCACCCGGTGTCGTACAGCGTGGTCTCGCCGTACTTGATGTCGGTGCTCGGCGTGCGGACGACGATGATGATCGCCGGAACCGTGTCGGCCGGGCTCACCGCGCTGATCCTGGTGCGCGTGAAGGCGGTCCGCAACCCGCTGGCCTGCTCCTTCGCCGCGCTGTTCGCCTTCCTGTGCAACGCGATGTCGGGCCGGGTGACGTTCGGGCTCGGCATGATGTTCGCGCTCGGCGCGGTGGCCGCGGTGTTCTGCTGGCCGCACAACAAGCGTGAGAACCGCTGGCCGAAGGCGGCCGTGGCCGCGCCGTGCGCCGCGCTCGCGACCGCCAGCAGCCCGGTCGCGGGACTGTTCCTCGGCCTTGTCGCGGCCGCGCTGTTCCTGAACAAGCGCCGCCCGGGCGCGTACGCGATCGGCCTGCCGCCGGTCGTGGTGGTCGCCCTGTCGGCGTGGCTGTTCCCCTTCTCGGGTACGCAGCCGATGTCGCTGGCCACGACCTCCGGGCCCTTCCTCTTCGCGGTCCTGATCATCTTCCTCGTACCGAAGGACTGGCGGACGGTCCGCACGGCCGCGCTGGTGTACGGCGTCGCGGTGCTGCTGTGCTTCGCGATCCAGTCGCAGATCGGCTCGAACATCACGCGCCTGGCGATGCTGTTCGCCGGGGTGGTGCTGCTGGCCGCGCTGCCGTACACGGTGCCGAAGTCCCGCAGGTGGTACGCGGTGGTGCTGGCGTTCGCCGGGCTCAACGGGTGGATCGGCTTCAAGTCGGTGGACGACATCGTGAGCACCGCGCCCGCCGCGACCTGGGCCCGCGATCTGGCGCCGCTGGTCGACCAGTTGCAGGGGACCGACGCGGAGACCGGCCGGGTCGAGGTGGTCCCCGCCTCCAGCCACCGCGAGGCCTCCGCGTTCACCCCGTACGTGAACCTGGCCCGCGGCTGGAACCGCCAGGCGGACATCAAGCGCAACCCGCTGTTCTACGACGACACCCTGAACGCGGACAACTACCACGCCTGGCTGAACCGCTGGGCGGTGCGCTACGTGGTGCTGCCGCTGGGCCCGGCGGACGTCAACGGCGCCGTCCAGGAGGGCAAGCTCATCCGGGAGGGCCTGCCGTACCTGAAGCAGATCTGGTCGAACGAGCACTGGCGCCTGTTCGCGGTCGAGAACCCGACCCCGCTGGCGGACCCGCCCGCCACGGTCAAGCACGCCGGCGAGGGCGAGGTCACGGTCGAGGTCCGCTCGCCGGGCAAGATCCTGATCCGCATCCCGTACTCGCCCTGGCTGAAGCTGGTCGACGAGAAGGGCAAGGGGGTCGTGCCGCCGCAGGAGACCCCGGAGTCCAAGCGGCGCGACCACGGCCAGAAGACGTACACGAACCCGAACGGCTGCCTCCGCAAGGCCGTGCAGACGTCCTCGGACGACGAGTGGACAGAACTCCTCGCCCCGAAGCCGGGCACGTACCGCGTGGCCGCGCCGTACAGCATTCCCCGGGGGACGGGGTGCCCGGAGGGGGTTGTGGAGCCGTAAGAGCCTGTGTCCGAGGCGGCCCGCTCCCCGGGGTGGGTCAGAGCAGGCCCCGCACGTAGGCGGCCTGGCCGACGTGCTGGAGGTCGTCCCCCAGCACGCTCACCAGGCGGACGCCCAGCGTCACCGGCGGGTCCCAGCGCACGTCCACGACCCGGTCGAGCGCATTGCCGTCGAGCTTGCCGAGGTAGCCGAGCGTCTGCTCGTGGACCGCGTCGTAGTAGTCGAGCAGCAGCCCGCCCGACGCCACCCGCACCTGGCCCACCTGCTTGGACGTGTGCCCGTATCCGGTGTCCGCCTGTGCCAGAGGAAGATCGAAGCGGTCTGCCCAGCCCTGCGCGAGCCACACCTGCTCGATCCCGGCCGCGTCGGCGATGTGGTCGTCCTGCACCCGTGTGAGGTGCCAGACCAGCCATGCGATGGAGTTCGCCTCGCCGTCCCCCGGCCTGGCGTGGAGATCGTCGGCGGAGAGCCCGTCGACGACGGCGTGCACCTCTTCCTTGATGCGTCCGTAACCGTCGATGAGTACGTCCTGTGAGCGCATGAGATGCAGTGTCGTCCACGGGAGGGATCCCGGCCAGCGGGGTCGCGGGGTGTTTCGCGCCGAGCGAGCTCTTTCTGACTTGGGGCCCTCGGGTGCCCCTGGGCATGAGGTGGGTGCCGGGCGAATGAACACCGCGATGGCGTCTTTCCTTCCAGCAGCCTTGCGGGGCCGTTGAGTTCGCCGATCGCGGCCGCTTCGTCGTGGCTGGGCGACGTGGGCGGAGTGAGGTCACTGCTCCCTCCTGGGCTGCGCTCTGCTGGGCGTAGCCGATAGGCGCTTACGGCGCCAGGCCGCTGACGCCGCGCGCTGGGGGCGGGCCTTCGCCTGCCCCTGCCACTCTCTGCCCTTCCCACGACCCGCGTGCGCCTATACGTACGGAAAGCGCAGAGGCCCTGCCGCCCAATAGGACGGCAGGGCCTCTGGCCTGCTGATTCGCTGGTGCCCCCGGCAGGATTCGAACCTGCGACACCCGCTTTAGCAGTGGGATTGGATCCTTGCCGGGGGGGGGGCTCCCCCCTGCCGTAGGGCGCTGTTCTGCCTGATCAGCGCCCTACGGCGTCGTACCCCATCCGGCTCGTGACGCCCTGTGCTGGACCGTCCGCTCACGCATCGCGCACGCACGCAAGGCCGGTCATGAGTCCAGACTCTTGCGACGCACGCGCATGTAGGTTCCTGATGTGGTACTCCCGCCCCACCCGCCAGTCGTGGCGATGTCCCATCCTTGCTGGGCGCGCATCTGCTTGGCGAACGCGTCGAGGTCATTGATGGCGCATCCGCAGTCCAGATGGACGCGGACAGTGATGTAGCTGCCCATCGGCTTCTTCTCGCTGGGGTCCAGCGTCCAGCGGACGGCGTGCTCGTGGTCAGCGAGCCCGGTGCGCTGTTGATCGTGAAGGAGTCCGTGTGCGCGGGCATACTCGTCGAGGTCGTCGATGACGAACAGGTCGCTTCGCCAGGAACCCGGCCATACGGCGAACAGTCGGGACTCCCCACTGCGAGCCCGCTCGTAAGCGCCGGCATCAACGCCGTGGGACACCGTTCCGTCCTCGGCTACTTCGATATAGCACAGCGTCTTCGCGGTGTACGGGAAGTCCCTGCCGACAGCAGCTGCGCTGCGGGGTTCCATGCTGCTCCTTCGGGCTGGTGGTGTTAGACCGACTGGCCGCCAAGTACCAGGGCCTCAGGTGATCCTGGCATGAGGCGGAACTCGACGAAGGGGCTTTCTGAACTGCGATCACGCAGCGAGGAGGAGCGTGCGTGACAGTGGCTCATTGGCGCTGCCGCATACCTGCGTGGCCCTGGCGGTTTGCGCTACTTGATCCGTCGACCGTTGAAGACGCCCTGGCACCGTCTGCGCCTACTTCACGACTTTGTGCGCCATTGTCACCACGCCTGCGCCCGGGTAGCCTGCCGCTAGCCATGCGGACCCGGGCTGAGGTGCCGGGTCTGACAGCAACCCGCCTTTGGCCATGCGAACGAGCATGTAGCTCAGACGACACGTTGATCGGCAGGGTTTCCCCTTACTTGTGGCGGTATCCGCGCGTGTTCGTGCCCGCGCCGCCTCTGAGACGTGATGTGAGACAGGAAATGATTCATTCGTTCATCGCACACACGAGTCCGGGGCGGAGCAGAGTATTCGCCCTTGCCAAAGGCCCCCGCGACGAGTTGGAGGCGGTCACTACGCTGGGAGCGGGCGATCTCCATCTGACCGGGGAACTGGTCGATGCACTCAACTGCTTCCTGGCCGACCGAGACGAGGCTTCTCTCGGAGTGGTGCTGGATCGAGTCCCGAAGCCGGTGCGCATGGCCGCGCAGCAATATCTCAAGAACAAGTGCGCACCGATGCTTGGAGCCTTCACTGGCTTCGGGCCGATTGACGTGGTTCGCCCCGCTGTCTATTTCAGCGATATCGATGACGAACTCGAGGAGTACCTTGAGGGCGCGTACATGATCGGGCTCGGCATTCGCATGTCGAACGAGCGCGGCAGCGATGGAGACGTCGACTGGGTTGTGCAATTGCTCAGCGACGAGGTCTCCGTGCCAGCCAGCGCCGAGCCGCGTACATGGGCACTTCCCGTAGAAGCGAAGCTCCTGCAAACCTGGACGAGTAAGCGGCTGACTGGCGGCATCGGCCCCGTTCGTAGCGCGCTAAATGTGGCGGAGGACGCGAGTGCCGAGGGGCGTTGGGTAAGGATCCATACGTTGCTTCACAGCGACCGCGATGTCGACTTCGAGGGCAACGGATCCTCGGAGTTCGTCGTCGACGTCTTCGATGCGCCCATCCCACTACAGCACTTGGATGAGTAGGCCGGCTGTGCTTGCCGCGGTTCAGCGAGCAGGTCCTGCGGGCTGCCACCGGGCGACTACGCATACGCCCTGGCAGCGAGCACTCCCCCCTGCGCTCAGGGGGAATTTCGGCCAGGCGCGTGATCGGCGGCAGCGACCAGGTGTCTGCTGGTGCAGCGCCAGGACACTGCTCATAGAGCCCGAGGTTGCCCCCCATCGATCAGTAGTCGGTGACGACAGTGCTGCAGTCCATGGGCGCTCCGAGTTGGGGCGCCCATGGACTGCCCTGTGGTTCGCGCACGGCCACGCTGATTCACCCGGCTGGGGCGCCCCGGTGTGCCGTGGGCCAGCACCGCTGAAGGTCTCCTGGGGGCTTGGTCACCTGTCAGTTCGGACGAAACGGCAGAAGGGCGCCTCGAATTTCAGGGAGACGGATTCCTTGCACTGCTTACCTCCGACCTTCAAAGCCCGCACGGTGGCTGAGTCGGCGTCGGGCAGGTTGGTCCAGTAGGCCCCGTCGCGATGTAGTTCAACGATGGTGTTGGCGCCGCGTGCGATAGGCGTCGGGACATGTCGCAGTTCGAGCGGCTCGTCAGGCCCTTCGCTCAACGCACGAGCTGTGATCAGAACCGCGAGGTTGTGTTCCTCCGCAATGCGGCGTGCCACGTCCATGCTCAATGCCAGGCCCTCCTCGTCCAGCTCGCTGTAGCTCTGGATCGTGTCGACCACCCACAGGGCAAGGCGACCACGATGCGGTGGGATGACCGTAGTTGCGGCTTCCCGGAAGACCTGTTCAAGCGGGAGCCCGATGGTCGGGGTGTGCCAGCCTGGCACCCTGACTGAGGACTCTGATGCGCGGCGACGCACGGAGTCGAAGTCCACCGTGTCGGCGGGGTATCGCAGATCTGCTCCGCAGGTGGCGCTGACGAGCTTCCGCTCGATCGTGTCGGAGTTGATCTCGCAGGTGCTGAAGACCGTGAGTCGTTCGGCTGTGGCATTGTGCAGCGCGATGTTCAGCGCCATTGTCGAGCGGCCGGCAGTTGGCACGGACACGATCGCGGTGACCGTCCCAGGCTCCAGCTTCAGGAGGTCGTTGACGTCCGGCCACGGAGTGGCACCAGGAGTCTTGCCGAGGTCGATCCAGGTGCCTTCCTCATTAATGCCAGGCACCGGGTGCGGTACTTCCTCGGAGCCCTCGTCCCCTGTGCCCTCGGCGGCGTTTTCAGCGGGCCAGGCGTGCAAGGGGACCTGCGCGTCGCGGGATGCCACCTGCATCATGTCTGGCTGCCACATCACCTTGCTGAAGAACGTCTCCCCGATGGCCGAGAGAGGGAGATTCCAGGGCCGACCGAAGGGCTTGACATCCCAGCCGTTGGCGCGGGCCCTGTCGGCGCTGGCGCTGATCCGCCCGATGGTGCTGTTGGCGGCTTGCCGCTTGTTCACTCCGCCACGCTGGTAGTAGGCGGCGGAGTCCTTGGCCGCCCGGTAGATGAAGTTGAAGACCTGGCCGAGGCTGAAGGTGCTCAGGGCGTCTTGGAGGGCGGTGCGGGTCCCCTCGCCCTGGTTCATCTCAAGGTGGTGCTCGCCGAGCTTCATCGCGAGGTAGTCCTGTGCGTCCGCCAGCACCAGCTCGTCCCATAGCTCGCGCCACTGGCCCGCCCAGGAGGTCGGCCACGGGCCTTCCCGGAAGGTGCGGTTCAGAGCTTGGAGGAGGCGGGGGTGCCGATCAGTGAGCTCGTCGGCCTGGCCCATGAGGTAGTAGCTGACGCGGCCGAGGTAGAAGGAATCGCTGAGTTCCCCGTCGTCGTCCAGGGCGAAGGCGTCGAGGTGCGAGTCCGGGTGCACTTTGATCAGGCGCGGCACAGCCTTCAGGAGCCCACGCTCGAAGTCATACCGAAGCTGCTCGGGAGCCCAGCGGCGCTCCTTCGGCCAGATGTCGGTGGGAGACGTCAGCCCGGCGTCTTCGACTGCCGGGTCGCTAAAGAGGGTATGCAGCGCGATGGCCTCGAAAAGAGTGAGGTCGGCGGGCTCCAAGTCGGGACGGTTCAGGACGGGGTACTGCTCGTAGACCTCGGCACGGCGCCGCGCCTTCTGTTCCTTGGCCCGTGCGGCCTGCTCTTCCACTTCGCGTTCGTGGCAGCTCGGGCACTTCCAGCTTTCGAAACGGAGGGCTTGAGTGAGATCACTGCGGCTGGACACGGGGTAGGGGTCCTCGCAGGACTCGCACAACAAGTCGGCCAGGTAGGCCGTGCCCGCCTGCTGGGCGATGCGGGTCATCTGCTGCGGCTTCAGCCCGTACTCCGCGCGGATGGCAGTGACGGTCTGCGCCCACGTCTCACCGTCCTCGTTGAGTCGCCAGTACGCCTCGAAGGCGGCTGCCTCGGGCGCATCGTCCGTGAGCACTTCGAGTTCGAGCTGAGCCACGTTCCCCCCTAGGGTTTGTCGGCAGGCGCCAATTATTTCGAGTTTGCGGACAAAGGAGGGGCGTTTTAGCTGCGTAGACTGCGCTGACCTGCTCTGAAGAGCGATGCTCCGTGTTCCGCTGCCGCGAGAAATCATTGTTGCGGCCACGGGGGCGGGTCTCCGCCAAGGAGAACGGTGAGATGCTTCACCCCGCCAACGTCACGCGGCGGTTCATCGAGCTGTACGAGGAGATCGACCTCCCGCCGGTCCGGCTCCACGACCTCCGCCACGGTGCTACGACCCTCGCCCACGCGGCCGGGGCCGACCTGAAGGACATCCAGGAGATGCTCGGCCACTCCTCGATCACCATCACGGCCGACACGTACACGAGCCTGCTCCCCGAAGCGGACCTGGCGATCGCCGAGGCCGCAGCCCGGCTCGTCCCGCGCGCCCGCGCGACCTCCGAGAACACCGCCCCCGAAGCGGAGGCCGAGCCCGACGACGCGAAGCATCCCGACCCGGAGCCCGTGCCGGATGATGCTGATCCGTTGGGAGGAATTCCGGAGATCAACTCTCCGTCCGCTCACGCACCGCTCACGCAAACGGCCCCGGACGAGGAGTCCGAGGCCGAGTAGGAGCCCTCCCCGGGAGAGAAACCCCAGGTCAGAGCGTTAACGCGTTGTGCCCCCGGCAGGATTCGAACCTGCGACACCCGCTTTAGGAGAGCGGTGCTCTATCCCCTGAGCTACGGAGGCGGGCCTTGATGAAGACGTGGATGAAAATTCCAGCATGATCGCCGCGCTGGCATCCAGTCCGCACAAGGGCCTGGGCCGTCGGTGAGGACAGCCCAGGACAGGGTAGCGGATGGGAGTGGGGCGGTGGGCGGGCGGTGGGTCGAGGGGCATGGTGCGAGCTAGGTTGCGCTCTCCTCGTCCGCGTCGGAGTAGTCCGGATCCTCGGCGTAGCGCGCGGCGCTGGCGGTGTTCAGCGTGCTGGCCCGCTGGGTGGACTCTGCCACCGTCCTGACCGTATGAGCCACGACTGCGCCAGCAGTTCGGCGATCTCCCTGAACGCGTCCCGTCCCGGTCGCCCCACTCCGGTGAGTGTGGCGGAGGCGGGGCCGGCCCAGTCCCCGTACCGAGCAGGTGCAGGCGCGCCTCGTCCACGGCGCGCGTGTCCACCGTGGCGATGTGGCCGCACGGTCGAGCATCTCCTGGGTTTCACGGATGCCGCCGAACAGTGATCCGGCGTAGGAGCGCCGGTTGGCGAACAGGGAGGGCACGTTCACCGGCAGCGGCTCACTCGGGGCGTGCTGCCACTGGTCGCGGGTGGGGCCGGTCTTGGGTAGTCGTCCTTGGACTGTCGCTGTCGGTGATCCAGTTCCGGACCTCAGCCCGTACGTCGAGTGTCCGATGCGCAAGCCGTAGGCTTCCTGCCTGCTTTTACGCAGCTCGGTGTCGGGTGCTCTCGCCTTGGTGGAAGAGCCAGTTGAGGCGGGGTTCGATGAAGGGCCTCATCACCTGCCGGATGGGACGGGTGCAGAGCAGGAGGGCGAGGGCGATGGACAGGACGGTGAGCGCGGCCTGGCCTGCCGGGTGGTGAAGGACTTCACGGTTGTAGACGTGGGTGTGGACCAAGGTTTGGCGCACGAAGGCGTGGATGAGGAAGGCGCTCATGGTGCCGGCACCGAGTGCGGTGAACCAGACGCGGCGATTGGGGACGAGGGCGAGGAAGGCTGCGGTGAGGATGAGTCCGGCGGCGTAGATCGCGGCGGACTGGGCGAGCCAGTGCGTGTATGAGACGTGGAGCTCGTCGGCACTGCTGCTGCGGTACAGCCATCCGGCTCCGAGCCGCGGAGCCAGCCAGTACGCCGCGGCGCCTGCCACGGCAAACACGGTGAGGGCTGCTCCCTTGACCCAGCGAGTCTCGCGCAGCCAGGCCAGGTGGGACGGGCGCAGGGTCAGCCCGATGACGAAGAAGGGAAAGAACTGCAGTACGCGGGTGATGGAGAACTGGGCGCCGAGGGAAAACGCGCCGGCGGCCAGGAAGAGCGCGGTGGCGACGGTCACGGGTGCGCGCAGGGTTTGCCATATCGGGGCAGTCAGGCGCCAGAGACAGAGGGCGATCAGGAACCAGGTGATCCATACCGGTGTAAGCGGCTGGATCTTCGCGTGGGCGCCGGAGAGCGTGTTGTTGAAGAGTGTCAGCAGGGCGCCCCACAACACGAAAGGTATGAGCACGCCGCTGGCCAACCGTCTGAGTTGCTGTGGTTGGGTGGTGAAAGTCCGAGAGAAAAAGCCTGATATGAGAATGAATGCGGGCATGTGGAAGGCATAGACAAGTAGGTAGAGGGCTTTGAGGTGGCGCTGCCCTGACTGTTCTATGAGCGGTTCCCAGAAGTGACCGCAGACCACCAGCACGACGGCCAGTAGCTTCGCGTTGTCGTAGTACGGGTCCCGGCTTTTGCTGGGTTTCTCCTTGCCGTCGGAGCGGAGGGCCGGGGGAGCGAGCTGGGTCACGTGGACTACCTCGGAGACTGGCGGTCATGGGCAGGCGCTGCGGACGCGGAACCGCCACAGTCGACGCCGATCGTAGACCCGCCCATGGGACACCTGTGCGATAGCTCGGTCTGGCTCTCTTCGCTCAAGCGGTGTCTTCACGGAGAAGCAGGTGGGAACGGCAGTGGTAGCGCCGCCACTCTCACGCCGAGTGAAGCCGGGCGCGGCCGAGCCCGGGGCGTCGTGACGCTGCCGACAGGCTGCAACCGATCGCTTCAGGGATGCACGGGGCATGCAAGGTCCCACAGCGCAGGGCTGATCAAGTGCCATGACTCCTGGACGATTTGGCGGGGCAGCGGCACGCTCCCATGCGGAGAGTGGGGCAGGATCAGCGCCGTGGCGCCCGCTGCCCTGACTCGATTTGACGTCGGCGGTGACGCCGGGCGTCCTCGCTCCTGGGCGGGCCCGGGGCGAAGGGCTGGGTCCGCTCGTGGGTCCGTCACGTGACCGCGCTGCCTGCCGTCCACGTCGGCCACGGCAGGTTCCAGCCGGAGAGGCCGTTGTCCGGGGCTACCGTGCCGCCGTTCTGGGAGTTGCGGACGATCACTACGTCGCCGAGGAGGGAGTTCGTGTAGAACCAGGTGCCGGGGGAGCCCGGGTCGCCGCCGCCCTGGGTGTCCCGGATGCCTATGCAGCCGTGGCTGGAGGCGGTGGCGCCGAAGGTCGAGGGCGCGGCCCAGTAGTTGCCGTGGATGAAGGTGCCGGAGTTCGTGAGGCGCTGGGCGTGCGGCACGTCGGGGATGTCGCACTCGTCGCCGAGACCCACCGTGGTGCTGTTCATCTTCGTCTGCCGGTCCTGGTCGCCGTCCGCCCGTCCGGGTCCTTCGCCTCGGCGGTCAGTGTGTACGCCGTGCCGCGGGCCAGGTTCGCCGAGGGGTGCCAGGCGTTGCGGGCCGGGGCCAGTGCGCCGGGTATCGCCCTGCCGCCTTGGGCCGTGAGGGTGACCGAGGAGAAGGTGCCGTCCGCGACGCTCGCCCCGACGTCCTTGACGGTGATGCCGACGTGATCCGCGCCGTCCTTCGGGGTGGTGGTGATCTGCGCCTTCGACACCGTCGGGCTCGGGCTCGGGGACGCGTCCTTGCCGCCGCCCGACGAGCAGCCGCCCAGGGCCAGTACCGCCACCGCGAACAGGGCCAGGACGATCGGTGCGATTCCGGGGCGGCCTGCCCTTACGGCCCGTATTCGCCGCCTGCCGGTCGACAGGGACCTCTGGGACCTCAGGGACGTCAGGGGCGTCCACATCGACATCCTTATGGGCCTTGGTGTGGGCTTCAACTTGGACGCCTCCCCTCCGGCAGTCGTCAGCCTCGGTGCCCGATATCCCGTTATGCGGGGTTATGCACCCTTCTTGTAGTGTGCGGTAACGCCCTGTTTGTACGCATGCTGAGTTCTGGGTCGCTGACGGACGGAGTCGATGGATGACGTACGGACCCCGTTGGGGGCGGATACCCCGGATGGGCCGGCCCACCCGTACGCGGCCCCGTCCGCGGTCCACCCGGCTGCGCCTCGTGCTCTGCTCGCTCGCCGGGGTGCTGCTGCTCGCGGGCGGCGCGGCCGCGTACACCTGGCACCGGCTCAGCGGCAACCTCGGCAGCGTCGAACTCGGCTCGCTGCTCACCCCCGAGGCCTCGGCCACCTCCGACCTCAACATCCTGGTCGTCGGCTCCGATTCGCGAGCCGGGAAGAACGCGACGCGGGCGGGCGGGGGCGATGACACCGGGCGCTCCGACACCACCCTGCTGCTCCATGTGTACGGCGGCCGCACGAAGGCGGCGCTCGTCAGCATCCCGCGCGACACCATCGTCGACCGCCCCGCCTGTACCACCGCGTCCGGCCAGAAGCTGCCGGGGCGGGCGGGGGTCATGTTCAACTCCGTGTACGAAAGGGGCGGCGCCCCCTGCACGGTCGCGGCCGTCGAGTCGCTGAGCGGCGGGCTGCGGATCAACCACTACGTCGAGGTCGACTTCAACGGCTTCGCCGAGCTGATGGACGCGCTCGGCGGAACCGACATCGTCCTGGCCAAGCCCATCGACGACAAGCAGAGCGGGCTCCATCTCCGGGCCGGCAAGCACCACTTGGACGGCCAGCAGGCCCTCGATCTCGTACGCACCCGGTACGGCGTCGGCAACGGCAGCGACCTCGGCCGGATCCAGCTCCAGCACCAGTTCCTCACGGCGCTTCTCGGCCGGATCGCCGGCGGGGACCTGCTGGCCGATCCGGTCCGACTCTTCACCGTCGCCGATGCCGCGACGAACACCCTGACCACGGATTCCTCCCTCGCCCACGTCGCCAACCTCGCCTCGCTGGCGTACTCGATGAAGGGGCTCGGCGCGAAGGACGTCCAGATGGTCACCCTGCCGGCCCAACTGGAGCAGGGCAATGAGGACCGCCTCGTGCCGGACGCCGCCCGGGGTGCGAAGCTCTGGGCCGCGTTGAAGGGCGACCGCCCGGTGCCGGAAGCCGCGCTCACCGGTACGGCGTCGGTGCCGAACGGGATCGGCCAAGTGGTGAAGCCGGGCTGACCCCACAGGTCGTTGCGTATTACACCGACCTTGACCGGGGCGGGGGAGCGGCATAGCGTCGTCGACCACTGTGACTGGGCCGGCGCTTAGGAGGGCTTCCCGTGGGGACGGCAGAGGCGATGGGGGCGACAGGGGCGACAGCCGGCGAGGTGGGGGCGGCCGGGCCTCGGTCCGCCGGGGCGCGCGCGGAACCCGCCCGCGCGGAGGCGCTGCTCACCGCGGCCGGGGCGCCGTTCGCCGTGGTCCGCGGGGAGAGCGGTGTCCTTGAGTACGCCTCCGGGCCGCGCACCCTGCGGGAGTTCGTCGAGACGGTGTGGGCCTACGGGGAGCGGCCCTTCCTCGTCGCCGAGAGCGGAAGCTACTCCTACGGCGCGTTCTTCGCCGCCTCCTGCGCGCTGGCCCGGCGCCTCACCGACGTCTACGGGCTGCGCCCGGGCGACCGGGCCGTCATCGGCATGCGCAACCATCCCGAGTGGCAAGTCGCCTTCTGGGCGGCCCAGTTGGCGGGTCTGGTGGCCGTCCCGATGAACGCGTGGTGGACCTCCCAGGAGTTCGCGTACGCCCTCGACGACTGCACGCCGCGCGTGCTGCTCGTCGACGGCGAGCGGCTTGAGCGGGTGGCGGGCTGGGCCTCCGCTCGCGGCGTGCGCGGCATGGTCTTCCACCATGAAGGTGAGCTGCCCGACGGATTCGAGCGGTTCGACGACCTCCGTGAGCTCACCTCGCCCGACCGTGGGGCCGGGCCGCCCGACGTCGAGGTCTCGCCGGACGCCGATGCCACCATCATCTACACCTCCGGCACCACCGGGCGCCCCAAGGGAGCCGTCGCCACGCAGTTCGCGCAGGCCGGGGCCGTCATGAACCCCCGCTTCCAGGCGGCCATGTCGATGCTCGGGCGCGGCATCGTCCCCGGCCAGGGGCCCGCCCCCGTCACCCTCATGACGTTCCCCTTCTTCCACGTCGCCGCCTTCACCTCGGTGTACGCGGCGATGGCGGCGGGCGGGACGCTCGTCCTGATGCGGAAGTGGGACGCGGGGCGGGCGCTCGCGCTGATCCGGGAGCACCGGGTCACACACTTCGCGGGGGTGCCGGCCACTGCCCTTCAGTTGCTCGCCGCGGCTGAGGGGGAGGGCGAGGGGGACGTGCTGGGCAGTCTCACCGCCCTCAACACCGGGGGTGCGGCGGCTCCGCCCGGCCTCGTCGGCGGGCTCACCGCGCGGTACGGGTCCCGGATCGAGCCGCGCAACGGGTACGGGCTGACCGAGACGAGCGGAGGTGTGCTGGCCAACTTCGGCGCGGAGTACCGGAGTTGGCCCGACAGCGTGGGGCGGCCCACTCCCGTCACCGAGGTCCGGATCGCCGGGGCCGACGGGTCCCCGCTCCCCGACGGCGAGGTCGGGGAACTGTGGCTGCGGGGGCAGTCGCTGGTGCGGGGGTACTGGGGCGATCCGGCCGCCACCCGACTCGCCTTCCAGGGCGGGTGGTTCAGGACGGGGGACCTCGCGGTCCTTCGCGAGGGGCGGGTCGGGATCGTCGACCGGATCAAGGACATGGTGATCCGGGGTGGGGAGAACGTGTACTGCGTCGAGGTCGAGGGGGTGCTCCACGATCACCCCGCGGTACTGGATGCGGCGGTGCTGGGGATTTCTCATCCGGTACTGGGTGAGGAGGTGGGGGCGGTGGTTCAGGTGCGGGGCGGGGCCGTTGTGACCGCGGATGCCCTGCGGGCGCATGTCGGGGCGGTGCTGGCGGGGTTCAAAGTGCCGGCGCGGGTTGTTCTGCGGGAGGAGGCGTTGCCGCGGAATGCTGCGGGGAAGGTGCTGAAGCGGGAGCTCCGGGGGGTTTTCCCCACCCCGCCCCTTCCCTAAAGCCTCCGGCGGTGTGAGGGGGGAAGGGGGGTTTCCCGGGGCTCCGCCCCGGACCCCGGGGGCTCCTGGGGCTGCGCCCCAGACCCGATGCGGGGCTTCGCCCCTGCACCCCCGGGGCGTTTGCCCACCAGCCCGCCCATGACGGGGGTGGAGAGGCTGGGCTCCTGGGGCTGCGCCCCAGACCCCCTGAGGGGCTGCGCCCCTCGAACCCCCGCGGGGACTCCGTCCCCTGCACCCCTTTCCGGGCTGCGCCCCCGGATCCTCGCTGTTCAAGCGCCGGACCGGCTGAAGCGCCGGACTGGCTGGAGCGCGGGACTGGCTGAAGCGCCGGACCGGCTGAAGCGCGGGACTGGCTGGAGCGCCGGACCAGCTGGAGCGCGGGACTGGCTGAAGCGCCGGACTGGCTGTAGCGCGGGACCGGCTGAAGCGCCGGACTGGCTGAAGCGCGGGACTGGCTGAAGCGCGGGACTGGCTGAAGCGCGGGACCGGATGGAGCGCCGGACCGGGTGGAGCGCGGGACCGGGTGGAGCGCGGGACTGGCTGAAGCGCCTGACCGGCTGGAATCCGGCGCAGACGGCAGCGTCAAGATCTCGTCACCCGCACGTGATAGTTCCCCATCCCATCCACCCCCGTCACCGCGATCCGTAGCCCGTTCGTCCGGTCCACGAACGTCTCCCCCGTCGCATACGGGGCGTCAGACATTTCCGCGTTGACGTTCGGGCGACGCGTGCAGCCTCCCGTGTTGGGTTTGCTGTCCGAGACGGTTATCGGGCCCTTGCCCGTGTCGACGCTTGCGCTCACCCGGTAGATCAGGACCCCGGGTTTGCAGACCGCGTCGTCGTTGCCGCCCTGGGTGCGTACCTCCACCGCGTACCCGCTGTCCTTCGTCACCGGGACGAAGACCAGCTTCGGGCCGCCCTCCGTGGCCAGGGGGGTCAGGACGTACTGGCTCGCGCCGGTGCCCGTCGCGCACGACACCTGGCTGTTGTCGAGCCAGCCCAGCTTCCACTTGTGCCAGCCCAGCATGTCGTTGTTGGCGCCCCAGTCCTCGGACATGATGTCCCAGTGCCCGACGGCCCCGCCGCCCTGCGGGGTGTAGAGGTCGGGCAGTCCGAAGACGTGGCCGTTCTCGTGCGGCAGCACCCGGTAGCCGGTCTCCCCGTAGGAGCCGGAGCCGTCGTCCTGGCGGCTGTAGACGAACGAGGTGTTCGACAGCGGGACCCCGTCCGCGTACGGCGCGTCCTCGTTGCCGGAGAACGTCACCGAGAGGACCGTGTCCAGCGCCGCGGGGCCCGCGTTCGGCGTCACCAGCACGTTCACCAGGTCGTACTTCGAGAAGTTCACCTTCGGGCCGGCCGCCGCGATCATGTCCTGGACCAGGTGGTGGTAGCCGGGCTCATAGGGGGAGCCGCGTTCGATCCCGTACGCCGTGAACGCCTTCGGCATCCTCAGCCAACCGGGGATCGGGGCCTCTGCGCGGTAGTCGAGGCGGCCGTAGGAGGCGTTGCGGAACCAGTCGCTGGTCTGCGGGAAGAACTCCTTGTACCGGCTGAGCGCGGAGCCGGCGCCCACGGCGTCCGGGAAGTCGATCATGAGGGTGAGGGCCCGGACGATGCCGGTGGAATGCGCGTACCCGGGCGGGGTCGGAAGTCCTTCCGACATCTGCACGCCCAGCGCGGGCGGTATCCGGCAGGGGCCGAGCAAGGACTCGCCGGGGGCGGCCACCGGGCCCGCGGAGGCGCGGGTGGCGATCGACAGCGTGGTGGAACCGGTGGTCAGCGTGGCGAGCGCGACCGAGGCGAGGGCGGCGCCGAGGAAGGTGCTCCGGCGCCGCGCGGATATCCGGCGGCCTGGCGCCCCGGCCGGGCGGGACTGGCTGACGTCCTGCATGCGCACGCGCTCGCCTTCGGGGACGCGACAGCAGGCCGGATCCTGGCTGCGCTCGTCTGATCACCCTGTGTCCGGCGTGTCGCGTGCGCGCGCTGGGTGGCCCGAATGTGGGTTTTTCCGCATATGGCGGTGTGTGGCTCAGGTCACATCCGAGCCGGGAAATAAACGGGGAAGCTTTCCCCGTTTGAACCTTCGTCCCCGCTAAACGGGGAATGCTTCCCCGCTTGGGTCAGGTCCCGGGCGGACAGTCCGATCGCCGATCGCCCAAAGCCCTCGATCACGTACAGCAAGCAAGAAGGAGCAGAGTCGTGCACACCGCCGCCGCCCCCGTCGCCGCAGTGCCGCGCCGTGCCCCGCGTCCGCGGGCCGACGCCCTGCGCAACCGGGAGCGGATCATCGCCGCCGCGCGCGAGATCTTCGTCGAATGCGGTGCCGATGTGCCGCTGGACGAGATCGCCCGCCGGGCCGGCGTCGGCAATGCCACGATCTACCGCCACTTCGCCGACCGCTCGGAGCTCATCACCAGCGTGGTGCTCCACGTCATGGACCGGGTCTCGGGCCAGGCCGAGGCGGCGGCCGCCGAGGAGGCGGACCCCTTCGAAGCCCTGCGCCGCTTCGTGCACGCGGCGGCCGACGAGCGGATCGGGGCACTCTGCCCGATGCTCTCCGACACCTTCGACCAGGACCAGGCGGAACTGAACGCGGCCCGCGATCGCCTCGAACGCGACGTCGAGGGGCTCATGCGGCGGGCCCGCACGGCCGGCCGGCTCCGCTCCGACGTCGCCGTGGGTGACCTCATGGTCGCCCTCTCCCAGCTGACCAGGCCGCTGCCCGGCACGCCCTGTCCGAACATCGACCAGTTCGTCCACCGGCACTTGCAGCTGTTCCTCGACGGGCTTCAGGCCCCGGCGCGGTCCGAGCTGCCGGGCAGTGCCGCGACCCTCGATGACCTCCGGAAGAGTTGATCGCATCCCACCCTCAACTCCCCCTCCCTTCAACGCGGTTCAGCGTTCGCGCTCGTGCTGCTCGTGCCTGCGTTGGCGCGTTGACGTCCGCGTCGACGTTCGCGCTCCTTCGACGCAGTTCAGCGATTAGTTCGGCCGCTTAGTTCAGTCGTAGTTAAAACCAGTTGCTCCCAGCTACAACACTTTCTCGGTAATCCGCGTCCCAAGGTGGCTACCCCCATGTCAAAAACAGTCGGTCTCGGCAAGACGGACCAGCTCGACAAGACAGACCAGCTCTCCGGCCCCGACCCCAGTCGCTGGAAAGCGCTGGCCTTCATAGCCCTGGCCCAGCTGATGGTCGTCCTCGACGCGACCATCGTGAACATCGCGCTGCCGTCCGCCCAGCACGCGCTGCACATCAGTGACGCCAACAAGCAGTGGGTCATCACGGCCTACGCCCTCGCGTTCGGCGGGCTGCTCCTGTTCGGTGGCCGTATCGCCGACCTGTGGGGACGCAAGCGGACCTTCGTCGTCGGCCTGCTCGGCTTCGCCGCGGCCTCCGCGCTCGGCGGCGCCGCCACCGGCGAGGCCATGCTGCTCGGCTCGCGCGCGCTCCAGGGCGCCTTCGGCGCGCTGCTCGCGCCGGCCGCGCTCTCGCTGCTCGCGGTGATGTTCACCGACGCCAGGGAGCGCGCCAAGGCGTTCGGCATCTACGGTGCGATCGCCGGTGGCGGTGGCGCCGTGGGCCTGATCCTCGGCGGCTTCCTCACCGAGTACCTGAACTGGCGCTGGACCTTCTTCGTGAACATCCCGTTCGCGATCGTCGCCGCGCTCGGCGCCTACCTCGTCATCCGTGAGCCCTCGGGCACCCGCAACCGCTCGCCGCTGGACGTGCCCGGCGTGATCCTGTCCACCACCGGTCTGGTCGCGCTCGTCTACGGCTTCACCCGCGCCGAGTCGGCCGGCTGGTCGGACACGCTGACCGTCTCGATGTTCATCGCCTCGGCCGTGCTCCTGGCCGCCTTCGTCCTCACCGAGGCCAAGGTGCGCCACCCGCTGCTGCCCCTGCGCGTGATCACCAACCGCAACCGCGGCGGCGTCTACCTCTCGCTGGGCCTCGCGATCATCGCGATGTTCGGCCTGTTCCTCTTCCTCACCTACTACCTCCAGGTCGTGAAGGGCTTCTCGCCGGTCAAGACGGGCTTCGCCTTCCTGCCCATGATCGCGGGCATGATCACCGGCTCCACCCAGATCGGCGCCCGCCTGATGACCCGGGTCCCGCCGCGCCTGCTCATGGCCCCGGGCTTCCTGACCGCCGCCGTCGGCATGCTGCTGCTCACCCAGCTCGACATCGACACGTCGTACGCCGCCGTGATCCTGCCCGCGCAGATCCTGCTCGGCCTCGGCATGGGTACGGCCTTCATGCCCGCCATGTCGCTCGCCACCATCGGGGTCGAGCCGCGTGATGCCGGTGTCGCCTCCGCGATGGTCAACACCTCGCAGCAGGTCGGCGGCGCGATCGGCACCGCCCTGCTCAACACCATCGCCGCCTCCGCGACCACGGCCTACGTCACCGGCCACGCGGCGCTCGGCGCCACCAACGCCGAGCTCCTCAAGCTCCAGGCCATGGTGCACGGCTTCACCGCCGCCATCTGGTGGGCGGTCGGCATCCTGGCGGCGGCGGCCGTCATCGCCGCCGCCCTCATCAACACCGGCCGCCCCGGCGGGAGTTCGTTCTCCCGGCCCGGCGCCGGTGAGGACGTCGAGGACGAGGTGCGCATCCCGGTGGTCGCCCACTGACCCCCCGGTAGCACCCCGGACGCGCACGCACGACCTGCCCTGGCCCCGCTGACCTCAGCGGAGCCAGGGCAGGTCCGCTTTGGTGTCCGTGGGCTGGAGCCCCTGCGCCATCACCCGCATGATCTCGCCGAGCTGGTCCGCCTGCGCCGGGGTGAGCCGGTCGAACATCGCCTGCCGCACGGCGGCGACATGCCCCGGCGCGGTCCGCTCCAGGACCTCATAGCCCGCGTCCGTCAGGATCGCGAGCTGGCCCCGCTTGTCGGACGGGCAGTCCTCGCGCTTGACCCAGCCGTTGTTCTCCAGGCGCGCGATGGCGTGCGAGAGCCGGGAGCGGGTGATCTTCGAGTTCTTGGCCAGCTCGGTCATCCGCAGCCGCCGCCGCGGCGCCTGCGAGAGCTGGGCGAGCAGCCCGTAATACAGGTGCGGCATCCCGGCATCGCGCTGGAGCTGTCGGTCGAGGTGGTCTTCGAGGAGCCGGGTGGCGTGGAGGTAGGCGCGCCAGATGCGCTGCTCCTCGTCGCTGAGCCAATTAGGTGCCGAGGTCATACATCTACTGTACGGGTGGTTCTTGAAAGTTGAACTAGATCGCGTTAGGGTGGGCTCACAGAGCTTGATACTTCAAGCAATGCCGGATCGCCCCGGCTGGTCGCTCCGGCCGGTCACGCCGGCTGGTCGTCGGGCCGGCCGGTCGGGCTGTCAGTGAGTCAGTGAGTGAGTCGGAGGGTCCGTCATGACCGTCGCCCGCCCCGAGCGCATGCCCGCCCTCTACCTCTCCCACGGCGCCCCGCCGCTCGCGGACGACCCGCTCTGGCCGGGGGAGCTCGCGGCCTGGTCCGCCGATCTGCCGCGGCCGAAGTCGATCCTCATGGTCTCCGCCCACTGGGAAGAGGCCCCGCTCGCGCTCGGCGCCACCGAGACCATGCCGCTCGTGTACGACTTCTGGGGCTTCCCCGAGCACTACTACCAGGTGCGGTACGCGGCCCCCGGCGCTCCCGAACTCGCCAGCTCCGTACGCAAGTTGCTGCGCGCGCCCGGCGTGCCCGTGCAGGACATCCCGGACCGCGGGCTCGACCACGGCGCGTACGTCCCGCTCGTCGAGATGTTCCCCGCCGCCGACATCCCGGTCCTCCAGATCTCCCTGCCGACCCTCGACCCGCGCAGGCTGTACGACCTCGGCCGCAAGCTGGCGCCGCTGCGCGACGAGGGCGTGCTGATCGTCGGCAGCGGGTTCTTCACCCACAACCTGGCCGCGCTGCGGCACCCCGGAGGTCAAGTGCCCAGCTGGTCGGCCGAGTTCGACGACTGGGGCGCGCGGGCGCTGGCCTCCGGCGACCTCGACGCCCTGCTCGACTTCGAGCACAAGGCACCCGCCGGGCGGCTCGCCCACCCCCGCACCGAACACTTCGCCCCACTGTTCGTGACGATGGGCGCGAGCGAGGGCGAGCCGGGCGGGGCGCGCAGCGTCATCGACGGGTTCTGGATGGGGCTCGCCAAGCGATCGGTGCAGTACGGGTGAACTGGCAACTGACTTACCGGACGCGGGAGTTGAGTCCCGATGCGATGCGATGCGATGCGATGCGATGCGATGCGATGCGGTTACCCGGTCCCGAGTTCCTTCTCGTACCAGGCCACGTCCCAGTAGCGGCCGAACTTGCGGCCCACTTCCCGGTAGGTGCCGATGCAGGTGAAGCCGAAGCGTTCGTGCAGCCGGAGCGAGGCCTCGTTCGGCAGGGCGACCCCGGCGTACGCCCGGTGCACGTCCTCGCCCGCGAGCGCCTCGAAGAGCGAGCGGTACAGGAGCGTGCCCACGCCCCGGCCGGTCGCCTCCGGCGCGCAGTACACGCTGACCTCCACGGACGTCGCGTACGCGGGCTTCGGGCGGAACGGGCTGCTCGTCGCGTAGCCCAGGATGCCGCCCGGATTGCCGTCCCGGCCGACAAATCGGTCATCGTGAGCAACCAGAAGGCGGTGCGGGCCGTCTTCAGGGTGGGAGTGCAGCCACGGACGGCGCTGTTCGGTGGTGAAGGCGACCGTGTCGAATGTGATGGCGGTCTCACGGATGAAGTGGTTGTAAATGTCGGTGAGGGCCTCCAGATCGGCCTCCGCGCCAGCCCTGACCTGCACCTCTGTACGTTCCTGTGGCACCTGAACCCCTCCCGTGGCGGCACAGGGTACTGCATGATCACGAAAATCGATGGGCGGGACGGGAATTCTGTCCGGATTCCAGCCGTTGTTTCCATCGGATGCAGGGCACCCGGGAGGGTGTCGCGACCCACTCAGTAAGGGAGCACGCATGGCAACCCGCGCCGTCGCCCGCCGACAGTCCGCCTCCGGCGGTTCGGAGTCGGGAAGCAGGGTCCGCGCAGTAAGCGGTGAGATAGCCGACCGCGACCTGGTCGGTATGTACCTCGACGAAATCGCGCGTACGCCGCTGCTCGACGCCGCCAAGGAGGTCGAGCTCTCGCAGACCATCGAGGCCGGTGTGTACGCACGCCAGATCCTCGACGGTGAGGTGGAGAGCAAGGCAGGGGGCGCTTCGCGCGAGGAGCTGGAGGCGCTGTACGCCGCCGGTGAGCGCGCCAAGGACCTCTTCATCCGATCCAACCTCCGCCTTGTCGTCGCCGTCGCCCGCCGTTACCCGAGGGCCGGTCTGCCGCTGCTCGACCTCATCCAGGAGGGCAACGCCGGCCTGGTGCGCGCGGTCGAGAAGTTCGACTACGCCAAGGGCTTCAAGTTCTCCACGTACGCGACCTGGTGGATCCGCCAGGCCATCACCCGCTCCATCGCCGACCAGTCCCGCACCATCCGCCTGCCCGTCCACCTGGTGGAGGAGCTGGGCCGCATCCGCCGGGTCCAGCGCGAGTTCAACCGGGAGAACGGGCGCGACCCCGAGCACACGGAGATCGCCGCCGAGCTGGGCTCCACGCCCGAGCGCGTCGGTGACGTCCTGGACTGGGCGCGCGACCCGGTCTCGCTGAACATGCCGGTCGATGACCAGGGCGAGACCCAGTTCGGCGACCTGCTCGAAGACACCTCCGCCGTTTCCCCCGAGCAGTCCGTGCTCACGCTCCTGCGCAGTGAGGAACTGGACGACCTGATCGGCAAGCTCGACCAGCGCACCGCGTCGATCATCAAGATGCGGTACGGCATCGATGACGGCCGGGAGCGTACGCTGACAGAGGTGGGCAAAGAGCACGGCCTGACCCGTGAGCGGATCCGTCAGATCGAGAAGCACGCCCTGCTCGAACTGAAGAAGATGGCCCGAGACACGGGCTTCGACGCGGCGGCCTAGGCCCCGCCCCAAGAACGAGCTCCGGCACCTTCCCCCCCTGGTGCCGGGGCTCCCGGCCCCGGCACCTCTCCCCCCTGGTGTCGGGGCCCCTCTCATTCCCCGGGTCCCGGCGCGGTCGCCCGCGTGAGGCGCTCGCCGAGGTCGTGCAGGTAACTGGTCATCGCCTGCGGCCCGTTGACGGTGAACTCGCAGTCCACCAGGGCCAGGCGCAGCGCCACCCACTCCAGCGAGTCGGTGCACGAGGTGCGCAGCCGGCAGCGCCCGGCGTCCAGCGGCTCGGGCGCGCCCATCGACGAGGGCAGCCGGGCGGTCACGAAGTCGGCCGGCGCCTCGAAGGTGACGTCGACGTCCAGGACGGGCTGCAGCCGGTTCATGGAATTGCGCACGAACTCCGCCGCGTTCGCCTCCGGCAGCTCGCGCGGCGCGAACCGGGCGCCGGTCGCGAACGGCTCGGCGACCCGGTCGACCCGGAACGTACGCCAGTCGCCCCGTTCCACGTCGTACGCCACCAGGTACCACCGGCGGCCCGTCGACACCAGGCGGTACGGCTCGACCAGGCGCTTGGTGGCGGTGCCGTCGCCGGAGACGTAGTCGAAGCGGAGGCGCTCCTCGCCGGTGACGGCGGAGGCGAGCGTGGTCAGGGTGCGCGGGTCGACCGTCGCGCCGTCGCCGCGCCAGGGTCCGGACAGCGGCATCGTCGCCGCCTGGAGGCTCGCGACGCGGTGGCGCAGCCGCGAGGGGAGGACCTGCTCCAGTTTCGCCAGCGCCCGCACCGAGGCCTCGTCCACGCCGTCCACGGCGTGGCCCGCGCCCGCGCGCAGGCCGACCGCGATCGCCACCGCCTCCTCGTCGTCCAGGACCAGCGGCGGCATCGCCTTGCCCGCGACCAGGCGGTAGCCGCCCTCGGCGCCGCGCGCCGCCTGCACCGGATAGCCGAGTTCGCGCAGCCGGTCGATGTCGCGCCGCACCGTGCGCCGGGAGACCCCGAGCCGGTCGGCGAGCTCGCCGCCGGGCCACTCGCGCGGGGTCTGGAGCAGGGAGAGCAGTTGCAGCAGCCGTGCCGGGGTATCGGTCATGCCATCCAGGATGCCCGGCTAAAGAGGACGCGCTTTGACCTATAGGGGGTCTAACTTTCTTCTCATGACCTCCACAACGACCAGTAGCACCACCCCAGAGTCCGCGGCCGTGGCCGCAGCAGACCGCCGCCGGTGGTTCGCCCTGGCCATCGTGATGACCGCGGCCTTCATGGACCTGGTCGACGTCACGATCGTCAACATCGCCATCCCGTCCATCCAGAAGGACACCGGGGCGAGTTTCTCCTCGATCCAGTGGATAACGGCCGGCTACGCCCTCGCGTTCGCCGCGGGCCTGATCACCGGCGGCCGCCTCGGCGACATACACGGCCGCAAGAAGCTCTTCCTCATCGGCATCGGCGGCTTCACGCTCGCCTCCGCGCTGTGCGGCTTCGCCGCGGGCCCCGAGATGCTGGTCGCCTCCCGCATCCTCCAGGGCGCGATGGCCGCCATGATGGTGCCGCAGGTCCTCTCGATCGTCCACGCCACCTTCCCCGCCCACGAGCGCGGCAAGGTCTTCGGCCTGTTCGGCGCGGTCGTCGGGCTCGGCGCGGTCTCCGGACCGCTGCTCGGCGCGCTGCTCACCGAGTGGAACCTGTTCGGCCTGGAATGGCGCCCGATCTTCCTGATCAACCTGCCGGTCGGCATCGCGGGCCTGGTCCTCGGCACCAAGTTCATCAGCGAGTCCAAGGCCCCCAAGGCCCTCAAGCTCGACCTCGTCGGCGTGGTCCTGGTGACCCTCGGCCTGCTCATGCTGCTCTACCCGCTGACCCGCGGCCGCGAGCTGGGCTGGCCCCTGTGGGGCCACCTCTCGATGGCCGGCAGCGTCCTGGTCTTCGCGGGTCTCATCGCGTACGAGCGGATGAAGGCGCGGCGCGACGGCTCCCCGCTCATCGAGCTGTCGCTGTTCAAGGTGAAGAGCTTCGCGGCGGGCATCGCCGTGCAGGCGACCTTCGGTGTCGGCCTCGGCATCTTCTTCCTCGTCTGGACCCTGTACATGCAGATCGGCCTCGGCTGGAGCGCGCTGCGCGCGGGCCTGACCGGTGTGCCGTTCTCGATCGCGGTGTCGGTGGCGGCCGGCATGTCCGTGCAGAAGCTCGTCCCGCGCTTCGGCCGCAAGGTCCTCCAGGCGGGCGCCCTGACCATGGTCGCCGGGCTCCTGATCTACATCTGGGAGGCCGACCGCTACGGCATGGGCATCGCCTCCTGGCAGATGGCGCTCCCGCTGGTCGTGATGGGCCTCGGCATGGGCCTGATCGTGGCCCCGCTCACCGACGCGGTGCTCTCCGACGTCCCCAAGGAGCACTCGGGTTCCGCGTCCGGGCTCATCAACACCGTGCAGCAGATGGGCAACGCGCTGGGCCTCGGCCTGGTCTCGGTCGTCTTCTTCGGTTCGATCGGCGACGACCTCGTACCGCCGCAGCTGAACCAGGCCTTCGTGGACGGCTTCAAGGACTCGCTCTGGTACGTCGCCGGAGTCCTCGCGGTGATCTTCCTGGTCATGTTCGCGCTGCCGGCGCGGCCGGCGCAGCACGTTGAGGGTGGGCTGGAGGAGGCCGAGCTGCTCGACCTGACGAAGGAGGCCCAGCCGGTCGGCTGAGCCCGCCTCTTCCCTTCGCGCGATGGCCCCACACCTTCCGAGGTGCGGGGCCATCGGCGTGTCCGGGCCGGGCCGGGCGACCCCGGACGTCGGGACCAAAGCCCGTTTGTGTCCGTCGAATGCCCGAATGGATTTACATCGCCGTCATCTGGTCGTACTGTGGCGCTGTAACCGCAGGTTCGGGCACGGAAATGGACGTAAACAGACATGTATGCACCGGAGCGGCAGCAGGAGATCCTGCGGATCGCGCGGGAGAGCGGGCGCGTGGACGTGCTCTCGCTCGCCGAGACCTTCCAGGTGACCGCCGAGACCGTACGGCGCGATCTGAAGGCCCTCGACCGGGCCGGCCTGGTGCGCCGCGTGCACGGCGGGGCCATCCCCGCCGGCCGGCTCGACTTCGAGCCCGACCTCGCCGAGCGGGAGTCCACCGCCGCCGACGAGAAGGACCGCATCGCCCGGGCCGCGCTCGCCGAACTGCCCGCCGAGGGCAGCGTCATCCTGGACGCCGGATCCACCATCGCGCGCCTGGCCGCCGAGCTGCCCCTGGACAGCGGGCTCACCCTCGTCACCCACGCCCTGCCCGTCGCGGCGAGGCTCGCCGACCACCCCGCCATCGACCTCCACCTCGTCGGCGGCCGGGTCCGCCACCGCACCCGGGCCGCCGTGGACGCCTGGGCGCTGCGCGCCTACGGCGAGATCCGCGCCGACGTCGCCTTCCTCGGCACCAACGGGTTCTCCGTCGCCCACGGCCTCACCACCCCCGACCTCGCCGAGGCCGCCGTCAAGCGGGCCGCGATCGGCGCCGCCCGGCGCGTGGTGCTGCTCGCCGACTCCGCCAAGCACGGCCAGGAACACTTCGCCCGCTTCGGGGACATGGCCGACGTCGACGTCCTCATCACCGACAGCGGGCTCGCCCCCGACGACATCGCCGCCATCGAGGCCGCCGGCACGGACGTGATCACCGTATGAACATCCTCACCGTCACCCCCAACCCCAGCCTCGACCGCACCTACGAGGTCCCGGTCCTCGCCCGCGGTGAAGTGCTGCGCGCCACCGGCGAGCGGGTGGACCCCGGCGGCAAGGGCGTCAACGTCTCCCGCGCCGTCGCCGCCGCCGGACACCGCACGGTCGCCGTCATGCCGCTCGGCGGCGCCCCCGGCGCCCTCGTCCAGGAACTCCTCGGCGCCGAGGGCATCGAGGTCGCCCCCGTCCCCGTCGGGGGCCACACCCGCTCCAACATCTCGGTCGCCGAACCCGACGGAACCCTGACGAAGATCAACGCCCCGGGTCCCCAACTGACCGCCGCCGAGAGTGAGTTGCTGCTCGACGCTGTCCGCAAGCACTCCGGCCGCGCCGACTGGATCGCCTGCTGCGGCAGCCTCCCGAGGGGCCTCGCGCCCCAGTGGTACGCGGACCTCGTCGCCCGCGCGCACGCCGCCGGGGCAAAGGTCGCCCTCGACACCTCGGGCCCCTCCCTCATCGCCGCGCTGCGCGAACGCCCCGACGTGGTCAAGCCCAACGCCGAAGAGCTCGCCCAGGCCGTCGGCCGCCCCCTCGCCACCATCGGCGACGCGGTCAAGGCGGCGGAAGAGGTACGGGAGTTGGGGGCCGGCGCCGTCCTCGCCAGCCTCGGCGCCGACGGCCAGCTCCTGGTCACCGCCTCGGGTACGTACTTCGCCTCCGCGCCCGTCGAGACCGTACGCAGCAACGTGGGAGCCGGTGACGCCTCGCTCGCCGGGTTCCTCGCGGCGGGCGGCGAAGGCCCCCGGGCGCTCGCCGCCGCCGTCGCCCACGGAGCGGCCGCCGTCCAGCTCCCCGGCAGCGTGATGCCCACCCCCGGCGACCTCGACCCGGCGGCGGTCACCGTCACCGACGCCGTCCCGCTGGACCGCCCGCTGACGGAACCGGCGCCATGACCCCCACCCCGCCCCCCGCCCCTCACCGCCCGCAAAGGAGCCCGCGATGAGCCACATGATCACCGCGGAACTGGTCGACCTCCACCTCGACCTGGCCGCCGACTCCAAGGAAGCCGCCGCCCGTACGCTCGCCGAGCGGATGGTCGCGCTCGGCCGCGTCACCGACCTCGACGGCTTCCTCGCCGACGTGGCCGCCCGCGAGGCCCAGATGCCGACCGGCCTCGACGGCGGCATCGGCATCCCGCACTGCCGCAGCGCCCACGTCACCGAGCCGACCCTGGCCTTCGGGCGCAGCGACGCCGGGATCGACTTCGGGGCGCCGGACGGCCCGGCCGACCTGATCTTCCTCATCGCGGCCCCGGCGGGCGCGGACGACGCCCACCTGTCGATCCTGTCCTCCCTGGCCCGCCAGCTGATGGACGCCGAGTTCACCGAGGCGCTGCGGGCGACGGCCACGGCGGGGGAGGCGGCGGCGCTGATCGCGGGCGAGGAGCCGGCCGAACCGCAGGCCCCGGAGGCCCCCGAGTCCGAGCCGCAGGCCGTCGCGACCCCCGCGCCCGAGCCCCGGCCGGAAGCCCGGCCCTTCCGGATCGTGGCGGTCACCTCCTGCCCGACCGGCATCGCCCACACCTACATGGCGGCGGAGTCCCTGGAGCGGGCCGGGCGGGCCGAGGGTGTCGAGATCGCCGTCGAGACGCAGGGCTCGTCCGGGTTCACCCGGCTCGACCCGGCCGTCATCGCGGCCGCCGACGGCGTGATCTTCGCGCACGACGTGCCCGTACGGGACAAGGAGCGGTTCGCCGGAAAGCCCACCGTGGACGTCGGCGTGAAGGCGGGTGTCAACCGCCCCGCCGAGCTGATCGCCGAGGTGCGGGGCAAGGCCGAGCGCGGCGAGACCGCCGAGGCGGGCGCCAAGCCGTCCCCCGTGGAAGCGGCCGGCGAACCGGGCGAGGGCTACGGCACCAAGCTGCGCAAGTGGCTGATGTCGGGCGTGAGTTACATGGTGCCTTTCGTCGCGGCGGGCGGTCTGCTCATCGCGCTGGGCTTCGCCATCGGCGGCTACAAGGTCAACGAGGCGCCCTCCGTCATGGACCACTTCCTGTGGACCGACGCCACCAGCTGGGCCGCGCTGCTCTTCCAGATCGGCGGCATCGCGTTCAAGTTCCTCGTCCCGGTCCTGGCCGGCTACATCGCGTACGGAATGGCCGACCGGCCGGGTCTGGTGCCCGGCTTCGTGGGCGGCGCGATCGCCCTCGACATCAAGGCGGGCTTCCTGGGTGGGCTCGCGGCCGGTCTGATCGCGGGCGCCGTGGTCATGGCGATCCAGAAGGTCAAGATCCCCGCCCCGCTGCGCGGCATCATGCCGGTGGTGGTGATCCCGCTGATCTCCTCGGCGGTGGTCGGCTTCCTGATGTTCCTGGTCATAGGCGAACCGATCTCCAAGCTCCAGTCCGCGCTGACCAGTTGGCTGGGCGGGCTCTCCGGCGCCAACGCGATCGTCCTCGGCGTGATCCTGGGCCTGATGATGTGCTTCGACCTGGGCGGCCCGCTCAACAAGGTCGCCTACACCTTCGCGGTCGGCGGGCTCGCCGACGGGAGCGACGGCAGCTTCAAGGTGATGGCGGCCGTGATGGCCGCGGGCATGGTCCCGCCGCTGGCGATGGCCCTGGCGACGACCGTACGGGGCCGGCTGTTCACCCGTACCGAGCGCGAGAACGGCAAGGCGGCGTGGGTGCTCGGGGCGTCCTTCATCACCGAGGGCGCGATCCCGTTCGCGGCGGCCGACCCGCTGCGGGTCATCCCCTCGGCGATGGCGGGCGGCGCGGTCACCGGCGCCCTGTCCATGGCCTTCGGCTGCACCCTGCAGGCGCCGCACGGCGGAATCTTCGTGGTGCCGCTGATCGGCAACGCCTTCCTGTACCTGCTGGCCATCGCCGCCGGTACGGCGGTCAGCGCGGGCCTGGTCATCCTGCTCAAGGGCCTGCGCAAGCAGCAGCCCGAGGGTCCGGCCCCGGTGCTCGACGAGGAGACCGAGGGGAACGAGGAGAAGGTGGCGGTCGCCGCCTGAGTGGTTTCACCCGATATGCCCGGCCCTTACCCGAGGGTCGGGCATCTTCGGCCGTCATGACGTGACATGTACCACTTGAGGACCAAAGTCCCTGCACGCCCTGCCGTAAGTCCCGGCCCGTGTTGTCTACTGGGGCGCGTGGCTCAGAACATCACGATCATTCAGCAGATAGGCCTTTCCGTCCTCGCTGCGGCGAGTGTCGCCTGGGTCGTCGGCCTGGTCCGCATCCTGCGCCGGGAGCGCACCGACCGGGCGAGGTGGCAGGCGTCGCGCACCCTGCGCGCGGTGGGCCGGCAGGCCGGGCCGCCCGCCCGGGAGAAGGTGGCGCTCACCGAAGCGGAACGGGCCGCCTTCGCGGGCCTGATCCGCCAGCTCGATCCGCGCAGCTCCTGACGCCGGCCGTGACCTGATGCCGCATGCCGTGAAGTGAAGCATGCCGTGAGGTGAACGTACGGCCTTGAGAGCCTGTGTCTAAACCCCGCCCGGGCCCGCGGCGCCTGGCACGCACGCTCGCGGCGTTGCCGAAACGCCCTAGTAGCTCCGCTACGAGGACCT